>NVVU01000089.1 GCA_002733485.1 Robiginitomaculum sp.
TCGGGGGAACGAAATGGCGGTGACATGACGTGGGCGGCGGCTTTGTTCCAGTCAGGATCGCGATAAACGCTGTCATCGACAGTTAAATGCCCGGCCAGAACTTCGCCATAAACGCGCTGTCCGGCGGCTTTGGCGCGCTTGATTTCTTCCAAGGCATCGGATGTTGAAACATGGACGATATAGAGCGGCACGCCGATCACTTCGGCCAGACGCAGCGCCCGATTGGCCGCTTCACCTTCGGCGGCGGGGGGGCGAGACAGCGGGTGTCCCTCCGGCCCGGTAATGCCTTCGGCAAGCAGTTTTTGTTGCAACTGAAAAACCATTTCACCATTTTCGGCGTGCACGGTGGGCATGGCCCCCAGCTCCAGCGAGCGCGTGAACGAGTTATATAAAATTTCGTCATCGGCCATGATCGCGCCTTTATAGGCCATGAAATGCTTGAAGCTGTTCACGCCCTCTTCGCGTACCAGATCACCCATGTCTTTGCGCACGCTGTCGTCCCACCAGGTGATGGCGACGTGAAACCCATAGTCGGCGGCGGATTTTTCCGCCCAGCCTCGCCAGGTTTTATAGGCCTCCATAATGCTTTGCTGAGGGTCCGGAATGACAAAGTCAATAATCGAGGTGGTGCCGCCAGCTAGCGCCGCCGCTGTGCCCGTGTAAAAATCCTCAGATGCCACCGTGCCCATGAATGGCAATTGCATATGTGTGTGCGGATCAATGCCCCCCGGCATCACATACTGCCCCCCGGCGTCGATGACCTCAGCCCCGGCAGGGGCCTCCAGATCAGGGCCAATGGCGGCGATTTTACCATCAACGCACAAAATATCCGCACGATAGGTCCGCTCTGCCGTAACGATGGTGCCGCCGCGTATCAGTGAGGTCATGGGGTTTTCTTTCTTAGATTCAATTCATTTGGACTAAGGATTACAACGTCAATAACATCAAGCTCTTCAAAGTTTTTCATAAACCAATGTGCCAGCGGGACATTCCCGTGAATTCGTGGTGTTCGGTTAGTTTGTGCTTTTCTATTAGACCGACCGCACAGCTTCCTAGTAGAATCGCCTAAATAAATTGTAACAGGCCCATCGCTCGGCTGAATGTAACGGTCTACGGAGACACCAAGATTGAAGAATCCTTTTCGGTAGTATGTCTTGTGTAATGTTAGTGCGTAAATTGGGCAGGTCATATTTACTTCCAAAATCTGGATACCGATTTTCATCGGTATAACGTAGAGTATAGACTGAAAACTTAAACTCGTCATTCCGGCGAAAGCCGGAATCCAGAGCAGCATTGAAACCTGCTCGCGTACTTAGGGTTGAAGCTCACAACTGGACCCCGATTTTCATCGGGGTGACGGCAGAGTGTGGGTATAAAGTTCAAGCTCGTCATTCCGGCGAAAGCCGGAATCCAGAACGGCGCTGAAGTCTGTTCGCGCAACTTAGAATGAAACTCACAACTGGATGCCGATTTTCATCGGCATGACGGTGGTGGGTTATTTCGTAATATCATCCCACAAATCCCGCCATTGCGGGTTTGTTTTTTCAATCAGTTCCAGTTTCCATACGCGTTTCCATTCCTTGATCTGTTTTTCCCGTGTGATGGCGGATTCCATGGTTTCATGAGCCTCGTACCACACCAGTATTTTGACGTTGTAACGCTTAGAAAATCCTGCAACTTCACCTTCTCTGTGTTGCCAAATCCGTTTCGCTAAATCGCTGGTTACGCCTGTGTACACTGTGCCATTGCGCTTACTGGCTAGGATATAAACACAGGGGTGTTTTTCCATTTCCGTCTCGTCATTCCGTTTTAACTGGACCCCGGTTTTCATCGGGGTGACGGCTGAGGATTAAATACACCGCCGCCGCAACGCCAAAGCCGACAAACCAGGCATAGCCATAGATCGTATCAAAAACACCCGGCACCGATTGGGCAAATCCGGCGGCGTGTAAAAAGCCGGGAAGGCTGGGCAATATCCCGGCGACAAGCGCGATCATGCCTGCACGGTTCCAGCCRTTATTGGCRCCRTAWATRCCATCATGAGAGAAGAGGTCGTCCAGTTTTARCTTGGTKCCACGCAGCARGAAGTAATCCGCGATYARCARMCCMGCRATSGGRCCAAGCAGKGCCGAATAACCYACCAGCCAKGTGAARATATASGCSCYGGCRTCYTCGACCAGTTTCCAYGGRAAAATGGCAATGCCGATGGCSGCSGTGATATAGCCGCCCATGCGAAARGARATCTTKSWKGGKGCCAGATTGGAAAACCCRTAGGCCGGGGCCACCACATTKGCGGCSAGRTTYGTGGTTAAGGTGGCAACGATCAAAGCAGCGAGTGCAAAGATAACGCCGACGCCACCCATACGCCCGGCMAGRTCMACCGGGTTCCAGATCGCTTCGCCRTAAATCTGCACSGTGGCCGAGGTCACRGCCACTGAGATAAACGCAAACAGYGCCATGGGRATGGGCAGGCCAATGGCTTGACCCAGCATCTGGTCRCGCTGGGATTTGGCAAARCGGGTGAAGTCCGGAATGTTCAGSGCCACCGTTGCCCAAAASCCSACCATGGCGGTCAGCGAAATRACRAAGGTGYTCCAGAACTGGCCYTCYYTGGCACCGCCYTCGATAAATTGCGAAGGYGCRGAWARCATGGCCCCAAAACCRCCGGCCTTGATATARGCCCAGGCCAATAGCGCCAGTCCCATTGCCAGCAAAAACGGCGCGGCCAGGGTTTCCAGCCACCTGATACTTTCGGTGCCTTTTTTGATAAAATAGAGGTGCATGGACCAAAACACCAGAAAACTGACGGTTTGGGCCGCATCAATGCCCAAAACCGGTAGGTCCGGGCCTTTGAACATATCACCCGTTAGCGCATTCAGGATCACATAWATCGCCGAGCCACCGACCCAGGTGTTAATGCCAAACCAGCCRCAGGCCACMARRCYRCGCATRATYGCCGGGATTTTTGCCCCTTTGGTGCCAAAGGCAGAGCGCAGCARSACCGGAAATGGTACGCCGTATTTGGCMCCCATATGGCCGATCAGCATCATCGGGACCAGCACAATGGCATTKCCCAAAAARAYGGTCAYSACCGCCTGCCACCAGTTCATSCCMGCSGCRACMAGTCCGCCGGASAGCATATAGGTCGGCACRCACACCACCATSGCCACCCAGAGCGAGGCAAAKGACCACATRTTCCAGGTGCGWTCCGCATCSYCSGCCGGGGCCATGTCYGCRTTATAAAGCGASGGGTCCGCGCCCTTGATGGTTTGCGTCATACTTCACGCCCTCCCCGGCGTTTTGYTCTGCCCTYTATCCTTCGACAAGCTCAGGATGAGRRYARMRTAYKYYRYYCTCATCCTGAGCTTGTCGAAGGATGCGTACAACCTCCAATRTTATCATTGCCCGGTTTATCCGGGTAATCCAGTTTAGTTTATTACTGGATTACCGGGACAAGCCCGGKAATGACAGGTTTTACTATTTACTCTCSRYCAGTTTRCCATAGGTGTCCGGGCGGCGRTCGCGGAARAACTGCCACAGATTRCGCACTTCGCGCACCATATCCATGTCCATATCGTGGATCAGCAATTCRTCCTTRTCGCGGCTGGCTTCGGCCTCRATCTGSCCGCGCGGATTAACAAAATAGCTYTGSCCATAAAATTCRCCAATGTCCCAGGGCTGCTCGCGGCCAATRCGGTTGATCGCGCCGATATAACASCCGTTYGCSGCSGCAGASGCCGGTTGTTCCAGCTTCCASAGRTATTCGGAAAGGCCCGCCACCGTGGCCGATGGATTGACGATGTATTCGGCGCCGTTCAGCGCCAGCGCCCGCCAGCCTTCGGGGAAGTGGCGGTCATAACAGATATAAACGCCGAGCTTGCAATATTTGGTCTGGAACACCGGCCAGTTGGATTTACCGGGCTTGAAGAAGAACTTCTCCCAAAAGCCGGCCACCTGCGGGATGTGGGTTTTGCGATATTTGCCTAAGTACTCGCCGTCTGCGTCGATCACGGCAGCGGTGTTGTAATACACGCCGGTAATATCGTCGGCCTCATAAATCGGCACCACGATGACCATGTTGTATTTTTTGGCATAGTCCTGCATCAGGCGCGTGGTTGGCCCGTCCGGGATCTTTTCGGCCGCTTCAAACCATTTCACATCCTGTGAGGGGCAAAAATAGGGCTGGGTGAACACCTCCTGGAAGCACAGAACCTGCACGCCTTTGGTCCCGGCTTCCTCGATATAGGGGATATGTGCCTCGATCATGGCTTTGGTAATGGCCGCCGGGCTTTCATCGGTGGAGGCTTTCAGGGCCATCTGGATCAGGCCGCCGCGTAATTTGGTCATGGTGTTTATCCTTTATCCCATGCTTGGAAAGGTGAACTCAGCGCCCGAACGAATGCCGGTGGGCCAGCGTGCGGTGACGGTTTTCAGGCGTGTATAAAAATGCACGGCTTCGGGGCCATAAATGCCGTGCGCGCCAAAGATAGAGCGCTTCCAGCCACCAAAACTGTGATAGGCCACGGGCACCGGAATGGGCACATTAATGCCCACCATGCCGACCTGAATACGTTTGGCAAAATCGCGCGCGGCATCGCCGTCGCGGGTAAAAATGGCGGTGCCATTGCCGTATTCATGGGCATTGATCAGGTCCACCGCTTCGCTGTAATCTCTGGCACGCAAAATGCTAAGCACCGGGCCAAAAATTTCGGTTTTATAGACGCTCATATCTTTGGTCACATTATCCAGCAAGGTGCCGCCCATCCAGAAGCCGTGCTCGTATCCTTGCAGTTTCAGGCCTCGGCCATCGACCACCACTTTCGCGCCCTCGCTTTCGCCCGCTGCGATGCAACCCGCTATGCGGTCGCGGGCCTCCATGGTGATGATCGGCCCCATTTCGGCGCTTTCATCAGTGCTGGGGCCAATGTTGAGCGCCGCTACCCGGGGGGCAAGTTTTTCCACCAGCGCATTGGCGGTCTCCTCGCCAATGGGCACAGCGACCGAGATCGCCATGCAACGTTCCCCTGCCGAGCCAAAGCCCGCGCCCATAAGCGCATCGGCGGCCTGATCCAGATCAGCATCGGGCATAATAATCATGTGGTTTTTGGCTCCGCCCAGCGCCTGCACGCGCTTTCCGGCGGCGCAGCCACGGGTGTAGACATACTGCGCAATCGGCGTGGAGCCGACAAAGCTGACCGCCTGAATATCTTTATGGTCCAGCACGGCGTCCACGGCATCCTTGCCGCCATGGACGACGTTTAGAACCCCGTCCGGCAGGCCAGCCTCGCGAAAAAGATCATAGATCAAATTGGCCGATGAGGGATCACGCTCTGATGGTTTTAAGATAAACGTATTGCCACAGGCCAGCGCCATGGGGATCATCCACAAGGGTACCATAGCCGGGAAGTTAAACGGCGTAATGCCCGCCACCACGCCCAGCGCCTGACGCTCGGCGCAGGTATCAATGCCGGGGCCAACTTCGCGGGAGAAATCGCCCTGAAGATGCGAGGTGATACCGGCGGCAAATTCCACCACTTCCAACGCGCGGGTCACTTCGCCCAGCGCATCATCATGGGTTTTGCCGTGCTCGGCAGAGATGGTGCTGGCAATCTCGTCGGCGCGCCGCATCATCACTTCACGCAAAGCAAACATCACCTTGGCGCGTTTGGCGGGCGCGGCCTCGGACCAGGCGGGCAGGGCCGCCCTGGCGGCTTCAACGGCGGCGCTGATTTCAGCCGAGCCGCCCAGAATGACTTGGCCGGTTTGTTCGCCCGTGGCCGGGTTATAAACGGCCTGGGTCTGGCCGGTGCCGCCAGCAGTTTCCTGGCCGCCAATAATATGAGAAATGGTGTTCACGGCGATTTCCTATTCAATGGATTTGAGCACATCGTGCATGGTTTCAAATATGAAATCCACGTGGGATTTTTCGATAATCAAAGGTGGTGAAAAAGCGATAATATCGCCGGTGGTGCGGATCAGCAGTCCCTTTTCATAGGCTTTTAAAAAGGCTTCACTGGCGCGTTTGGTGACGTGGCCTGGGATAGATTCCAGCTCCACCGCGCCAATCAGGCCCATATTACGAATGTCTATGACATGAGGCAGGCCACGCAGGGAATGCACCGCATCCTCCCAATAGGACCAAAGCTCGGTACCCTTATAGAAAAGGCCGTCCTGCTCGTAAGTATCCAGTGTCGCCAGCGCGGCGGCGCAAGCCATCGGATTGGCCGAATAGGTATAGCCGTGGAAAAACTCGATCAGTTCCTCCGGTCCCTGCATGAAGGCATCATAGACATGGTCATGGGCAAATACCGCGCCCATGGGGATAACCCCATTGGCGATGGCTTTGGCGGTGCAGACAATGTCGGCATCAATGTCAAAATAGTTGGAGGCAAACGGCTTGCCCATGCGCCCAAAGCCGGTGATGACTTCATCAAGGATCAGCAAAATACCATGCTTTTTGGTAATCGCCCGCAGGCGTTCCAGATAGCCCTTGGGCGGCATAATCACCCCGGCGGACCCGGCAATGGGTTCCACAATCACCGCCGCGATGGTCGAGGAGTCGTGCAGATCGCACAACCGTTCCAGATCGTCGGCTAGCTCAACGCCATGTTCAGGCTGGCCCCGGGTAAAGAGATTTTCCGTGAGGCCATGGGTATGGCGCAGATGATCCACACCGGCGACCAGAGCGCCGAACATTTTGCGGTTCGCCGGCATCCCGCCCACGGCCATGCCGCCAAAATTAACCCCGTGATAGCCCTTTTCGCGCCCGATCAGACGGGTGCGGTGGCCTTCGCCTCTGGCCCGGTGATAGGAAATGGCCATTTTAAGCGCGGTTTCCACGCTTTCCGAGCCGGAATTGACAAAGAATACATGGTTCAGATCGCCGGGCATGATGGCTTTCAAGCGGTTGGCCAGCTCGAACGCCTTGGGGTGAGCCATCTGAAAGCCCGGAGAATAATCCAGCTCGGCCACTTGTTCCTGTATGGCCTTGACGATGCGCGGCTGGTTATGGCCGGCATTGCAACACCACAGACCAGATATTCCGTCCATCACCTTTTTGCCATCATGGGTGGTGTAATACATGCCATCAGCGGCAACAAACATACGCGGGTTTTTCTTAAACGCCCGGTTGGGGGTAAACCCCATCCAATAGGCTTCCATATCGTTAGGAACGGGGGGAACGGGGGCGTTCATGAGATCACTCCGCAGCTTTGAGAACATTTTTCGGGTGGTCGGGCCAGGTCAGATAAGGCAAACCATTCTCTTGTGGTGCCATGGTGATGCAGTCCGGCACCGGGCATACATGCAGGCACAGATTACACCCCACGCATTCAGAATCAACGACCGTAAAGTCGCGCCCGCCATCCGTATTGGCTTGCATGGTAATGGCCTGATGCGAGGTATCTTCACAGACGATATGGCACCGTCCGCATTCAATACATTTATCCTGATCAATCTTCGCTTTCAGGTCGTAATTCATGTTCAGGTCATTCCAGTTGACCGTATTTTTCATCGCCAGGCCGCGAAAGTCCTCGATGGAGCGATAGCCTTTTTCGTCCATAAAGTCCGAAAGGCCATCGTTCATATCTTCGATAATGCGAAAACCATACAGCATGGCGGCGGTGCAAACCTGCAAGGCATTGGCCCCAAGGGCGATAAATTCCGCCGCATCTCGCCAATTGGTAATGCCGCCAATGGCCGAAATGTCGAGGTCTTTCGTCGCCCCATTGCGGGCAATTTCGGCCACCATGTGCAGCGCAATGGGTTTTACGGCGCTACCGCAATAACCGCCATGGGTGCCCTTGCCATCCAGCACCGGATTAGGGGCCATCACATCCAGATCAACGCCGATAATTGAATTGACGGTGTTGATCAGCGCCACCGCATCGGCACCACCGCTTAGCGCCGCCTCGGCGGGCAGCAAAATATCGGTGGTGTTGGGGGTCAGTTTGGTAAAGACAGGCAGATCACCGACAGCGTCGCGCACCCAGCGCGTGGTGTCTTCGACCATTTGCGGCACCTGGCCAATGGCCGATCCCATGCCGCGCTCGCACATGCCATGAGGGCAACCAAGGTTCAGCTCAATGCCGTGTACACCGGCATTAGCGATCTTGATGGCGAGGCTTTTCCATAATTCCTCTTCGACCGGGGCCATCATCGAGCCAATGATCACCCGGTCGGGATAATTTTTGCGCACCTGCTCAATCTCGCGAAGGTTTACTTCCAGTGGCCGGTCCGAAATCAGTTCGATATTGTTAATGCCCAAAATCCCGCGCGCGGTGTCCTTGTGTACACCGTAACGGCTGGTGACATTGACCACCGGCGGGTTTTCACCCAGCGTTTTCCACACCACGCCGCCCCAACCGGCGGCAAAGGCGCGTTCCACATTATATTGCTTGTCGGTGGGCGGGGCCGAGGCCAGCCAATAGGGATTGATGCTTTCAATCCCGGCAATGGTGCATCCCAGATCAGCCATTATTACCTCTCAAAAATGTGTCTATTCCGGCGGCAGCATTTTTCCCATCCTCAACCGCCTGCACGGTCAGGTCTTCGCCAGAGGCAATACAATCGCCCCCGGCAAAGACACCGGGCAGGGAGGTTTGCCCGGCCTCATCGACCATGATTTTACCATGCTCACAGGTAATGTTCGCAAGGCCCTGATCATAAAGTTCCTGCCCAATGGCGGCATAAACCCGATCGGCCAAAAAGGTGAAATGCTCGCCAGTGCCTTCCAGTGCTCCGTCCTTCAGGGCCGTACGTTCAAACTCTACGACATTAACTGTACCCTTGCCGGTCAGGCGCACGGGTTTGGCCCAATGGGTAAGGGTAACGCCATTGACCGCCGCCAGATCCTGTTCCCATTCGGTGGCTCCCATTTGCGTGCCCCCGCGCCGATAAACCAGGGTGACGGAACGTGCTCCCAGGCGCTTGGCCTGCACCGCCGCATCAATAGCGGTATTGCCACCACCAATGATCACGACATTTTCGCCCGGATAAATTTGGGCAGGATCATCGGTCTGGCGTATATTTTCGATGAATTGCAGGGCATTCATAACGCCGTCGAGGTGCTCACCGTCTATACCCATCTTGCGCGGTGCACCGAGGCCAATACCCATAAATACCGCATCAAAGCGCGCTTGCAGATCGGTAAACGCTACATCCCGGCCCAGTGCCTCACCGTAATGAAGGGTGATGCCGCCAACGCCTAAAATAAAGTCCACTTCTCGGGCGGCAAAATCATCAACCATTTTATAAGCCGCCAGGCCATATTCATTCAGGCCACCGGGCTTTTCACGGGCTTCAAAAATTTCGACCTCATGGCCGTGAACCGCCAGGGCATGGGCACAGGCCAGCCCCGCCGGGCCAGCCCCGATGACGGCAATGTTTTTGCCACTGGGTTTAGCGCGGGTAAACGGATGGGGATCGTTTCTGGCTATCAAATGATCCACCGCATGGCGTTGCAGGGCACCGATCTCGATGGGGTCATGCTCGCCGGTATTCAGTACGCATTTACTCTCGCACAGAATTTCGGTGGGGCAGGCCCGTGCACAGGTGCCGCCCATAATATTGGCGCTTAAAATGGTGCGTGCTGATCCGGTCAGATTGCCGGTGGCGATCTGACGAATAAATTTGGGGATATCAATCGAGGTCGGACAGGCGGTCACACAAGGGGCGTCATGGCAAAACAGGCACCGGCTGGCCTCTACGCTCACCTGCTCGGCGTTTAGTGGCAGGTGCAGATCGTCAAAGTTGGCGGCAATGTCTTCTGCCGATAATTTTCCGCCAGTTGTGCTAACCACTGGATGCTCGCCCATTTGAGTGTCTTTTCCCTTGATTTTCTGACACTTTTGCAGTGCTTGAGCACACCATCGGCAATCTTTGGTGAGGGGTCAAGTTTTATCTGACCAAACGGTCAGGTTTATTGCTAAGGCTTTAATCYAATTCCGGTCAGAATAATTTTACAGACCTGATCGGTAGCGTCTAAAAACTGTTCATCGCTTAAGGCCTGATCATCGTTCAGCACTCTGATCTGGCTGTCAAAATCCGCATAATGCTGGGTCGTTGCCCAGATCATGAAAAACAGGGCTCGGGTATCGATGGGATCCATTTTGCCGGCGCTGATCCACTCATTCAGCTTTTTGGTACGGGCCTCGTACCAGGGTTTCAGAACACTGTGCAGATAGCCATCAATCACCGGCGCACCGCAGATCACCTCCATGGCCCAGACCCGGGAGCCAAACGGGCGCATACGCGCCTGATCCATTTTGGCCTTGATATARCCGCGAAGAGCCGTTTTGGGGTCATCGGTTTCATCAAAGGGGTGTGCCGCCGCCAGCCAGTGCTCGCACACATCCTCAATGACCCGGCGGTACAGTGCCGCCTTGGTGGAAAAGTAATAATGCAAATTGGCCTTGGGTACCCCGGCGCGGCGTGCAATGGCATCGGTGGTGGTACCCTTGAAACCAGACAGGGCAAATTCCTGTTCTGCGGCCGCCATAATCAGCCGTTCATTGGCTTCGCGAATGGCGCGCTTGCCCTGATTCTTTTGCGAAATCTGGGGGTCCAGAATCTGGACGGTGTCACTCATGACGCACCTGTTCCAGGGCAAGGTCTGTGTTTCCAAAAAACATATTATTCATATTTCAAGACCCTAAGAAGACTTGACAACGGGTACAGCATAACCGCTTCCTGAATGATAACAAACCGCTATGCCGACAATATTATTACCGATATAATCCACGGGTCAGTTATAAAAAAAATACAATTATAACAATGCATTGTAATGAATTCCGGTAGTATGGGGGTAAGGCGAGGGAAAATGCTGAACACACTTTATGTTGGCGGCAATCATTGTGGGCGGGTATTTCACCACACAGGGAATCATCAATGCGTGGCAGTCATGTAATGGCTGCCACACCCTCCAGGGGGCATGTGGATATCCAGCATGAGCTGATTAAGATTCTGTGATCTCGTCCGTCCTGATTGGACGTAGTGTCTTACACCCCTGAAATCAGGGTCAGCCATTCTTCCTCGGTCATGGTTTGAATGCCTAATTCCGTTGCTTTTTTCAGCTTTGAGCCAGCACCGGGTCCAGCCACTAAATAATCGGTTTTTGCCGAAACTGATCCGGCCACTTTGGCTCCCAGCGCCGCCGCGCCCGCCTTGGCTTCATCGCGGCTCATTTCCACCAATTTGCCGGTAAAGACCACGGTTTTGCTGGCAACGGGGCTGTCATTTTTGGGCGGCACGGCATCCTTGACCGTGATTTGCGCCAGCAGGTGCTCGACCAGTCCTTCATTATGCGGCTCGGCAAAATACTGCACAATGGCTTCGGCCATCACTTCGCCAACCCCATCCAGCGCGGTGAGCTGGATATAGGCATCGCTATGGCGGTCCATTGCTGCCAGCATATTGGTGTGAAAATTTTGCCAGCTTAAATAAGACGTGCTTAGCAGCCTTGCGGTGGTCTGGCCCACATGGCGAATGCCAAGGGCGATCAGCAGGCGTTCAAGAGGGATATGGCGGCGCTCTTCAATGGCGGCAAAAAGATTGTTCGCCGAGGTTTCGCCCCAGCCTTCGCGGGCCTCCAGCTTCAGCACATCATTGCGTTCTTTTAAGGTAAAAATATCGGCTGGCTCGGTGATGATGTTTTCTTCAAAAAAGGCGGTGATCTGTTTTTTGCCAAGCCCTTCAATGTCAAACGCCTGACGGGAGACAAAATGCTCCAACCGACGAACCCGCTGGAACGGACAGGCAAATTCACCACTGCACCTAGTGATCACTCCGGCTTCGCCGGTTTTCTCGTCCAGCTCGCGCACCGCCGGGGTGGATAACGGGCAGGGGCAATGGGTGGGAAAGGCAAACGGATCGGCCGGCCGGCCTTGGCGGTCCGGGTCCAGCACCTTGACCACTTGGGGGATCACATCGCCGGCGCGCTGAATCAATACCGTATCGCCGACGCGCACATCCAGACGTTTAACCTCGTCGGCATTGTGCAGGCTGGCATTGGACACCACCACGCCGCCCACGGTCACCGGGCGTAATTTCGCCACGGGGGTCAGCGCCCCGGTGCGTCCCACCTGTATGTCGATGCGTTCCAGAATGGTTTGCGCTTGTTCAGGGGGAAATTTGTGTGCCATGGCCCAGCGTGGACTACGCGATACAAAGCCAAGGCGTGCCTGTAAATCCAGCCGGT
>NVVU01000090.1 GCA_002733485.1 Robiginitomaculum sp.
ACCGTTCATCAACCCTCTTTGATGATCGGGGCCGAGCTGGACCCGTTTCTGCCCCCGGTTTTTATGGAAGGCATGGAGGAACGGGTGCCCGATTTGCAAAAACACGTCATCAAGGATTGCGGCCATTGGACCCAATGGGAAAAACCCGATGAACTGAGTACGCTAATGGTGGACTGGCTTTTAAAGCGCGAAGACGATTTACGAAACAGGTGACGCCCGTTCATTAATTTTGCTAGGCTGATCCATGGTCAAAAGCCCGGCACCACTAAAACCAACCCTTAGCCCCTATGAACGCGCGGTCATTGCTGCCGCCAGCACTGGCGATATTGCTGATTTTTCTGATCTGGATACCCCGCCGGTTATACGGGCCGAAATACTGCGCCGTCTGATTACCGGCCTTGCGCAAAAGCAATGTAAACACGCCGATCCGGTGGCGCCCCGGGGTGTGCGTATCCATACTGCTGTGATCGAAGGGGCATTGGACCTGTCGGGCTGGACCGGTCGGGCTGATGATCCATCACGCATTTTGCCCACCATCGAGCTGGAAAATTGCGTACTGGACGAAACCTTATCGCTGGAAGAGAGCCATATTGACAGTCTTTCCCTGCTTGGATGTTCGCTGGTAAGCCTTAGCGCCGGAAGCGCCCGCATTGAAGGSTCGGTATATTTAAACGGCTCCCGCGTTAAAGGCGTGGGCAATAAAAAGGCCGGCACCCATTTTGCGCTGGATTTTGCCGGAGCCAAAATTGGCGGGAATGTTACGCTAAGGGTGTATCAGGGTTGCTCTTTTGAAGCCCACAGCCAGATCACCTTTTTGGGTGCGCAAATCACCGGTGCCTTTAATGCCAGCGGCGCGCGCCTTCTCAACCCCGGCGGCATCGCGCTGAACTTCACCCGCGCCGATATCCGAAACAGCGCCTTTATGACCTCTGACGAAGGCATTCGCTTTACGGCAAAGGGCGAGCTGCGATTTTGGATAACGCAAATCGGGGGCCAGTTTGCCATTAATGGTGCTTTGCTGGAAAACAAACGCGGTCAGGCTTTGAGCCTGGACGGTGCGACGATTCGTGGCAATGTGTTTATGCTACCATCAGATAACGGCACCCCCGTCACCATTAATGGCGACGTGCGTCTGGTGGGCTCACGCATAGAATCCAGCCTGGTTTCCAGAGACATCGTCATGGATGGTGTTTTTGATACTCGCAATGCCTATATCAGCGTTCTTTTTGATGATGCGCGGTCCAGCTGGCCGACCAAACCTGGCCGTATGCGCCTTTCCGGGCTTACGTATGAGCGCTTGCATGGCAATGCCGAAGACCAGCGGGATAATTCACTGCATCGACGTCTGGACTGGATAAAGAGGCAATACCAGAACCCGGAACGACCCACGGCGAGCGAATTTGATCCCCAACCCTATAATCAATATGCCAAGGTTTTGCGGGCCCGGGGGCAAAGCACCGATGCGGACCGGGTGCTGATCACAATGCGGGAATTGCGTTTGCGTTCTCATATTGATCCCTGGCCCATGCGGGTTTTCCAAAAATTTCTGGGTCTGACCAGTGGCTATGGCTATGCCGGCACGCGAGCGGTAATGGCGCTTGTTCTCTGGATTGTCATTGGTTCTGGTATGTATGGGGCACACGCCTTTGCGGGGCATTTTGGCCCGGCGGAAGATGTATTGCGCGGCGAGCATGCCTCTGTCCAAAAMACGCTGGTCAGCATRCCGGGCATMGCCAAAATCAGGGTTCGGGGCTGTCCCGGTCTGATTGCACCCCTTTATGCCATAGATACGCTTTTGCCGGTGGTGGAATTTGGCCAGCGTCGTGCCTGTGCCTTTGACCCACAAGGGCGGCTGGGCGCCCCTTTGTGGCGCAGCCTGGATTTTCTGTATGCGCTGATCGGCGCCATACTCTTTGCTGTGACCGTGGTCACGCTGACCGGCCTGTTGCGCGAAGATTAGGTTAAAAATACCGTTATCTGGAGCGGGCGATGAGATTCGAACTCACGACCTAAACCTTGGCAAGGTTTCGCTCTACCCCTGAGCTACGCCCGCATCCAATAAGGCAAACCGCCCGACAGTGCCGAACAGGCGGGCGTTATTGCGTAATCGCGCCATGAATGCAAGAGAGTATGCAGGGTTATTCTCAGTGGGGACAGATGATGACAGCGACGAGAGCTGAACTTTTTGCGTTTTTAGATGATTTGGACATTGCGCACACCACCATGGAGCACCGRCCCGTCTTCACCGTAGAGGAGGGGGCCGACATAAAGGCAAAGCTGCCGGGCGGACATTCCAAGAACCTGTTCCTCAAGGACAAGAAAGGCGTATTGACCCTGATCAGCGCCCTTGGCGCGACGCAAATACGCCTCAATCACCTTCATAAAACCCTGGGCGGTGCGCGGCTTTCCTTTGGCCGTGCCGAGCTGATGGAGCAGACCCTTGGGGTAACCCCCGGTTCGGTAACCGCCTTTGCCCTGATCAATGACCAGCCACCACAAGTGCGTTTCGTGTTGGACGCCGCCTTGCTGGAATATGATCTGGTGAATTTTCACCCACTAAAAAACAACGCAACCACCACCATTTCCAGCACGGACATCTTGCGCTTTGCCAAGGCCACGGGCCACGAGCCCGAAATTGTGAATTTTGCTTTGCTTTAGGGCCTGACCCCTACGGTCCGCTGCCTTATTATTAGATTTATTATTATTTTGTTTAGGAAAAGGCTCCATATATTTCACATCCCTTAATTACGCCGTGCGCGCAAAAGTAATGTTCTGCACGGAATAATGGTAAGGTTATAATTATTTTATCTTGAAATAAATTATTTGTTTACGTTAGGGGCGATATTGCCTGTTTCACAAGATTATCCAGGATCAGGGGACGCCACCAATGCTTTTATTTAAATCCACAAATGACATGAGCGCACAGATAGATGCCATCAACAAATCTCAAGCGGTTATTGAATTTGGTATGGACGGCACCATTCTTGATGCCAATCAGAATTTCCTGAGCGCCCTTGGGTATGAGCTGGGCGAAATCAAAGGCAAAAACCATAATATGTTTGTGGATGCGAATTATCGCAATTCCTCAGACTATAAGGCTTTCTGGGATAATTTGCGCCGGGGCGAGTATCAGGCTGCTGAATATAAACGCATCGGCAAAGGCGGCCGGGTCGTCTGGATTCAGGCCTCGTACAACCCTATACTCAACCGTAAGGGTAGCCCCGTAAAAGTCATTAAATTTGCCACCGATATTACCACGCAAAAAGTCCGCAATATGGATTACCGGGGCAAAATAGAAGCCATTAACCGCTCACAGGCCGTCATTGAATTTGACATGGATGGGACTGTGCTGGACGCCAATGAAAATTTTCTGGCCGCAATTGGGTACCGGCTTGACGAGATCAAAGGAAAGAATCACCACCTGTTTGTGGAGCCGACGGAGCGCAATACTGCTGAATACAAAACCTTCTGGGATACCTTGCGTCGTGGCGAATATCAGTCCGCCGAATATAAACGCATCGGCAAAGGCGGCAAGACCGTCTGGATTCAAGCCTCTTATAACCCGATCATCAACGATGATGGTGCCGTGGTTAAGGTTGTCAAATTTGCCACCGATATCAGCGCTCAGGTTGAAGAGCGAATGCGACGCGTGGAGCTACAAAAAAACATCGACCGGGATCTTAGGGAAATTACCGATGCGGTGACCAACACCAAAAACCAGGCCACCAACGTTTCAGGGGCCGCTGATGAAACCTCATCAAATGTACAATCCCTGGCCGCCGGGATTGAAGAGCTGGTGGCCTCGGTCGGCGAGATTAACCGCCAGGTGTCATCTGCGCTGGACGTTTCCACCGAAGCGGTAGAGCAGGCCAAAAGCACCAATGGTGTCGTCTCCGGTCTTGCAGATTCGGCACAGAATATTGGTGAAGTGGTTGGTATGATTTCCGATATTGCCGAACAGACTAATTTGCTGGCGCTGAATGCCACCATCGAATCTGCGCGCGCCGGTGATGCCGGCAAAGGCTTTGCCGTGGTTGCCTCAGAGGTTAAATCTCTGGCCAGCCAAACCGCCAAGGCCACCGAGGAAATCAGCAAGCAAATCAATGATATGCAAAACACTACTCAGGATGCCGTTAAGGCCATCGAGGGCATTTCCAAGACCATTGGCGATATTAATGAGTTTTCCGCCGCCATTTCTGCGGCCATGGAAGAACAAACGGCGGTAACCGGGGAAATGTCTTCCAACATGCAAACTGCCGCCAGTGGTGTGAACAACATCACCCAGGGCATTAGCGAAATTGCCAGCGCAACCGAACAGGTGGATGTCGCCACCCAGAAAGTGCGCGAAGCCTCGGCCGCGCTTGGCTGATGATTGCTTTATTATAACCAGTTCTGAATATCGCTCCTGAAAATTGCCACAAGGGTGCCTAACAGGCCTTGCGCCTCAAGGCCGTACAGCCCATCTTTTGCCCGTGATCACAGGAGCAATAAAATGAGCTTGTTTGGAAACGGTAACGCACCATCAGAAACTGAAAATGGTGGAGACCTGATCAAGGACAGCACCGATGCCAGCTTTGTTGCCGACGTGGTGGAAACCTCAAAAACCACCCCGGTCATTGTCGATTTCTGGGCCCCGTGGTGTGGTCCCTGTCGCCAGCTTGGCCCCACGATCGAGCGCGTGGTCAAGGGCGCCAAGGGCGCGGTTAAGCTGGTAAAAATCAATATCGATGAAAACCCAGCCATGGCCGGGAAGCTACGAGTGCAGTCCATTCCTGCCGTGTTTGCCTTCAAGGACGGCAATCCGGTTGATGGGTTTATGGGCGCACAGCCGGAAAGCCAGATCAAAGCCTTTGTGGATCGCCTTTCTGGAGAAACAAACGCCGGTGAAGAGGCTGATGCCATGGTGGCCCGGGGAAAGGATGCGTTGAGCATTGGCGATACCGGCGGCGCAGCGCAGGATTTTGCCGGCGCTTTGCAGATTGACCCGCAAAACATCAGCGCGCTGGCCGGAATGGCGCGATGCTATTTACAGAATGATGATGTTGAAGGCGCCAAGGGCCTGCTGGCCGCTTTGGATGACAAGGCCAAAGAAAATGCGGATGTGAAAAGCGTATTGGCCGCCATTGCGCTGGCCCAAAAGGGCGAAGAGCAAAGCGCTGATAACGCCGCTCTGGAAGAAAAAATTAAAAACAATCCGGATGATCTGGAGGCGCGCTATGCTCTGGCCGAAGCCCTTAGCGCCACCGGCGAAATGGAAAGCGCCGCCAAGCATCTTTTTTATAGTATAGAGCAGGACAAGGATTGGAACGATATGGCCGCGCGTAAATTACTGCTAACCTTATTTGAAGCAGCCGGAGCGACCTCAAAACTTGCTATTAAGGGCCGCAAGCGGCTATCCACACTGTTGTTTAGCTAGGGTCAATACCATGAGCAAGAAACAAGACAAACGCCAACCGGACCCCAAAATGCTGGAACTGCTGGTCTGTCCCCTTACTCATGGTCCTTTGGTCCATGACCGTGAAAAAGATGAGCTGGTATCCAAAAAAGCCAAGCTGGCCTACCCTATCCGCGAGGGCGTACCGATTATGCTCGTCGAAGAAGCCAGAAAAATCGGATAAATTATAATGAATAAAGAGGCCCTGATTGCGGCGCTCAAAGAAGAGCGTCTGGAAAATTATATCAATCTGCGCGGTGGCTTTCCCCTGCCGCTGGCCGGTGGGGTTTACTGGCTTGCTCTGGGTTTTCTTGGGTTTTATTTGCCACTTGGATCCTGGTTTATGGTCGCCCTTTTTGGCACGGGGGCCATCTTTCCCCTTGGGCTTTTGTTTGCCAAAGTTTTCAAAAACAACTTTATCAAGGAAAAACAGGCGGTCAGCAGTGTCATTGTCCCGGCCCTGATTGGCATGCTGTTATTCTGGCCGATGCTGATCGCCAGCATGTCAGTATCAACAGGGCTGGCCATATTGATCCTGGCCATTGGCATGTCCATGCACTGGCCGGTTGTCGGCTGGTCCTATGGGCGCACAGGCCTTTATGCCGCCCATTCTATTATCCGGGCGCTTTTGGTTTTTGGTATCTGGACCACCATGCCGGATACCCGCACGACCCTGATACCCTTTGCTGTGGCAGGGGTTTATTTTGTAACCGTGTTGGCCATTCTRGTGGACACATCCCTGTTGCGCCGAAAAAAAACCGCTCGCGTCAAAGCGCGCCCGCCCCGGAAGAACCAGAACGACGATGGTGACAAGGATGAAGGCACGAGCGAAAAAACTGATGCAGATCAGGAAAATAATGAAACTGAGAATAAAGACCAAAAACCCGACAGCCCACAAAATGGCCAGTAATCCCCGGTTAATTACCTGAACAGCATTTCCGTCCCTGCACTTGAATACAGTAACCATATATTACCAAAACGGCGCTAAAGTACCATAACGAATAATCCGTTGGGGGTATCAGTGCCGTTCTGGAATAGGTTTTCYCTCTCTGCAAAAATCCTGCTGGTAACAGGGTTTGCCATGTTGATCCTGCTAGTTCCCCTTGCCGGTTGGGACATTCTTTCCGAAGGTGAAGAAATAAACGAGCGGGCCGAAGAGCAGGCCGTTTCTACGCTGGATATGCTGGAGGCTGTGCACACAAACGCGATGCTGAACCGGCAAAAAAGGGGCGATAACGACCCTGCTATAAACACTTTAAACGGCACGCTGGGTTTATATTCTACACACGAGAACGATGTAAAGGTTTGGCTGGTCATGAGCGATAAGGTGGTCGCTTATCAAAAGGCCACCGGTCATAACGAAATCGAGGTCGCCCGCGATGCGGTGGATATGGCCGCGCTGAAAAAAGGCGTGAGACAAAGCCACCATAGCAAAAAAAATAAAACGGTGCGGGTGACACGCCCAGTGATCCTGGGCCAGGGCAATGCTGCTCATGAGCGCTGCGTCGAATGCCACACCGCCCTTATGGACATTCAGGACGGCGAAGTTATTGGCGCCTATAGCGCCTTTGTTGACATTGCGGCCCCTCTCGCTGCCTGGAAAAAAAAGGCCCTTATTCAGGCCTCAGTCGGTATTTTCATTGTGCTTTCAACACTGGCGCTCATACAGATGTTGTTATTCAAAAGTGTGATCCAGCCCATTTCCGAGATGGCCCATGCCACCATGGAAATTGCCAAAGGGCGGCATAAATCCACCCTTAAGGTCTATAATCGGCAGGACGTTATTGGTAAACTGTCCCGAACGCTGCAAGTTTTTCAAAATGCCATGTCTGAAAACCAGAAACTGGCCGTGCAGAGCGCCCGGGCTCAAGAGCTTAAAAGGGCGAATGCTCAACTGGAAGGGCGCGTTCAAGAGCGCACAAAACAACTCGACAAGGCCTTGCGCGATGCCGAAGAGGCCAATCAGGCCAAGTCGGATTTTCTAGCCACCATGAGCCATGAGCTGCGTACACCCATGAACGGGGTGATTGGCATGGCCGAAGCCGTTCTGGAGGCTGATTTGCCTCCGGAACAGCGTGAAAAAATCGATGTCATCAATTTTTCCGCAAAATCCCTGATGGTGATCCTGAATGACATTCTGGATTTTTCAAAGATTGAAGCTGGCGAAATGACGGTGTCTAAAGAACCATTCTGCCTTAAGGGCCTGGTTGAAAAAACCCTGAATATGTGGCGGAACGCGGCASAGGAAAAGGGCCTTGATCTTATTTCAGAAATCAAGGGTGATCTTGACTCTAATATACTTGGCGATGAGGCACGCCTCACCCAGATACTGGGCAACCTTCTTTCCAATGCCATTAAGTTTACGCCTTCGGGCCATGTAAAATTGACGGTTGCGACCAGGAGGTCTTCAAAGTCCACAACCTATGTTTTTCGGGTAGAGGATACCGGTCCGGGTGTTGATCGCATTAAGGTCGCTCATATTTTCAAAGTCTTTACTCAGGGTGACCAGTCCATGGTCCGCCATCATGGTGGTACCGGCATTGGCCTCTCCATCAGTCRAAAACTGGCCTCTTTGATGGGCGGGTCACTAAAATATGACAGCTCTTATGAAAAGGGAGCCTGTTTTATATTTTCTCTTGATATGCAAAATGCAGAACCGKCTTTGCCAGAAAAGACAGCCGAGCCAAAATCACAACGCCCGAAAAATCCCGGCCGCCGCCTGAACGTTCTGGCCGTTGAGGATAGCGCCATCAACCGAAAAGTCTTGCAGGCGGTTTTAGCAAAAATGCCAGTTGATCTGACCTTTGCCCATGACGGTCTTGAGGCCGTGGAGGCTGCCGCCACGCAAACCTTTGACGCTATCCTGATGGATATTCAGATGCCCAATATGGATGGTGTTGATGCCACCAAGGCCATCCGGACTTCCMATGGCCCCAATGCCGCGACCGCCATCATTGCGGTTACGGCCAACGCCATGGCCAGTGATCGTGAACGCTATATCAAGGCCGGTATGGATGATTTTATCCCCAAGCCCATTGATGTGCCGCAACTGGTCGGCGCGTTACGCCACGCCGCCAAAGGGGCAAAGCAAAAAGATACTCAACCTCAAAAACAACGTGGTACAACATAGGGTTCAGGATAAAAGCGCGTCCATGGTTTTGCCGTTAAAGACCAGTGCGCCGTTTTCCACGCTGATTTTGACCGTATCGCCATCCTTGATCACATCTTCCAGAATAAGCTTGGCCAACGGGTCCTGTAATTGTTTCTGGATCACTCGCTTTAAAGGCCTCGCCCCATAGACCGGGTCATAACCCTGATTCCCAACCCAGGTCCGGGCCGCATCATCCAGTTCCAGACTAATATGGCGGTCTGCCAGAAGCGCCAGCAGGCGCTTCATCTGAATATCGACAATACTGATCATGTGTTCGGCTTTGAGGCGATGGAAGAGAATGATTTCGTCCACGCGGTTCAAAAACTCTGGCCGAAAATGTGCCCGAACCGCATTCATCACCGCTTCATAGCTTTCTTCGGATGATTCCGTCGAAGCCGCGGCCAGATGCTCTGCACCAAGGTTTGATGTCATGATGATCAAGGCGTGGCGAAAATCCACCGTGCGCCCCTGACCATCGGTCAGGCGGCCATCATCCAGCACCTGAAGGAGTATATTAAACACATCCGGGTGCGCCTTTTCGATTTCATCAAGCAGAATCACCTGATAAGGCCGACGACGGACCGCTTCGGTTAACGCGCCACCTTCTTCATAGCCGACATAACCCGGCGGCGCTCCGATCATGCGACTGATCGAATGTTTTTCCATATACTCTGACATATCCAGCCGGGTAATGGCGTGTTCGTCATCAAACAAAAACGCGGCCAGGGCCTTGGTCAGCTCGGTTTTACCGACACCCGTTGGCCCAAGAAACATAAACGAACCAATGGGTTTGGAGGGATCGGACAGCCCGGCGCGGGCGCGGCGAACCGCATCGGAGACCGCTTGTAAGGCCTCATCCTGACCCACCACACGGGCACGCAGCCTGTCTTCCATTTTAAGGAGCTTTTCACGCTCTCCCTGTAGCATTTTATCCACAGGAATGCCTGTCCAGCGCGAGACTATGGCGGCTACCTGTTCGGCATCCACAACCTCCATACTGGATTCGCTTTCGCTTTGCTCCTGCTCTTTTTGCAAGGCTTCCTCCAATTGCGGAATACGGCCATACTTGATTTCAGAGGCGCGCGCCCAGTCGCCACCTCGTTCAGCCTCCGCCAGCTCGTTGCGCAAGATCTCCAGCGCTTCCTTGGCTTTGGTGGCCTCGGAAAGGCGTTCCTTTTCGGCACGCCACGCCCCGCTCAGCTCCGCCGATTGCGCTTCCAGCTCTACAATTTCAGCTTCCAGTTTTTGCAGACGTTCCTTGGACGCATCGTCTTTTTCCTTGCGCAGGGATTCCGCCTCGATATGCGCCTGCATCAGGCGGCGATCCACTTCGTCCAGCGCTTCGGGTTTTGAATCGATCTGCATACGCAAGCGCGAGGCGGCTTCGTCCATCAAATCTATGGCTTTGTCGGGCAAGAACCGGTCCGCGATATAGCGTGTTGAAAGCGTAACGGCAGCAATAAGGGCGCTGTCTGCAATGCGCACGCCATGGTGCACTTCGTATTTTTCCTTCAAGCCGCGCAAAATAGAGACGGTGTCTTCTTCGCTCGGCTCTTCAATCATGACAGGCTGAAAGCGCCGCGCCAATGCCGCGTCTTTTTCCACGTGCTTGCGATATTCATCGAGCGTGGTCGCGCCGATTGCGTGCAGCTCGCCGCGCGCCAAAGCTGGTTTGAGCAAATTGGAGGCATCCATAGCCCCATCGCCCTTGCCTGCGCCAACCAGCGTGTGCATTTCATCAATAAAGAGAATGATTTCGCCCTCGGCGGCCTGAACCTCGTTAATCACGGCCTTCAGGCGCTCTTCAAATTCACCACGATATTTCGCACCGGCGATTAATGCGCCCATGTCGAGCGACAAAAGTTTTTTGTTTTTAAGGCCTTCGGGCACATCACCATTAATGATRCGCAGGGCCAACCCTTCGGCAATCGCGGTTTTACCGACGCCAGGTTCGCCGATCAGCACTGGATTGTTTTTGGTGCGCCGGGAAAGAACCTGTATCGTTCTTCGGATTTCTTCATCACGCCCGATAATCGGATCCAGYTTGCCATCGCGGGCCGCTTCGGTCAGGTCGCGAGTGTATTTTTTCAAGGCGTCATAGGACTCCTCAGCCGATGCACTATCGGCGGTGCGCCCTTTGCGAATATCGTTGATCGCCGCGTTCAGTTTTTGTGCGGTGAGGCCRGCRCGYTTCAATATRTCTGCGGTTTTRGCTTCCCTGGTCAGACACAAGGCCAGTAAAATGCGTTCAACCGTAACAAAGCTGTCGCCAGCTTTCTGGGCCACCTCTTCGGCAGCCTGTAAAACCTTGGCGGTATCTGCCGTCATGTAAAYCTTACCGTCGCCGCCCTCAATTTTGGGCAGCTTGCCCAACGCCTCGGTTACCTCCTGCAAGGCCAGATCGGGCWGGGCACCGGCGGCCCGCATCAAATTGGCCACCATGCCTTCGCGGTCATCAAGAAGCGCTTTGAGCACATGTTCTGGCGTAAATTGTTGGTGTCCGGCCGCCAGCGCCAACGTTTGAGCGGCCTGAATCATACCTTTGGCACGATCCGAAAATTTTTCTATATCCATGTTTTCCACCTTCCCTGTGTACACCTTTGTCTTGGGACATCGGCGTGTGTTTTATCGGCGAGATGACAGATCGTTCGCCCATTATGGCACAAACAACCTGCATTCAATGTACAGATAGTGTTGCTTTTTTGCCGCACAAGGGGGATCGCAAAAGATCATTTGGTCACTTTGCCGCAGGGAGTTAGTGCATTGGCGTTTGCGCCTTAGCGGGATAGAAAAGAGCCTCATTTTATCAGGAGAGATGAATGGGCGCGCTTTTTACCCCGGAGAATTTTTTTACCCTGTTGATGCTGGTCGYCTTGCAGGCGGTGCTAGGCTTTGACAATCTTTTGTATATTTCCATCGAATCCAGGCGCGTGGAAAAAGACCGTCAGGCCTTTGTTCGTCAAGTCGGCATTGCTATTGCCATTATATTTCGCATCRCGCTCTTGTTTGTGGTGATGCATGCCATTAGCGCATTTTCCAAACCGCTGTTTGGGGCGAAGTTCACCGGCATTTTTACCGGCGAATTTAATGTGCACAGCCTGATCACGCTGATCGGTGGCGGGTTTATCATTTATACCGCCACCAAGGAAATCAGCCATTTATTACTGGTTGAGGATTTGCATGGGGAGGAAAAACCGCGCGGCTCTCTCTTTAAGGCGCTTTTCTGGATCGTGGCGATGAATTTGGTTTTTTCCTTTGATTCTATTTTATCAGCCATGGCGCTATCCAAAGTTTTTGCGGTGATGACCACCGCGATTATCATTTCGGGGATCATGATGATCTGGCTTTCTGACTTTGTGGCTGTATTTTTAGAAAAGAACCGCATGTATGAGGTGATGGGCCTGTTTATTCTGTTTCTGGTGGGTGTCTTGCTGGTTACCGAGGGTGGCCATCTGGCCCAGGTGACCCTGTTCGGGTTTACGGTTGAGGCCATGAACAAGACCACGTTTTATTTTGTGCTGGCCATCATTATCATTACTGATGTGATCCAAAGCCGGTTTCGCAAAAAAATGAGTGCAAGGAAAAC
>NVVU01000091.1 GCA_002733485.1 Robiginitomaculum sp.
GAACAAAACAATACCAACGAGGAGCTGGAAGCCATTTTTGCGGACATTCGCGAAGAGGTTTCTTCAAACCTGCGCAAGCTTCTGCGTGATCTGGCCACCCCGGACTCTGACGACATCGGCGACAATGCCGGGGAAGATGACACGTGAGATGCTCAAGAACCATACAGACCTGATCTCATCGGAAATTGCAGAAGGTACGGGGGCTGGAATCGCGCTGGCCACACGTCCTGAAGGATTTCGTACAGGTCTTGATATCTGGTTCAGTGATCTGGAACGCAATCGTGGCCCCGTCGTCGAACTGAGGCCGAAGGGGCTCAAATCGCATCAGGTTGAATTGCGGTTTGGAAATTTTGCACGCCCAATCATCGAGCAGATTTCCGAGGCCCCGGACGAAGATATCGAGCTTGCACGATCATTGATTGAAAGCATCAAGGCAGAAGCGAAAGTGGCGATACCCGGCCAGACAATGGATGGGTGGTTGGTTTCCGATGGCCGGTTTCGCATGCATGCTACTCTCAGACATGCCGAAAGCTCGGATAATCCCGAAGCCATGATTGCAACCTGTCGGGAAGTGATTGTGCCAATGATGGCGGCAATGGCCGAACTCATCGGATATGATGTCATGGTGGTTGAGGTTGACGACGACGACAATTTGGAGGGGGCTGTAACAAAGCGAGAAATTACACGGCGCGAACGTAACCCGCGAAACAGGCTTCTGTGTTTGCGCATTCATGGCCATACGTGCAAGTCTTGTGGCTTGATACCTTCATCGCTTTACGGAACTGCAGGTTCAATTATTGAAGTTCACCATTTGCAACCGCTCTCATCTTTGGGGGAGCCGCGCAAATACGATCCGCGAACAGACTTGGCACCGCTTTGTCCTAACTGTCATCGCGCCGTGCACACCCGAAAACCAACCCCTTATTCAATCTTGGAAATCCAAAGTCTGATGGGTGAACATGTCGATTGATCCCATCCAGTTGCCGCCGCGTTTCGCGGATTTGACCAAGGACCTGCCAGCCGGCCTTCGGGTAAGCGAGCGGGTGCTTGATCCTGTTGTGATTGTTGAAAAACACGAAGGGAGGCTGATTGCCAAATTGGCGGCGCGCCGGATGGTTCGGGGAGTGGAAAAGATCATTCCCGCCCCCGCCAACAATTACGACTGGGTATTGGACGATGGCATCATCAGGCCCCTTCCAAAAGACGTATCGGAGGCCCTGATCACCAAGCTGGGGGCAGATCCCTCGCAGGGCGTCAGATATGGCCTGCTGCGCGAACGGTTGGCTGAAATTGATCCGGCCATCGAATTGCGGCTTTCAGACGCGGTTCTTGAAACAGGAACTTCCTCTGCAGAGCGGCGCTCTGAAAGTATCGAGATAAATGGTCTGGATGCCAAGCTTTATCCTTATCAAGCAAAGGGCGTGGCTTGGATGTGGGATGCCGCAAATTCACACGGTGGCCTGATCCTTGCGGATGAAATGGGCTTGGGGAAGACCCTTCAGATCATTGCCTTGTTGATGATGGACATACCTGACGAGAATGCCCCGGCCCTGATCATCTGCCCTACCAGCCTCATTGCAAACTGGGTTCGGGAGATACAACGATTTGCACCATCGCTCTCCATCCTGGTCCATCGCGGCCCCGAAAGAACCGGAACATTCAGAGGATTGCAGGTCGCCAATGTGGTGATCACCACCTACGACACCATGGTGAACGACATTTCAATCTTTGCTGCTTTCGAATGGTCATGGGTGATTTGTGACGAGGCACAAGCGATCAAGAACCCTCATTCAGCGCGTAGAATCAACGCAGCCACCATCCCGCGCTGCAAAACCATTCCGATGACAGGAACGCCCGTCGAGAACAGTTTGACAGACCTGTGGTCTCTGGCCGATTTCGCCGTTCCCGGGGTATTGGGCGATTTAAGTGTATTCGAGGAAAGATTCCCTGACGGGATTAAAACAGCCAAAGAAGTCGCAGAAATCGTTGGCCCGATCATGATCAAGAGAAGGGTTGCCGATGTCGCGGGTGACTTGCCAGAACGGATTGACATCGATGTTCCGCTTGAAATGGAAGGCGATCTCGTCGACCACTATGAGCATGTTCGCGAGGTAACACTGGCGAAATATCCGGTGGCAGGAGCTCTTGTCGCAACGCTCCAACTCCAGCTCGTTTGCGCGCATCCCTGGCTCAGGGTAAACAGGGGTGAAAACGATGATGGCGAAGGTGCCGTCATCGACGCCCATGCCGACCTGCCACTTGTCAACACCAAGCTGGAACGGACACTTGCCCTAGTAAGCGAAGCGTTCAGCACCGGGAAAAAAGTTCTGGTTTTCGCCCTGTTCAACCGGATGGGCGATCTCTTAAAACAGGCCGGTAAAGACTTGCCCGAAGCATATTGGGGGGCAATCAACGGAAGCACCCCCCAAGAGGATCGCCAAGGGATCATTGATGCGTTCAGTGACCATGAAGGGCCAGCGATCCTCGTGCTAAATCCGAATGCTGCGGGGTCAGGATTGAACATCACGGCAGCCACAGTGGTGATCCACATGACACCAGTTTGGAATCCTGCTCTGGAGGCCCAAGCCAGTGCCCGGGCCCACAGAAGGGGGCAGACAATGCCCGTAACGATTTACCGGCTCTATTATGAGGATACCATCGAAAGGGTCATGCTCGACCGTTCCGCATGGAAAAATGAAATGGGCAATGAAATTGTTCCGGTCTCAAACCGGGATGAAGAAGACCTTGAAAAAGCAATCCATATCAGCCCGAGGAAAAAATGACACGCCAGGCATTTCGCAAAACACTCAGTGCCAACGATACCGGCCAAACAAAAAGCCATCAGGCCGGAATGCTGATACCCAAGGGGGATCAGGAGTTCCGCGATTTTCTGGGCACCCTCGACCCCGGCATCAAAAACCCCCGCCGCACGATCCTTTGCTTGGATGAAAGCGATGAAAAACTTGAGCTTCAATACATTTATTATAACAATAGATTGCATGATGAACGGGGAACCCGGAATGAATACCGACTGACCTGCCTTACGGGATACTTGCGGCAAAACGGTGCCCGTGCCGGGGATGAAATTGAAATCTCGAAGGATGATGAGGAACCGCTTTTCCGGATTGCCTTCGTTCCGCAGGCACATGCCCTTCCCGCAAAAATCATCCTCCGTGGCTGGAGGCGCGTGCATTGACTGCGGATAGTTCCGAAAACCATGCGGCAGCGCTGGCAAGGGAAGATGCGCGCAGCATTCCCCTTGGGCTCAGTATCCGCCATCTTCACTTGAATCCGACCGTCACGGATCAGGTTGAAGCGCTTGGTTGCAAAACCCTCTCCAATATTGTTGGCGTTCTGACCAATCCAGAGTTGTCGGCCGAAAGCCGTCAGCAATTGGCCACGCACAGCTTCAGGCTTCTGGGATGTATTTCCGGGCATGACGTTGACTGGCTGTCCTATTACGACCATCCCGGATTCGAACCCAAGGGGTTATATTTTCATTGCATCGAATTCAGGGATATTGATGCCAAGAACCCCGTCTTCGCGATCAACCGCGACTCTTTCGGAAACGCTGGGGCAATGCTGGAGCGTGCCGGTTACCCTACGTTTGGCCTTCTGATCGACTATTTGCGCACTGGCCTTTCTGAATTGCCGCTAGGATTCGGAAGCAAAAAGCTGAGAGAGTTCTGGAGCGCCTTGATCGACTTGGCAAATGCAGCGGGGGAGAAACCAGAAACTTTGAAAGAATGGGCGCTTCGATACCCTCTTGGTATTACAGCGGAAAGCCAAACCGAAGTCGGTGAAATCAAAATTTCCACAAAAGGTGCCACGGCAGCAACCGAGCTCTCTCCCCAAATACGCGCCCTCGATTTGGGAGTGCTGCATCTTGGGAAAAAGACCGACACGCTACGTGCACAGGAGCTGATGACGATCGGTGATGTCGTAGATTGTCCCCGTTGGAAAATTTTATCTCTTCCCTACATGGGAAAAACGACAGCTTCGCGAATTACGGATGGATTGGAGGCTCTGGCAAATGCACAGCGCCCTGATGGCGAAGTGGACTGGGAAACCTATTGCGGCCTCATGCAGTTAAAACTTCTGCCCGCGCAGCCCTTGGAAGGTTCATTTGCACAAACCATTGCGTTGCTCCCCCTTGTAATTGAGGAAACGATCCTGTCAGGCGAGTCCGGGGACAACAGGATCATCCTTGAAAACCGCATCATGAAATCTCCTGCCGATCGGCTTACTCTCGAAGCCGTTGGAGAGCTGATGCCCACGCAGATAACCCGGGAAAGGGTCCGACAAAAAGAAGCAATGATCCTCCGGCGCCTTGCTGCTTCTCTCATCCATCAGGATTACGCCAAAGCACCCTATCATTTCCGGCCTGAATTCACCGCGCCTTGGCGCAAGGCGGCCGAACAATTCTCATCCATTGAGGGAGACATATCACTCAGCGACCTGATCACCGGGCTTGAATTGGCATGGGGAATGCCTTCGGAGGCGTTTCAGGATCAACTCCCCCTGATCACAGCCATCATTACCGGTGAGCTCCCAACAGGCGGGGATTTCAGAAAATCCATGCCGGTTGAGGCCAACCTCCTGTCACAGGGCGCAGGCGACGCCTTGTCCGTGTCCTTGAAGCTTTTGCAATTGAAAAAGGCAGCAGATGCCCTTGCAGCGGAAGGCATCATTGAGGTAGGCGATTTTCTGGACACGGCAGCAGCGGGCAACATTGATGTTGAAAAGGGACCTGCAAAAATTGCTCGCCAGCATATCGGCTTCCTCGCCCAGAGTGTGGATTCAGAAGGCAATGTTGACTGGTTGAACTACGCTTGGCTGGCAGAGGTTCCAGTATTTCCGGAGGATGATCCCACCTCGCCCCGGCACTTTCTGGAGCAAATCATCCCGACGGCAATCGCAGTTCTGGAGGCACGGCAATTGTCGGCCATTGCCCCTCAGACATTTCAGTTGAGAACCGCCCAAGCCTTGCAAAGCAGGCCGACCACCGAGGCATTGGCGGATCGTTTCCGGACCTACGGCCCGTCGGTCAAGAGGGTGGAAACCGAGCTTTTAAAGTTCTTAAATGAGGTTTTTGTCGGCCAACACCTGTCCATCGCCAAGGCACATGTCAGGCGCGCGTTCCTCGATTTTTGGAGCGAGGTAGACCAAGCGTTTGATGAAGTTGACGGCGATGCCGAGTTGGTCAAACGGGTGCTTGCCGGACGATGGGGCCTGGACATCAGCGAACTGGAACCGCAACTGCCTGCAATCGTCGCGATAATGACAGGCTATCCCATGGGGAGGCTTGGTCGATATACGAAAATTCAGAGCCAAACCGCGCCGACATCGGACACAATCACAGAACGCCGAACACTGGAGAAGGCGCAAGTGGAGGAAAGCTTGCCACAACGTGTTGTTCTCAAGGGGTTTCGCCGCACACATTGATATACAAATTGAAATCTGCGGGCTGCCATGTTTATTTTCCTCATGGTTCGCTCCCAGCCCCGCCCGCACAGCGCGCGGAAGTTCGAACTATGAAAAACGGACGTTCTTAATTTGCGTTTCTTTACAACAGCTTACAAAACTGAACCAAAACCCCTTTAGGCAACAGCTTTGGAGAATACCGGGGGTAAGAGAACCATTTCCGGCCAAACCTCCGGAAGGGCACTCAACAACCCATCGGCTATAACCTTTGAAAACAACAAGAAAATTCTGGATCAGCCACAAGCGGAGAACGGGTTCTCGGGGGATAGTGGCGGAGAGGAAGGGATTCGAACCCTCGAGACGGGAACACCGCCTACTCCCTTAGCAGGGGAGCGCCTTCGACCACTCGGCCACCTCTCCGTCGGCGGGAGTATCGGTAAGTCACTTCAGGTTCAAGTGTTTTATCTGTCGTGACTGATTTTTTTTCATCAAGTGATACTGGACGCCCTTCTGATTTGCGGGCAAGAGCATGTCCCTTGAGCAAGGTAATTGCGCATCACGCAAGTATTCAGTTATTCTTTCGGAGCATAGTATGAGCCAACAACACCCCGATGTGCAACGTGTGCAAGTTGCGTTTAAGGCGGGGCAACGTGAGCAAGCGGTAACGCTCGTTCGCGGGTTGTTTCGCCAAGGTGCCTTGCTGGGTGATGGATGGGCGGAACTGGCGAAGTTAGCATTGGCAATGGGCGAGGTAACCCTCGCACTTAAGGCGAGCAAACGCTTTTCACGCAAAGATCGCAATGATGCAATGCATCAGTTGCACCATGCTGCGTTATTGGCTGAGGCCGGGCGGGTTCGTGCCGCGCGCAGTGCAATGCTCTGCTTTGAAAGAAAAGGCACCAGCAATCCATCGGTACAGCATTTTCTGGGAACGGTAAAATCTCAGATGGGGGAAAATGAAAGTGCTCTGCGCCATTTTCATCAGGTTCTAGAACAATGGCCAACCGCAGGGCAAAGCTGGGTTGCCATGGTGGCATTAAAAGAGTTTACACCGGATGATCCAGACTTGCTAAAAATGGAAAGTTTAACGGACAAGTTTGGCGGCATAGACCCTCAAACGCACGGCAAATTCTTATACGCGCTTGGCAAGGCCTGGGAGGATGTTGGAAACACCGAGCACGCCTTTGCGAAGTACAGTCAGGGAGCTGGGCTGTTTCTCCAAACCCGTCCTTTTGATCAGAATGCTGATGACCGGTTTTGTAAATCCTTGCTGGGTACATTTACCCGGCAGGCACAGGAAGCCTTGCCCGCTAGCCAGTGCGAAAGCACACGCCCCATATTTGTTACCGGGCTTCCCAGGTCTGGCACAACTCTGGTCGAGCAAATGCTGGTCAGCCATAGCAAGGTAAAAGACGGCGGCGAGCTGAACTTGCTAAGAACAGCTCTGATGCCGCTTGGAGGCTATAGCCTGGCCCATGCTCGGGCCTATTGTGACACTGCACTGGCTGGCGATGATCCATGGACAGACATTGCCAACACCTATCTTTATTTTCTGGAAGAGCGCTTTGGCAGGGGGGGCATATAGTCGACAAGACACTAAACCACAGCCGGTTTATAGGGTTGATCCGACATACGCTGCCAAAAGCGAAAATCATTTGGGTTCGCCGGGATCCCATGGACACAGCCTGGTCTTGTTTTAAAACGTTTTTTAACAAGAGCTTTGACTGGACTTTTTCGCTCAAAGGCATTGCACGCTACTTCAAAATGGAAGACCGGATTTTTGAAAACTGGTGCGCGCAATACCCCAACGATATTCATGTGGTTCAATACGAAGATCTAGTGCAGTCACCCGAGACTGTAATTCCAGCAATGCTTGCACATTGTGGCCTGACCGATGAGTTGTTGACGCGACGATTTTATGAGACCAGACGAAGCGTAACGACCGCCAGCCTGGCGCAGGTTCGGCGCCCACTTTCCAAAAAATCTATTGGAAAATGGAGAGCGTATGAAAAACAACTTGCACCGTTTATAGATGCTTATTTTAGTAAATAGGCTAGGGAATTGCGGTCAAATTCTGTAAACTGAGACAAAACTATACGCGAAGAAAACCGCGCCATCTTTACTTTTGGCTAAGCAAGACTTTTAACCCGATCTTGAGTGTGATCCTGCATCCTGTGGCCTAGTGAAGGGTTGGGTGTATGCCAGCAAAACAAAAAAAACAAAACCAGAGCCAAAATCCGGTTGCTCCCGGCATCAAAACCGGGGCGGCGCCATTGGCGCACATCAGCGMTGGGCCGCCGTGTATGACCCCGGTTTTACAAGTCCCGTCCAGATCACGGGTAAACAAGACATTGGCGATCCGCGTCTTCCAGAGCCTTGATGCTCTGGCGGTGGCTATGGCGGCCATGGTGGGGTGTATGCAGGCCAGTAAGGTGCCGCTTTTTGACACCGCCTTTGGCATCGCCGCGCCGTTTCTGGTCTTGCCGTTTTTCCTGCTTTGGGGTTTGGCGGCCTTTGGGACCTACAATTTTGATTATCGGGTAAAACCGGCACTACGCTGGGCCATGACGGCCATAGCGGTTATGGGCATGTCCACACTGGTGGTGCTGGCGGCCAAAATGGCGGGCATGAGCGGCAATGCATTCTCAACCCTGATTCTTGCCAATGTGGTGGCGGTGTTGGCGCTATTATGTCTGCATCTGGTCTATAATGCGCTGGTGCAGTTCTGGTGCCGCAGCGGTGCCATGGCCAGCAATGTGGTCATCATTGGTGCCACCCAAAACGCCCGGCGCCTGGTCCGCCAGAGCGAGACGTGCAAGGATTTAAACGTGGTGGCGATTTTTGATGATCGCGGCTCGCGTAGTCCCGGCAAAGTGGGAGATATCCCTGTAGCCGGTGGCGTTAAGGATCTGCTGGCCTGGGAGGGCCTGCACACGATCGACAAAATTATCATCACGGTAACCTCGACCGCCTCGCGCCGGGTCAATGAATTAATTGATCAATTGCGCGCTTTGCCTCAGGAGGTGGTCCTGTTTATGGATCTGGAGGGGTTTAACCCTGAACAGGCGCGCCTGACCGAGATTGCCCGTTCGCCCATGGCCTATGTCTCTGGTGCGCCCCGCGATGAATGGCGGGTGTTTGCCAAACGCATGCAAGACCTGACCTTTGCCTCGGCTATGCTGGTGGCTTTTGCGCCCGTTATGGCCGTCATTGCCCTGTTGATCCGTCTGGATAGTTCGGGGCCGGTGCTTTTTAAGCAAAAACGCCATGGCTTTAATAACCGTATTATCGAGGTGTTTAAGTTTCGCACCATGCAGGAGGGCAGTGATGCCGGGCCGATGAAACAGGTGCAGGTGAATGATCTGCGGGTTACCCGGCTCGGCCGGTTTTTGCGCCGCACCAGTCTGGATGAACTGCCACAGCTTCTTAACGTGCTGGCGGGCAATATGTCGCTGGTGGGGCCGCGTCCCCATGCGGTGGGCATGCGCACCGGCGAGGTGGAGAGCTGGAAGCTGGTGGCCCATTATGCGCATCGCCACCGGGTCAAGCCTGGCCTGACCGGCTGGGCGCAAATTAATGGCTCACGCGGACCCTTGGAAAACGCCGACCAGGTGCGCGAGCGGGTGCGACTGGATCTGGAATATATTCAGCGCGCCGGGTTCTGGTTTGACCTGATGATCATGCTAAAAACCGCGCCATGCCTGCTGGGTGATAAAGAGAGTGTTCGCTAAGTTCTAGGGTCCAGACTCATTCAAATGATTGATTTCACGAGGAGAGGTTTTTTGGGTAAACAGGAGAAAGGACGCAGGAAATATGGTGTATTTTCAAGGCCTTTTGACGCCTTTACGCGGACAACATGCCTCGCCTTACAGGTGTTTTTGGGCACCGCCGCCTGTCGAAAGCAAGCCTTGCAAATGGCAGCAGCCTTTGCTGCATTGGCTTTCTTCCATTCAGCATTTCCTAAAAGCATGAAATTAAACCATTTGAATGAGTCTGGCCCCTAGATCAAATGGCGGGAACCTCGGCCTTGGGTGTCTCTGCTTTGAAAAGGTCGTGTTTGGGGCGATTGGCAATCAGATCATCAACAAATGCCTGGAACGATGGATTGAAATGGTGCTTGCGTGTTGTCCAAAAATGCAGATAAGCCTGAGACAAGAGAAGATCGGCTAAATGGTTTTGCGTATTTTCCCACAACTCGTCATCAAAAACCTTCTTGCTGGCCTGGTAATGCAGAACCTGATACCCACGCGTTACCACCGCATAGTTAGCAAATAACCGAGTGCGCTGAACTAAGGTAAGCGATTCAAACTCTTTAAACCCTTTGATAAAAAGCGTTGTCCATTCTTCATTCATAGCACCAGACATATGGTCCCGGTAAATTTCGTAATAGCCGGCGCTGGCGGCAATGCGCATTTGTTCACTGTTATGGCGTAACTGCAGGCCCACAAATATCAGGGAAATCACCACGGCGACCGAGGCAAGAATTTGCGCGATGAGATAGGCTTGTTCCAAGGTCATGATATTGCTTTTCCCTTATTCCTAAAATAGAAATAGCAAAGGGGGCAATGAAATGAAATCACAATCTTTACCGCAGAAAACCCGTGAATATGATAATCACCCGATTATAGATGGCACACGCTGGCGGGTTTATAATCACCGTCCAGGCGATATTATCATTTCCACATCCTACAAGGCTGGTACTACCTGGATGCAGACTATAGTGGCCAATCTGCTCTATCAGGATGGCGAATTCCCGATGCCGGTAACCRCCATGGCCCCATRGCTGGATATGGCGATCCCGCCGCTGGATGAAATGGCCGCCGGTCTTGAGGCGCAAACCGGGCGGAGGTTTATCAAAACCCATTTGCCGCTGGATGGCATCCCGTTTTTTGAGGACAACCGGTATATTGTTATCGGGCGCGATGCCCGCGATGTGTTTATGTCACTGTGGAACCATCACACCAATTATACCGGACCAATCCTGGAGGTCATTGCCGACTTTGAGCGTCGTGCAGGACGCGCTTTTCCCACCGACTATGCCGATATTCATGACCTGTGGAAGGCGTGGATTTCCTCTGGCTGGTATGAATGGGAAGGCGATGGTTTTCCCTATTGGTCGCACTTTCATCACATCAAAACCTGGTGGGAATATCGCCATCTTCCCAATATTCATTTCGTCCATTTTGCCGATTTGCTAAATGATCCGGCAGAGGAAGTCAGGCGCATTGCGGCCCACCTCGGAATCACCATTGATGAAGCACAATTCCCGGGCATTCTGGAACGCATCACCTTTAAAGGCATGAAAAAGGATTTTGGCAACATCATGCCCGAAGCCAGCGAAATCTGGAAAGGCGGTGGCAATACCTTCATGAACAAGGGCACCAATGGGCGCTGGCGTAATGTGCTCAGCGAGGATGAACTAGCCCAGTATGAAGTGGCTGCAGCAAAGGCAATGCCCGCCGATTGTGCCCACTGGCTGGAAACTGGTGGCACAATATAATTTTATTTTTCCAGATCTCCCGGAAAGGCTCACGTCTTATCCGGGAGCTGACTCCCTGTGTGTTGTTTGTACTCAAGAATGATTATCGCTGAGCATGCATTCAGCGTTGATCTGTATAGTTAGTTTGGTTCGGTTAGCCCTCTKGTRTCATGGACRCCCCAGATATCAAGGCGATRCCCTTTGCGTATATCGACCATAAAGAGGGAGTGGGCGGGGATAAACTGACCCGCCATCACACCCTGATCCTCGCGCCCGCTAAAGGTGCCGGCACCGGCAACTGACAGATTAAGCGCGATAGCCTTGTCGCCGCTGTGCAAGGCGGCTGACCCATCAGGCCAGACGTAGAGCGTGCCCGGTTCCTGGGCATGGCGGAAACCCTGCGTTTCTCGCACCATCACGGCCCAGCGGCCAACAGGCAGCTCGCTGGCCATGGGGGCCTCGGCCGCTGCCGTTGGCACCGTAATGGCAGCACTGGTGACCGAGCGCATGGCACCATTGGCACCGGCGAAGCGCAGGAACACCCGCGCATTGGCCGGATCAAGCGGTATGCCAGCCCCTCCTGTTTGATCAGCAACAAAGATAGCAAAAAAGCTCGGCGTATCACCAATGACAGTATCGATTGGACCGCTGCCTAGCGTGGTAATGCATACCGACGACGCATCGGTCTCGCAAAATTGCACCATCAAAGCCATTGCCGCTGCGCCAGTATCCGCAGAGACCGTCATGGCCGTATCGGTAGAACCAGTATTATCGCCAGCCCCGATGTTGGTAGCAGAAGCCGTCATAAAGCCAGTGCCATTTGTGGGCACAGTGATAATGCCATCCCCCGTTGGAGTTGCTCCCATGGAAAGAATGTCTGCCCCTTCCAGTGTCTCAATATTCAGGAAGGCTGTATTGACGCCCGATATGGCACCGACATTGCCATTATCACAAACAAAGTTGGGAAATACGTCCGTGCCAGCACTAACCGCAATGGGGGTAAAGGAA
>NVVU01000092.1 GCA_002733485.1 Robiginitomaculum sp.
TGCCACCATCACGGTAATTAAATTGGTATTGGCTATGGGTTTTGCGGTTGGGTCCAGTTTGTCCAGATGTCGCGCTGCCAGTTTTTGCGCCTGTTGCTGGTCGCCGGTCTTGAAATAAGCCCAGGCAAGGCTGGCTAGCGCGTTCAGATTGTTTGGGTCATCCTGATAGTTTTGCTGCGCCATATGTAAGGTGCTCTGATAATCGGTACCAAACAGAATGATTGCCCTCGCCCCATTGGGATATGGCCACACCTTAATTGCCTCGTCCCGAAGACCCACAATTAAAAGACCAAAAGCGGCATTGACCTCCATCTGCAGGTCTTTGGGGGTGTTATCTACACCGCGAAACAGGGCAATCACACCATTGGCGGCCTGATGTTGGTCCATTAATATCAACCCATTATAGGCGGCCTCAAAGACCGGGTCGATCTGGTCCCATCGGTTAAGAACCGATGCAAGCTCATCAAAGCGTCTGCGGATGAGTAGGGCGCTGGCATAATTATCGCCGGTCAGGCGCGACAAGGGGTCAAGCTGATAAGCGATTTTGATTTGTTCAAAGGACTTCACGGTCTGGCCCAGATTGCCGAGCGCTTTTGAATACCAGACCCGGACATTGGTCAAAGACGGGTTTAACCGTATGGCCTCTTCATACTGGGCAAGCGCCTGTTCAGCCTGCCCTTTTGCATCGAGAACCAGCCCCATCACCGCGTGAGCAATGGGCAGGTTGGGGTCCAGTGCCAGGGCCCGTTCAACAGGAGGCATGGCCTTGGCCAGCATGTCCTCCAGCGTCAACGTGCCGTATGTATATTGGCCGCCCTGCAATAACTTCCAGGCAAGGCCAAGATAGGCATGGGCCGAAGCATAGTTCGGGTCCAGCGCAATGGCCTTCTCAAACTGGGGGATTGCGGCCTCGATATCGGCCTTGGTGCGCAGTCGGATCAAATGCTGGCCCAACAAAAAAGCATTATAAGCTTCGGTATTAACCGGGGCCTTGATCAGCGCTGGCGCGATTGTCGCTGCAAGGCCCAGCGTGTCTTTAAGGGCGGCGACGATGGCCGCAGCGATTTCATCCTGCACCTTGAACACATCACTAAGATCACGATCATAAGTCTGTGACCATAGATGAAAGCCGGTTTYWGCCTCGATCAATTGSGCGGTAATGCGYACTTTGGYGCCWGACTTTCTGACRCTGCCTTCCAGYAYATTGGCAACCCCCAATGCTTTGGCAACACTGGGAATATCAATGGTTTTGCCCTTGAAGGAAAACGCCGAAGTGCGGGCGGCAACCCGAAGTTCGGGGATTTGGGCCAACACGTTTAATATTTCTTCGGAGATGCCATCAGAGAAATATTCCTGCTCGGGATCCGATGACATGTTGACGAAAGGCAATACGGCGATCGAGGCTTCCGCCGCCTGTGCCTCAGGGGCAAGCGAAGCAACAGAACCAGTGCCAGGCGCAAAATTCTGCCAGCCAATAAAGCCCAGTGCCAGCACCAGCGTCCCGCCAATCAGATAGTTTATTTTCTKGCCTGTTTTTGTGGTGACCGAGGTATCCCCGCTTACATTCGCGGTTTTCTTCATCCCCTTCGGGGTCATCTCAAAGGCCCATGCCAGCAAAAGCGCAATGGGAAAGCCGATGGCAATCAGCACGATAAAAAAGGCTTCTGCCCACTCTGGTAAGCCCAACGGCTCACTGATCGTCCCGACAACCTGTATCAACAGCCAGCCGACCACGGCATAGGCGATGGCTACACGGATAACGTTTCGGCGTTTCAATTCGTCGAATAACGATTTCATAAACGTTATTATTCCCCAGTGTGCGTGCATAGATAGCATTATCAAACCTGATAAGGGAATACACATTTTAGAAGTAAATTAGAATCCGATTACTATTTCTATTTAGGAACGGATTTAATTCTATCTATACTGATCTAACCATCGGATGACGTGGGGGCGAAGGCATGTGCCTTATCCGGGGTGCCTGATGTTTTTAACTCCATACTTCGAGGTCCTTCGTGAGCACTCCGCGCCGCCTCAGGACACCTCAGTATGAGGTGTTTTCAGAGTTCCCGGGTGCCCGCCTTCGCGGGCACCCGGGATCCAAGCGGTGTTTCATCCTTTTGTGGATCCCGGATCAAGTCCGGGGCCCCTGAGTTGGTTTTCCATTGGTGTCATTACCCGGTTTATCCGGGTAATCCAGTTTCTCTTTGATGTTACGCTGGATTGTTGGAACCCGCCCGGCAATGACAGGTGAGGGGCAACAACCAACACTATACCCAAACCATGCCGGTGTGGGATAAGTTCGTTCCATCCCCCCTGGCCATCATGGCGGCCCTCACTTTCGTAAGGGTAAACAGGCCGCCATCTATCTTGATGCATCAAAATGGGTCCCGGCCTCCGCCGGGACGACGAGAGGCAATAAGGGGCAATGCTTACCCCTCGGCCATCCTTCATTTGTCCCTTGTTGGCCCCTGAAATGTGCAAAATAGGTACTGAGATATCCCTCATTCACCCCTTTTTACCCCTTATTGTCCCTCAAAAAAGTGGGGATAAAGTGAGGTTATACCCACCCCGTCCGGGTGCCCTATAATAATCAATTTAGGATGGTGCTGGCTACAGCCAGTGACGCTGGTGCTTGCCATTACGCATGCTGTAAAACGGAATGGGCCGTGCTGGATCGCTGAGGCGTTTTTGTACTTCGTCCAATATAATACTGGTAATCATGGGCAGATCCAGCGCTTTGGTTTCGGGCAGGGAATGCCAGGCCAGATCTTCCAGCTCGCTGCTGGCGACACATTCCGGCAGGTCAATCAGGTCATCGGCGCGGGCCATGAAAAACCAGGCATCAAAACGCTTTGGGTGGTATGGCGGCGTAATCGCGCGCCCGGTCAGGGACAGTGCTCCCATATCGGCGCCCAGGTCACGATTGGTGAACCCTTCCCACCCTTTGGGGCCTTTGCCCTTGTGGGGTTTGTCTAGGGGGCGGGCCAGCAACAGGCCGGTTTCTTCAAAGGTTTCGCGGATGGCGGCGGCACCAGCGGCCAGCGCGCGTCTGGGGGCCAGATGGCGGGTCAGAACCTGCCCCGTTGGCGTAGATAAAGGGCTGGCAAGGGGGGCAAAGGCGTCGCTGCGTTCGGCCTTTCCACCGGGGAAAACCGTCTTTGAAGGCATAAAGCCGTGCCCGGCGGCACGTTTTCCCATCAACACTTGCGGGTTTAGCGGATCGCCGCGCAGCAAAATCAGCGTTGCCGACAGTCTGGGGCGCCCGGCCCGGCCCTGGCGGGGCGTATCGGCGGGGTCAGTATCACGCTTGAATTCTGTGGGCTTGCTCAATTTCGCCTCTTGCGCCGGTGTTTGGCCGATTTCCTGTGTTTATCCCGGTGCGTCTGTGCCGACTTTCCGGGACGAGATCCGGGCGTGGGCAGGGTCAGCATTTCAAAAAGCAGCCCACCGGTTAGCGGTGTAGCCTCCATCAGTTCGGCTTTGACCGCCTGGCCCAATGTATACCGCCCGCCGCTTTCTCGGCCCACCAGAGCATGCGCTTTTTCATCATGGACAAAATATTCAGCGCCTAATTGACGGATCGGGACAAAGCCGTCGGCGCCGGTTTCTTCCAGGCGCAAAAAGAGGCCAAAGCGGGTGACGCCTGATATGCGCGCGGCAAAGGTATTGCCCACGTGTTCGGATAAATAGCTGGCGATATAGCGCCCGGTGGCATCGCGCTCGGCGGCCATGGCTCGTCGCTCATACCCGGTTATGTCTTGCGCAATGGATTTGAGCTGGCTTTGCTCGGCGTTCGAGGCCCCGTCATCGCCCAGTTTGCAGGCACGGATCAGCGCCCGGTGTACGGTCAGATCCGCATAACGGCGAATGGGCGAAGTGAAATGGGCGTAATGGTTCAGATTTAGGCCAAAATGGCCGATATTACGGGTATCATAAATGGCCTGCATTTGCGTGCGCAGCACCATTTCATTGACAATATCGGCGTATTTTCCATCTCTGGTTTTGCTGATCAATGTGTTGAACCGTTTAGTGGTTGCGCGCTCGCCCTTGGCCCATTTAATGTCGATGGTGTGCAAAAAATCCGAAAGCGCGTGCAGTTTTTCGGCGCTGGAGGCATCATGTACCCGGTAAATCTGTGGGCAGGTTTTGTGCTCCAGCGTTTCGGCGGCGCAAACATTGGCAGAGACCATAAACTCTTCGATCAGGCGGTGGGCGTCAAAACGATCCTGTTTGGTGATCGAGGCAATTTTGCCTTGTTCATTGACCCTGATTTTGCGCTCTGTACTTTCAATCTCCAGCGGGCTGCGTTTGGCCCGGGCGATTTTGAGCGTTCCATAAGCTGCCCAGAGCGGCTTGAGCACCTCTTCCAGCACCGGGGCGGCGATCTCGTCCGGTTTGCCGTCAATAGCGTTCTGGGCCTGAGTATAGCTGAGCCGGGCGTGAGAATTCATCAGGGCGCGCATAAATGTGTGTTTGCGTTTGTTGCCATTAGCGTCAAACACCATCTGCACGGCCATGCAGGCGCGGTCCTCGTGCGGGCGCAGGCTGCATAGATCATTGGACAGGCGCTCGGGCAGCATGGGCACCACCTGATCAGGCAGATAGACAGAATTGCCACGTTTTAACGCGCCCCGGTCCAGCGCCCCGGCTCCTTTGACATAGGCTGCCACATCGGCAATGGCGACGGTGACCACCCAGCCACCCGGGTTCTTGGGGTCGGTATCAGGGCAGGCATGCACCGCATCGTCAAAATCGCGGGCATCATCCGGGTCGATGGTGATCAGGGGCAGGGTGCGCAGGTCGGTGCGTTCGCCCAAAGTGGCGGGTTTGGCGGCCTCGGCCTCGGCAATTTCTTCGTCGGTAAATCCCTGGGGGATGCCATGCTCAACCAGCGCGATCATGCTGGCGGCGCGCGGTTCATTAACATCGCCAAGGCGTTCCACCAGCTTGACCAGAGGAGCACCGTATTTACGTTCGCGGGTTTCAGTGACCACGACCAGATCGCCATCCTCGACCTTGTCTGCATCTTGCGGGCGCAGGGTCATCGGGCGGCGCGATTTGCGGGTAGTCAGATGGATCTGCACACCGTCTCGAACTTTGCGGGCTACCCCCAACAGGCGTTGCGCGCTACTTTGGTCGGCGGCCAGTTTCTTGATGATGCGGGCGCTATAGCCGCCTTCATCGCGGGTCACGCGGATCAGGGCGCGTTCGCCAATGCCAATGGCCGCGCCACGATCACCATCGGCTTCGCCGGGGGCCAGAATAATGACCGGCGGCTGGGTTTCTCTTTGCCAGTCAACGGGGCGCGCCAACAGCTCGCCATCCAGATCGCGGTCATAAAACTCGGCTACAAAAACATTTGGCAAATGCCCGGCAATGGCGTATTTTCGTCGGTCCTGACGCTCAATCTTGCCGGCCTCTTCCAGCGCCCGCAAAGCTTCTTTCAGACCCGCTTTTTCTTTGCCAAACAATTTCAGTTCGCGGGAAATATCGCGTTTGGAAAGGGCTTCGCCGTTTTTCTCCAGCGTTGAAAGAATGCGGTCCTTTAAGGCCATGGGCAGCCTTTAAGCCTTCGCCTTGGGCTTGGGCATGGCCTTCGGTTTAGCCTTCGCCTTGGGTTTCGCTTTCGCTTTAGTTTTCTTGGGGTTTTTGGCTTTGGCAGCAATCCATTCCAGCGCCTGTTCCATGGTTACGCTTTGTGGATCGGTGCCTTTGGGCAAGGTGGCGTTGATTTTTTCGTATTTTACATAAGGCCCATAACGGCCATCCATCACCCGCACCGGCTTGCCACTTTCTGGGTGGTCGCCCAGTTCTTTTAACGCCGTGGCAGCCTGGCGCGCCTTGCTGCGCTTTTCGGCCAGCACATCAACGGCGCGGTTTATGCCAATCTCAAACACGTCTTCAACGGATGGAAGATTAGCATAAGTTTTGACGTGATGCACATAGGGACCATAGCGGCCAATGGCGGCGGTGATCATTTCCCCGTCTTCGGGGTGCGAGCCAATTTCGCGCGGCAAGCTAAGAAGTTTTAGTGCCCGCTCCAGAGTCAGGGTGTCCGGAGTCCAGGTTTTGGGCAGGCTGGCGCGTTTGGGTTTCTCTTCTTCGCCCAATTGCACATAAGGCCCAAAACGCCCGCTTTTGAGAAGGACCGGCAGCCCGCTCTCTGGGTCTTCGCCCAAAATCTCGTCGGCGGTCTGGCCATCTTCGCCTTCTTTGGCACTCATGGGACGGGTGAATTTACAATCCGGGTATTCAGAACAGCCGATAAAGGCACCATAACGGCTGAGTTTCAGGCCAAGGCGGCCATCCTTGCATTTGGGGCAGATGCGCGGATCAGGATCTCCTTCTTCGCGCGGAAATAAATGCGGTGCCAGCGCCTCATCCAAAGCATCCAGCACATGGGTGACCCGCAAATCAGAAATATCTTCAACGGCGGCCGAAAACTCTTCCCAGAAATCGCGCAACAGCACTTTCCAGTCCATTTTACCGGCGCTGACTTGGTCCAGCCGTTCTTCCAGATCGGCGGTAAATTCGTATTGCACATAACGGGCGAAAAAGTTTTCCAGAAAGGCGGTAACCACACGGCCTTTGTCCTGGGGAATGAAGCGTTTTTTCTCCAGCACCACGTAATCCCGATCCTGCAAAACCTGCATGATCGAGGCATAGGTGGATGGCCGGCCAATGCCCAGCTCTTCCATGCGTTTGACTAGCGAGGCCTCGGTAAAGCGTGGCGGCGGCTGGGTGAAATGCTGTTCGGCTTTGGCCTTGTCGATACCGATGAGCGTATCTTTTTTCAGTAATGGCAGTTTGGCCTGGCCTTCTTCTTTTTCGTCGTCCAGGCCTTCCTGATAGAGGTTTAAAAAGCCCGGGAAGAGGACAACCGTGCCGCTGGCACGCAGGCCCGTCTGGCCGCTTTCGTCGCTCAGTTCGATGGTTGTGCGTTCCAGCCGGGCGCTCTCCATCTGGCTGGCGCAGGCGCGTTTCCATACGAGAGCATAGAGCTTGGCCTCATCGCCGGTCAGTCTCAGATCATCGGGATGGCGATAGAATGATGTCGGGCGCACCGCCTCGTGGCCTTCCTGAGCATTTTTGGCCTTGGATTTATAAAAACGCGGTTTTGGTGGCAGGAATTCATCGCCAAAGCGCTTGCCAATCATGGAACGGACCTGTTGCACCGCTTCGCCGATCATTTGCACGCTGTCGGTCCGCATATAGGTGATCAGGCCGGTGTTTTCGCCATCAATGGACATGCCTTCATAGAGCTTTTGTGCGGTGCGCATGGTGCGCGTGGCCGAGAATCCAAGTTTGCGTGCGGCCTCCTGCTGCATGGTTGAGGTGGTAAAGGGCGGGGCCGGGTGACGCTTGGCCGGTTTAGCCTCTACATTGCCAACATGGAAGGAACCGGACTTGACGATGTCTTTGGCCCGCATAGCCGCGTTCTCATCGCCAAGACTCAGCTTGCCCAGTTTTTTGCCATCCAGCTGCACCAGGCGCGCCGGGAAGGGAGCGGCCCCTTCGGCAAGGGCCTCGGCTTCTATGGTCCAGTATTCATCGCTGACAAATTTTTCAATTTCCAGTTCACGATCACATATCAGGCGCAGGGATACCGATTGGACCCGTCCCGCAGAACGAGAGCCGGGTAGCTTTCGCCACAAAACCGGGGACAGGGTAAAACCAACCAGATAGTCCAGTGCCCGGCGGGCCAGATAGGCCTCCACCAGCTCCATATCAACTTCGCGAGGGTTGGCCATGGCATCCAGAACCGAGGTTTTGGTAATGGCGTTAAACACCACGCGCTGAACCGGCGTATCTTTCTTGAGGGCTTTGCGAGCGCGTAATGCCTCCAGCAAGTGCCAGGAAATAGCCTCGCCCTCTCGATCCGGGTCAGTGGCCAGAATAAGCGAATCGGCGTTCCTGACCGCATCGGCAATGGCTTTCAAATGTCCTTTGGAACGGGCACTGACTTCCCAGCTCATGGCGAAATCTTCGTCCGGACGCACAGAACCATCCTTGGGCGGCAGATCACGCACATGGCCAAAACTGGCAAAGACTTCAAAGTCTTTTCCCAGATATTTGTTTATAGTCTTTGCTTTCGCCGGGGACTCAACGACGACAACCTTCATGGAACCTACCCTCTGGATCGGCCCGGCGCTTAATCTCGCGGGCTGTCGCGAAAAGAAAGGCTAACCTCGCAATTGTCAATGCACAGGGGTTTCCCAACACACAAAAACCCTTTAGGGGTGCGTATATGCAATATTACACGTTATGAGAGAGTTGTCATGACCCCTGAACCACAAACTAAACTTCGCGACCCCCAAGGCCATACCCGTTCTGACGCAGTCCTCTATCTGGTGGCGATCCTGCCTGAGCTGGCAGAGATCGCTAAAATGGCCGGCATAGAGGATTTGGGACAGCAAATTGATCAGGCTGCAAACCTGGCGCGGCAGGCGTTGAGCAGACCCTGATCAGGCGCTGTTGACGAGCCTGGTAGTTTTAGGGTGTGTTCTGTTTTGTGCACTGGCACGTGCAATTGCGGTTAACAGCACCCGTGGATCTATAGGTTTGGCAACATAATCGGTCATGCCGATGTCAATGCATTTCTGCCGATCACCGCTCATTGCATTGGCAGTCATGGCGATGATGGGGATGTTGGCATTGGGGCCGTCCGATGACCGTATTTCCCGGGTGGTGGTCATGCCATCTTTTCGTGGCATTTGAACATCCATCAGCACCAGGTCAAATGATTGGCTGGCAAGCTGTTCCAGCGCCTCAACGCCGTCCTCAACCATGATCACATCATAATTAAACGGTTGCAGAAAGGCCTTGAGCACTCGTTGATTCAAAGGATTGTCTTCGGCGGCGAGAATACGCAGACGTGTTTTAGACGGATCCGTTTGTATGATAGCAGGATCCGATGATTCTTTTTCTGCATCTTTTAGGCTTTTGCGGGTAACCACTGGGGATTCAAGAACAAAAGTAAAGCATGTGCCTTCGCCAGGTTTAGAGGCAATGGAAATATCCCCGTTCATCAACTGCGCCAGTTTTTTGGAAATTGCCAGCCCAAGTCCGGTGCCGCCAAATTTTCGGGTTACCGATTTATCGGCCTGTTCAAACGAGGTGAACAGTCGGCTTTGAGCTTCTTCGGAAATGCCAACGCCGGTATCGCGCACCGCGAAGAAAATTCTGGCCTTGTCATTGCTGATCGATTCGGCGCTGACATGGAGACAAACCTCGCCTTGCTCGGTAAATTTAACGGCGTTCGACAAAAGGTTGTACACGATCTGGCGAATGCGGGTGATGTCGCCCCGAATAACCGATGGGACATCGTCATCAATGGTGCAGATAAAACTCAACCCCTTGTCTTCGGCATTGGGCGCCCATAACCGCTCCAGCCGTTTGACCGCATGGCGAACATCCACCTCTATGGTTTCCATTTCCAGCTTGCCGGCTTCGATTTTGGAAAGGTCCAGTATGTCGTTCAGCACTGTCATCAGCATTTCACCGCCGTCGGTAAGGGCCGTAATGTATTCTCTTTGTTGTGTATTCAGGTCCGAAGCTTTCAGTAAGGAAGCCATGCCTAATACCGCGTTCATGGGGGTGCGTAATTCATGGCTCATCATGGCCAGAAATTCGGACTTGGCCTGATTGGCTCTTTCTGCCTGTTTGCGGGCCTCAAGAAGATCGGTAATATCTCTGCGGATCGATATGCATTCTGTGATTTTACCATCACCGTTTTTGATTGGAGAAATCGTGGTGTCTCCCCAATACAGGGACCCGTCCTTGGCCTTGTTCTGGATCAGGCCGGCCCAGACTTTGCCCGCATTCAGCTTGGCCTGCATGTCTTCGAAAAATTTCTTCGAATGATGTCCGGAATCCAAAATGGTGTGGTGATGGCCAATTAACTCTTCGCGGCTGTACTGGGTTTTTTCGCAAAATGCATCATTGACTGAGAGCAACACTCCCTCAGGCGTGCTGCGGGTAACCATGGCATGGGTATCCAGTGCTTGGTTAAGCGCCATAAGCTGGGCGTTCATGCGCTCTGCGTTTTCGGCTTCCTGTTCAGCAGATAATTGAGCGGCCTGCTGTTCCTGCATTACGCTGTGTAACCATTTATAGGCTTTGTTATTGGCAAACAGAGGCAGGATCATGGCAAAGAAAACCGCAATCAACCCGTTCAGGCTCAACGTGTGTTCAATAAAATAGTCACAAAGGGGCAGGACCAGAAGTGGAATCACAAATGGCAGTACGGAAACCAGATAAAGAAATCTGGCGCGGGACAGCAAAATACTGGAATGCACCAGCGAGGCATTGAGCAATAAAATTGCAAATAATTTTCCTGCCGTGCCCCCTAACTCCCATAAGACAGGGCCAAGGGCGGCAAAAATTATCGTGGAAAATCCAACAATTATATTTGCCAGTATTTTTCCTTGGCGGGCAGAGAGAGCGCCTTTCTGAATCCGGGCCAGATAATTAAATGCACGGCCATCTATAAACTGTGCGGTCAATACCGCCGCAAACCAGATAAAAGCATATAATGGTGGAATGATCAGGGCAGCCAGCAAGGATACCAGGACAGCATAGACAACACGGCTTTTTCGGCCGGCATTTCGGCCCTTAGCAGCATTTTCCAGCTCATTATAAAGCTGGTCTTCGTTTTGGTTATCGCTCATCCAGAGTTCACCCACGCTAAAGCTAGAATGACTATAAGGGCGAAAGGTAAAAAAAAGATCTAACGTGGTCGTAAAAAACAAAGCAATGTTGAGTCAACAGATGCTCTTCCAAAAAARTTTCACGATTTACGGTTTTGCCGCTACACTTCCACAGATTCTGGGGGCGATGGAGGGGAATATGCAACAGAACAGACTTTTGGCTGCGTTGGCTATGGGGACTGTGTTGATGGTGGCTGGCCAGAGCCTTGCCCAAACGCCATTGCGTGATGCCATCGAGGGGGACTTTGATTATCTGCAAACCCTGTACACCCATCTGCATGAAAACCCAGAACTGAGCTTTGAAGAAGTGCAAACCGCCAAGCGCATAGCCAAAGAGCTGCGCTCTCTTGGCTTTAAGGTCACCACCGGCATCGGWGGTACAGGCCTGGTGGCGATTATGCGCAATGGTGACGGGCCAAAGGTGATGATCCGCACCGATCTGGATGCTTTGCCGGTAAAGGAGAAAACCGGCAAACCCTATGCTTCAACGGTTCTTGGCCAAAACTATCTGGGCGATAAAAATCTGCCCATCATGCATGCCTGCGGTCATGAYGKGCAYAYKACRRYGCTGGTTGGTACCGCTCGCCGGCTGGTGGCGATGAAGGATCAATGGTCCGGAACGCTGATCATGATCGGACAGCCAGCCGAAGAACTGGGCCTGGGGGCTAAGGCCATGCTGGAGGATGGCCTGTTCTCGCGTTTTCCAAAGCCTGATTACAATCTGGGCCTGCATGTGAATGCTGGACTGCCAGCAGGGATGATCGGGTATACGTCTGGGTATGCATTGGCCAATGTGGATTCAGTTGATATTGAAATCAAAGGCGTTGGCGGGCACGGGGCCTATCCGCATACCACCAAAGACCCCATTGTCCTGGGGGC
>NVVU01000093.1 GCA_002733485.1 Robiginitomaculum sp.
CAGGGCGCTAAATGTTGACCATGTTCTGGAGGGCAGCATCCGCAAAGCCGGCAGCACCTTGCGTATCACCGCACAACTCATCAACACCAAATCTGATGAACATATGTGGTCGCAAACTTACGACCGCCCCTTAACCGCAGACAATATCTTTGCCATACAGGACGAGATTGCCGCCGCTATCGTTGGCACCATCAAGGGAAAACTCTCCCTTGCTGCTGAACCGGCCTCGGCGCGTACTGGCTCTTTGGAAGCCTATGAGCTTTATTTGCGGGCGCGCCAGCAAATGAATAAACGCCTGTCGGACAGTTTGCGCGCGGCCTTAAAAAATTTCAAACAGGTGATCGCGCTCGATCCAGAATTTGCCCCGGCCTATTCCGGGCTGGCCGATACCTATTTGCTGATGACATGGTATGCGGGGATAGACGATAAGGAAGCCCTTGATCTGGCTAAACCCAATATCAAGCGCGCGCTGGAGCTGGCTCCCCGGTCCGCTGAGGCTCTCACCTCCGCTGCGCTTCTGGCCAATATCGAGGAAAAATACGACGAGGCCATTGCTTTTGCCGACCGGGCCATCGCCGCCAACCCAAACTATGCCGATGCTTATTTCAGAAAGGGCTTGTCACTTAGTGCATCTGGACGACCAAAAAAAGCGCTCAAAGTTTTACAACAAGCCAGGGCGCTGGACCCGCTTTCCGCCGTCATCTTGATCAATATTGGCGATACGCAAACGGCTCTTGGGGACCGTGCCGGGGCCAAAAAAACTTATGAAGCCAATATGCGGTGGAACCCGGATACTCCCTTTGGCGCAAACGGGCTTGGTAGCATGCTGCTGGAGGAGGGAGATTTGGCCGGGGCACACCGTCTATTCAAGGATGCGCAAGCCCTGAACCCGGAAGAAGTTGCATCGCGGGAAATGCTGGCTTCGATGTATATTCAGCTTGGCATGCTGGAAAGGGCAGAAAAAATTACCAAATTAGATTTCAGCCGATCGTTCATTTTTTTGCTGCGTGGGGAATATCAGAAAATACAGGCGCTTTATCAAGACAAACCGAACGACCCAAACCTGGGCGTGTTTTTGTATATGATGAATGAATTTAAGGCGCTTTATCAGGGGTTCAGTGTTCCGGCCGTCAGAAAATTCTGGTTGGCGCAAAAAATTACCTCAATTGATATAAATAGCGGTGCATATACGTTTGCAAACATCGCCTTTCTGCTTCGCTATGAAAGCGATGCGGATGTGGATGTTTTCATCAAAAAAGTGGATGCGTATCTGGGCCGTGATGACCCGTCCGACGTGTCACTGGGGCAAGATTTGCAAGCCGGGGCCGTTTTGCAGATGGCCAAACAACAACCGCAACAGGCCTATGCGTGGATTGATCGGTTTCTGGATTTGGGCTTTGCGGATACCCTCTATTTGATAAATCCGGCCTTTGATTCTTTGCGCGATACGCCAGCATTCAAAGCCCGCGAAAAACGCATGGCGGAAAATATTGCCAAACACCGCGCGGCCATAGAGGCGCAATTGGCTACGCCTAAGCCAAACTGGGTGAAATAAGGCAAGCACATAAATCATCACCCGATACCCGCTTTCGCGGGCACAGGCTCCAGTCGGGGACCAGCTTTTTACCATTAGGGTTATAATGAAAGAGCTGGATACCGGTTTTCACCGGTATGACGGTGAACCCTAATTCCCAGGCACGGCAATCGATAGCTTGCAGAGACAAGGAGGCTAGGTTAGACAGGTTTATATGCGCAATCTAGTTCACATGTGAAATAATGGCAAAATCAACTCAGAAAAAACCTACGGCCCCGGGCAAAACCAACAAAGCGGAAATGCTGGAATACTATCGGCAAATGCTGCTGATCCGCCGTTTTGAGGAAAAAGCCGGCCAGCTTTATGGCATGGGCCTGATCGCCGGGTTCTGCCACCTTTATATTGGCCAGGAAGCCGTGGTTACGGGCATGAAGGCCGCCATTCGTGATGGCGACCAGATGATCACCGGCTATCGCGATCATGGGCACATGCTGGCGCTGGGCATGGAGGCAACGGGCGTTATGGCCGAGTTGACCGGGCGTGTTGGAGGGTATTCACGCGGCAAGGGCGGCAGCATGCACATGTTTTCTGTCGAAAATAATTTTTACGGCGGTCACGGCATCGTTGGTGCGCAGGTGCCTTTGGGTACGGGGCTGGCCTTTGCTGACAAATATAAGGGCGATGACAGCGTCAGCTTGACGTTTTTTGGTGATGGGGCGGCCAATCAGGGCCAGGTCTATGAGAGCTTTAACATGGCCAAGTTGTGGGATCTGCCGGTAGTCTTTGTGATCGAGAACAACCAGTACGCCATGGGTACGTCGATCGAGCGATCTTCCTCGGAAACCCACCTATACAAACGTGGGGCCAGCTTTGGCATTCCCGGAGAGGAAGTGGACGGTATGGACGTCCTGGCCGTGCGTGATGCGGGCCTGCGGGCGGTCAAACGCGCCCGGGCTGGCAAGGGGCCGATGATTCTGGAGATGAAAACCTATCGCTATCGCGGCCATTCCATGTCTGATCCGGCCAAGTATCGCACCCGTGAAGAGGTCAATGAGGTGCGCCAGCATCATGACCCGATCGACCATGCCAAGGCGCGCCTGCTGGACGAGGGTTGGGCCGACGAAGCGGCGTTAAAGTCCATCGACAAAGAAGTGCGCGCCATTGTTGCCGATGCCGCCGATTTTGCGCAAGGCAGCCCGGAGCCGGACGCCAGCGAATTACTGACCGATATTCTGGCACCGGGGAGTGTGTAAGATGATCAAGGCAAATATAACCGCTTCGCCGTTCGTTTGCACTTTGGCGCTGGCACTTGCAATTCTGCCGGTTCCTGCCTTTGCCGGCAAGCTCAGCAGTGAAAAAGTCAAAACGGGTATGAAATACAAGGTGACGGTTTGTCAGCGCCCGGACATGCCAAAAGTCAAAGGCAATTCCCAGAAAAACTATGATAACGCGGTCAAGGCCTATGAGGCCTATTCGGTGGCGCAACAGGGCTTTGCCGATTGTGTCGAGCGCGAGGCCGGTGGCGATTTGCGCACATTGCAAGAAGTGATTTTTGCCGGCGGGCAAGAGGAAATCGCTAGATCGCAGCGCGATATTGATGCCCTCAAAGCCGATCTGGATGCCTTTCGGGTCGAGCTGGAAGGCAAAGCGGGTAAAAAATAACGTTTGAGCGATGATTGCTGTGGGCAATACCGCTTTGTTTTGGATAGGAATACGAAAATATGCCAACGCAGATCCTGATGCCTGCCCTTTCCCCAACTATGGAGGAAGGCACGCTCGCCAAATGGTTGGTCAAAGAGGGGGATGTTATCTCCTCCGGGGATGTCATTGCCGAGATTGAGACCGACAAGGCCACCATGGAGGTCGAGGCCGTAGATGAAGGCGTGCTGGCCAAAATCCTCATTCCCGGCGGCAGCGAAAACGTCTCCGTCAATACGCCCATTGCCATACTACTTGAAGAGGGGGAGGATAAATCAGCACTGGAGGGGATGGATGTTTCTGCGCCTGCGCTGGCCCCCGAGGCTGCCCCTGCCCCTGTGGAGGCGGTGGCCGCTACGCCTGTTCCTGCACCGGTTTCGCGTGCCGAAGACCCGGCTATTCCGGCGGGTGCGGCCATGGTGTCCATAACCTTGCGTGATGCCTTGCGTGATGCCATGGCTGAGGAAATGCGCCAGGACGAGCGGGTGTTTCTGATGGGCGAAGAGGTGGCTCAGTATCAGGGTGCCTATAAAGTCAGTCGCGGTTTGCTGGATGAATTTGGCCCCAAAAGGGTGATTGATACGCCGATTACGGAATATGGTTTTGCCGGCCTGGGCGTCGGCGCCGCCTTTGGCGGATTGAAGCCAATTGTTGAATTTATGACCTTTAACTTTGCCATGCAAGCCATTGATCATATTCTTAATTCTGCGGCAAAAACAAGGTATATGTCCGGCGGGCAAATGTCTTGCCCCATCGTCTTTCGTGGCCCCAATGCGGCGGCCAGCCGGGTGGGCGCGCAACACAGCCAGGACTATGCCCCCTGGTATGGTCATATCCCCGGCCTGATCGTTATTGCGCCTTATGATGCCTCCGATGCCAAGGGGCTCCTCAAAGCTGCCATCCGTGATCCGAATCCGGTGGTGTTTTTGGAACACGAGCTGATTTACGGCGAAACTTTTGATATTCCGGATGTGGAAGACTGGGTGTTGCCCATCGGCAAGGCGCGTATTGCACGCGAAGGCACGGACGTCACGATTGTCGCCTATTCGCGTATGGTGGGTTTTGCGCTGGCCGCCGCCGATACGCTGGCGGGCGAGGGGATCGACGCCGAAGTGATCGATTTACGCACCATTCGCCCGCTGGACATGGAGACGGTGCTGACTTCGGTGCGCAAGACCAACCGTCTGGTCACCGCAGAAGAGAGCTGGGGCTGTATGGGCGTGGGGGCCGAGATCGCCGCCGCCGTCACCATTGGTGCGTTTGATTATCTGGATGCGCCGCCGGCCCGTGTGCATCAGGTCGAGGCCCCGCTGGCCTATGCCGGTAATCTCGAGGCGCTGGCGCTGCCGGGTGCAGACGACATTGTGAAAGCCGCCAAAGGGGTATGCTATATTGGCTAAGGCCGAGGCATATTCCTGGCACGAGGGGGCCTGTCATTGCGGCGCGGTGCGTTTTGCGGTGGCATTACCTGATGAGATCGTGGCGTCTGAATGTAATTGCTCTATCTGCGCTAAAACCGGGTTTTTGCACCTGATCGTGCCCAAGGATTGCTTTGACCTTCGCCAAGGGGCGGAAACTCTCATCGATTATCGCTTTAATACCGGCGTGGCGCGTCATTTGTTTTGTAAAACCTGTGGCGTGAAGGCGTTTTACGTGCCCCGGTCCAACCCCGATGGCTGGTCAGTCAATCTGCGMTGCCTGAAYSSYGAAGACTTTAAATCCATMACCATAGAGCCGTTTGATGGCCAGAACTGGGARGCCAATGCAGACGCACTGGCCCATCTGGCGTAAGGAARACCCATGCCGATACAAATTCTCATGCCTGCATTATCGCCCACCATGGAAGAGGGCACGCTGGCCAAATGGCTGGTCAAAGAGGGCGATGAAATCAATGCCGGTGACGTGATTGCCGAAATTGAAACCGACAAGGCCACGATGGAGGTTGAGGCCGTGGAAGAGGGGGTTTTGGGCAAAATCCTGGTTTCCGGCGGCTCGGAAAATGTGGCCATCAACACGGTCATTGCGTTGATACTGGAAGAGGGCGAAGACGCCTCGGCGCTGGAAGGCGCGGATATTGCTGCGCCTGTCCTTCGACAAGCTCAGGATGAGGCTGAAGGCGATAAGCCTGCTCCTGTTCTCTCTGCCCCTGAGCCTATATCTCCCCCTCGTCCTGAGCTTGTCGAAGGAGAGGGCGCATCCCGCATCAAAGCCTCGCCACTGGCCAAACGGCTGGCCAAAGAGGCCGGGCTGGACCTTTCGGCCATTACCGGCACTGGGCCGGGTGGGCGCATTGTTAAGCGTGATGTCCAAAATGCGCCCGCCAGTGTTGCTACGCCTGCTGCAACATCCACAGCACCACAAGCGCCCGGCGGGTTTGATCTTGTGCCGCTGGATGGCATGCGCAAAGTCATTGCGGCGCGCATGACCGAATCGTTTCGGGATGTGCCGCATTTCCCGCTCAACATTGATTGTAAACTGGATGCACTACTGACCGCCCGCAAAGCCATTAACGAAGCGGCGGCTGAGGATGGCATTAAAATCTCGGTCAATGATTTCATTATCCGGGCTAGCGCTCTGGCGTTGAAAAATGTGCCCGCCGCCAATGCCAGCTATACACCTGAAGGGTTTAAGATATGGCATGATGTGGATATCGCCGTGGCCGTGGCGATTGAGGGCGGCCTGATCACCCCGGTGGTCAGGCAGGCACAGTATAAGGGCCTGGCGGCTATTTCTGCCGAGGTCAAGGATCTGGCAGGCCGTGCCAAAGCGCGCAAATTGATGCCCGAAGAGTATCAGGGCGGCACTTTTACCATCTCAAACATGGGCATGATGGGGATCAAATCCTTTGCCTCCGTCATCAACCAGCCACAGGCCTGTATCCTCTCCATTGGCGCAGGCGAAAAACGCCCTGTGGTCATTGGGGATGAACTGGGTATTGCCACCATAATGACGGTGACGCTCACCTGTGATCACCGGGTTGTGGACGGGTCCATTGGCGCGGAATTTTTGAAATACTTCAAATGCTATATCGAAAACCCGGCAATGATGCTGTTATAAGGGCTAATCATGCTGATCCATGCAAAAATGCAGACCTGTACCGCGCAAGCGCGCTCTTGCGCGGCAGCATTTAGGCATGTACCGGCAAAATCAGAGAGTATTTTCTGATGGATATGGCCATGCTGGATCTTTTTATTGCAAGCTTTGTCACCCTGTTTGTGGTGATTGATGCGCTGGGTGTTGCGCCCATCTTTGCCACCCTTACCGCCGGGGCCAGCCCGTCGCACAGTCGTTCTATGGCCATTAAGGGCACCATTTATGCGACGTTCCTTCTGCTGGCCTTTGCCTTTGGCGGAGAATGGCTGCTTGGTCGCATGGGGGTCAGCCTTGATGCCTTTCGCACGGCCGGCGGGCTGCTCCTTTTGCTGATGTCCATTGAGATGTTGTTCGAGAAACGTCAGGCCCGGCGCGAAACCCGCGCTGAAAACATGCTGGATGATGAGGATGGTCCCGAAGACATTTCCGTCTTTCCGCTGGCTATTCCGCTTTTGGCCGGACCCGGCTCCATTGCGGCGGTAATGATTTTTATGTCGCAACAGCACGAACACCCATTGGCGCAATTGGTGGTGATTTCGGCCATGTTAGCCAATTTGCTGATCGCGCTGATTTTGCTGCTCATCGCGCCATGGCTCTTGCGGGTGATGGGACATACGGTGGGGGCGCTGATTACCCGGGTGTTTGGGGTTATTCTGGCGGCGCTGTCGGTGCAGCTTATTTTTGATGGCATTAAAAACGTGTTTTTTGCCTAAAGGAAAAATAGTGAGTGAAAATCTCCATAAGGTACGGCTGGTGGATCTGGTATTTCCGGACCAGACCAACCATCAGGGCAATATGTTTGGCGGTGCGGCGCTGGCATTTATGGACAAGGTGGCCTTTCTGGCAGCGGCGCGTCTGGCCCGGCGCGGCTTTGTCACCGCCGCAGTGGAGCGTATGGATTTCAAGAAACCGGTCTATGAAGGCGAGATCGTAGATCTGGTGGGCGAAGTACGCAGCGTCGGGCGAAGCTCCATGAATGTGCGCGTTAGTCTGTGGGCGGAAAACCTGTTGACCGGCGAACGTCGCCTGACAACCCAGGGTGATTTTATCATGGTGGCGACTGATCGAAAAACCAATACAACGCCTTTGCCGCCGGTGCCTGATTATGCGCTTGAGCCCGCCAATGTGACCCGCACCAATGAATTGGTCTTTCCGGGCGATACCGACCACCGGGGGCTTTTATTTGGGGGCCGGGCGCTAAATTTGATGGAGAAGGCCGCCTTTGTCGCCGCTAGTCGCCATGCGCGCACGTCTGTGGTGATGGCTGCGTTAAAAGAGATCGACTTTGCTGCCTCCATTCATGTGGGCGAGATGATCGAAGTATCCGCCCGGGTGGCCAGCGTAGGGCGCTCATCCATGCGGGTGGCGGTGCAGCTTTGTGCTGAAGACCTGCAAACCGGCGTGCGCAGACAAGCCACAATCGGCGAATTTATTATGGTGGCGCTGGGTGAGGATGGCAAACCCACCCCGGCACCATCACTGAAAAAGGAAGATTAAGATGGCTGTGCAAGCTTTTGATTTAATGATAATCGGTGCCGGTCCCGGAGGTTATGTTGCGGCCATTCGTGCCTCTCAACTGGGCTTAAAAACCGCCATTGTCGAGCGCGAGCATCTGGGCGGTGTGTGTCTGAACTGGGGCTGTATTCCAACCAAGGCATTGCTGCGTTCTGCCGAAGTTTTCGAGCTGATGGAAAATGCTTCCTCCTATGGGCTTAGCTGCACCAAGCCTGATTTTGACTTGGATAAGGTGGTCAAACGCTCGCGCCAGATCGCCGGGCAACTTTCCGGCGGCGTAAAATATCTTCTCAAAAAACACAAAGTCACGGTGATTGACGGTGCTGCAAGACTGGAACGCGGCGCCAAGGCCCCAAAGGTCATCGTCAAGGACAAGGCGGGCAAGGATAGCGCCTATAGCGCGGCCCACGTCATTCTGGCCACCGGCGCGCGGGCGCGCACCATCCCTGCGGCGGGCCTGGCCCCCGACGGCAAGTTCATATGGACGGCACGCGAGGCCATGACGCCGGACGTTATGCCCAAATCCTTGCTGGTGATTGGCTCCGGCGCCATCGGTATCGAATTTGCGTCGTTTTATAACGCCCTTGGGGCGGATGTGACTGTGGTCGAGATGATGGACAGGGTGTTGCCGGTCGAAGATGCCGAGATCAGCGCTCACGCGCAAAAGGCCTTTGAGAAGGCGGGGATGAAAATTCTCAGCTCCGCGCAGGTCGAGAAAGTAACCCCCGGCAAGGACAGCATCACCGCCAGTATCAAAACCAAAGACGGCAAGGTGCAGGGTATTGCGGCGGAACGCATTATTCTGGCCATTGGCATTGTCGGTAATGTGGAAAACCTGGGCCTGGAGGCTTTGGGCGTGAAAACCGACCGCACCCATGTGGTGGTGGATGAATTCTCGCGCACCAATGTGCCCGGGCTTTATGCCATTGGCGATCTGACCGCGCCGCCATGGCTGGCACACAAGGCCTCTCACGAAGGGGTGATCTGCGTTGAAAAAATCGCCGGCAATCATCCGCACCCGCTCAATCACGGCAATATACCGGGGTGTACCTATTGCCGCCCGCAAGTGGCCTCGGTGGGCCTCACCGAAGCGGCCGCCAAAGCCGCCGGGCACAAGGTCAAGGTGGGGCGCTTTCCCTTCATTGGCAATGGCAAGGCCATCGCGCTCGGCGAGGCCGAGGGCCTGATCAAAACCGTATTTGACGCCAAAACCGGCGAGCTTTTGGGCGCGCACATGATCGGCGCGGAAGTCACCGAACTGATCCAAGGCTATACGCTCGCCCGTACGCTGGAAACCACAGAGGCTGAGCTGATGGAAACGGTCTTCCCACACCCGACGCTGTCGGAAATGATGCACGAAAGTGTTCTGGACGCCTATGGCAAGGTGATCCACGTTTAGACTGAATTCAACCTTATCCTGAGCTTGTCGAAGGATGGATTACCCGGACAAGCCGGGTAATGACAAATGAGTGACACCCTCCAGTTTTTTATTCACAAGCCCTCTGAGCTACTCCCCGATGGTTGGACAGTTTCTGGCGTAAATTAAGCTACTTTTTGCTCCTGCTGATCAGGGTTGGTTGTTTCAAGTTTCTGCCAGTAGACCACGGCAGGTGGTTTTCCAGCAAGGGCAGAATGTGGGCGTTTGCGATTATAGAACTCCATCCATTTCTTGATCCCTGCTTTGGCTTGTGAACCGCTTTCCCAGGTGTGCAGATAAACACATTCGTATTTGAGGGATCGCCAGAGCCGTTCCACAAAGATATTATCGAGAAACCGGCCTTTGCCATCCATCGATATTTTGATGCCTGCCCGCTTTACACGATCCGTCCAGAGAAACGATGTAAACCGGCTACCTTGATCCGTGTTCATAATCTCAGGTGGTCCGAAGCGGTGGATGGCTTCGTTCAGGGCTTCGACACAGAAGTCAGCCTCCAACGTGTTCGAGAGGCGCCAGGCCAGCACCTTGCGGGTGTGCCAGTCCATGATGGCTATCAGATACAAAAATCCACGCCGCATAGGCAAATAGGTGATGTCGGTGCACCAGACCTGGTTTGGGCGCCCCACCCGCAACCCCCGTAACAGATAGGGGTAAATCTTGTGTCCCTTATGAGCCTTACTGGTGTTGGGCTTCTGGTAGATCGGCATCAGACCCATGAGACGCATCAAACGGCGAATGCGTTTCTCATTTACCAGATAGCCTTCATTCCTCAGGTGCCAGGTCATCTGACGGACACCATAGAACGGTGTTTCCAGGAACTGTTCGTCAATCAACCTCATCAGGGTCAGATTCTGTCCGCTTTCGCCTTTGGGTGTGTAATAGAACGACGACCGTGAGATTGATAGCAAACGGCATTGTTTGCCAATGGACAGCTGGGGATGGTTGCTCTCAATCATGCCCAGCCTCACTTTGCGCCCCAGGGTTTGAGCTTTCGTGCCAAAAAATCATTGGCGACGGCCAGTTCCCCGATGCACCGATCAAGTCGGAGCACAAGCCTTGGCATGCAAGTCTTTCCGTTGCTCTTCGTCAACCTCCGGCTTTTTCCTGTGGCCACGCTCAAATACACCGCAGGCACCTCGAGCAAGGCTTTCTTCCACTGGTGGATCATCGTGGGGTGAACCCCGAACCGGCTCGCCAGCTCGCTCACCGTCTGCTCACCCTTCAGGGCTTCCAGTGCCACCTTCGCCTTAAACTCTGGCGCATGTTGCTTGCGTTTTGACATCTTAAATCTCCTCTTCGTCGAAGATCAGAAGACAACAAATCATAGCTTATGTCAGTGTCCGATTTCCGGAGAGTAGCTCAAAAGTGCCCGGGCGTATTTTCGGTGCTGGCGATCCTTGCCATCAACTGGAAGGGCCTCAATCAACACCCGGTTCCCGATGAGTGGTTAGGCTATTCCACACGCTCCACCATGAGACAGCGCAAGTCCCCTGAAAACCGGCGGGCAACCCATCCCATCAATGCCATGCTAAACTACGCTTATGGCATGCTGGAAGTGCAAACCCGCATCAACGTTATCACCAAAGGCTATGATCCCACCAAGGGCATCCTTCATGGTGAGAAATACAACGACTGCCATACCTTCGTTTTTGACCAGATGGAGCCTTCAAGGCCGCTCGTAGACCGTCGCATCATCGCATTGATTAAAGACAACACCTTCCTCCCCCCCCTGACTTCACCATTAACTCTGCCGGGACTTGCAGACTTAACCCGGAGTTGGCGAGGGTAGTTGCAAGTTGCGTTAACAGCGCAGCGTTACAAGGGTGAGTCTGTAACGTGTTGATATATATATGCAAAAACAATGCATTGACGTCTTTGCGTCAACCTTCCTCGCTGACATTAATCGTTGAGTTACGCTCCTAGTTTGGTTCGGTTAGCCCTCTTGTGTCATGGACGCCCCAGATATCAAGGCGATGCCCTTTGCGTATATCGACCATAAAGAGGGAGTGGGCGGGGATAAACTGACCCGCCATCACACCCTGATCCTCGCGCCCG
>NVVU01000006.1 GCA_002733485.1 Robiginitomaculum sp.
GTCCTGCTGCTGCATGGCGGCCCTGGCATGACCCATGAAATTTATGAAGTGTTTGAAAAGCATTTTCCAGAAGCCGGGATAGAGTTTTACTATTATGATCAGCTTGGTTCGTATTTTTCGGACCAGCCGGACGAGCCGGAACTATGGCAAACGGCACGCTTTGTGGATGAGGTAGAGCAGGTGCGTCAGGCACTGGGTCTGGGGCCGGATAATTTTTATCTTTTTGGCCAGTCCTGGGGCGGCATACTGGCGATYGAATACGCCCTGAAATATCAGGACAAYCTGAAAGGCCTGATCATTTCCAATATGATGTCCAGCATTCCGGAATATAATAAATATGCGGCCGATGTTTTGATGCGCGATATGGACCCTGCGGTTCTGGATGAGCTGAAAGCCTTTGAAGCCAAAAAGGATTATACCAATCCGCGCTATAGCGAACTGCTGATCGAAAACCATTACATCTATCATATTTTGCGGATGCCATCAGCGGACTGGCCCGATGAAATAAACCGGGCCTTCACCCACCTCAACCCCAAAGTTTATATTCCCATGCAAGGGCCTAGTGAATTGGGGGCCAGTGGCATTTTAGAAAATTGGGATCGCCGCGATGATTTGAAACGGATCCGTGTGCCCACTCTGGTCATCGGTGCCACTAATGACACCATGGATCCCAAACATATGGAATGGATGGCTGGTCAGGTACAAAACGGACGTTTCTATCTTTGTCCCCATGGCTCCCATTTGTCACAATATGATGATGAGGAAACTTTTTTCAAAGGTCTGATCGCCTTCATAGAAGATGTGGATCAGGGGCGTTTCTAACATCCAGCTTGGTAATATCGGGTGCAGGGGTTGGGGCGATGGCCTGGTTCATGATGGCTGTGGACGAGGGGCATGGTTTTTTTCAAACGCGAAAATGTAGTGGCCCTGCGAGCTGCAGAAGATACCTTTTTGCGTAAGGTTTTCTTTAAAAACAGCCCTTCACAGGCTTGCAGAATTAGTTCGCATTGTAATCACCGGTTCAGCCGTTTCTTAATGTTTATTCGTCATCATGCCCGCCGGGGACAAAAAGGGTATGGTGATGAATATGATCGAGCTGGTCAGGCCGGATGCACTTGGCGCAGAAGATCTGGCGCTTTGGCAAAGCTGGCGACAGGCCGACCCTGATCTGGTCAGTCCGTATTATTCCGCCGGTTGGGCGCAGGCCGTATCGCGTGCCCGCGATGATATTCGTGTTGCCATTTTTCATGATCCGGCTGGCCGCAAGTGTGCCTTTTTGCCATTACAGCGCCCCTCGCCACTGGTGCTGCAACCTGCCGGTGGGCCACTCTGTGACTATCAGGGGGCTATTGGGGCCTCTGGTAAGGTTGTGGACATGGGTGCCCTGCTCAAAAGCACCGGGGCCGGGCGCTATGATTTTGGCAATTTACTGGCCAAACAATCTTCATTTGCGTGTCACGCCCGCGAAATTCATGTCTCGCGGGTGATCAATCTGACCAAAGGGTATGAGGCCTATATGCAGCACCGGCGGGATGCCGGTTCCAGCGAAACCAAACGGGCACGCAAGCGTAAACGCAAGCTGTCGCGTGATATTGGCCCGGTAAACCTGAAGACAAATTGCCAGGATAGCGCGGCGCTGGACCAGTTGATTATCTGGAAATGCGATCAATATAAACGCACCGGCCAGACCAATATTTTCACCCGCGACTGGGCTTTGTCGCTGGTGCGTGATCTTTTTGAGCGTCAGAACGAGGGTCTAACCGCTGAATTGTTCGCGCTCTATGCAGGAGAGCATTTAGCGGCACTGAATCTGTGTTTACGCTCCGGTCCAGTCCTTCACAGCTGGTTTATCGCCCACGACCCGGCGCTGTCGCATTTCTCGCCGGGGTTGATCCTGTTTGAGGAAATGATTGAACACGCCTGCGCCAACCGCATTGCCGAAATTGATCTGGGGGCAGGGGATTATCGCTTTAAACTTAATTTGGCTAACGCCGCCCGGCCATTGTGCGGCGGCTTCGTTGGTTCAAATGCGCTGTCCGCACGATTGCGGGCGCTGGAATATAATCTGCGCGGCGTGATCGAGGCCTTGCCTCTGGGACCGGTATCCAGCTGGCCCGGCAAGGCCATGCGTCGTCACGACCTGCATTTGGGCTTGCGGGTCGGCCCGTCCTAAAACAGGCGCCATAATCGCCCGGTTGGGCAATCCAGCCCTGGTTCACGGCGACACCGCGCCAGTGTGAACACCACGGTTTGTGCCTTGCCTACCAGATTTTCAAGGGGTACTTGCCCCGGACCGTCTGGCGCACGGCTGTCATTAGAATTATCGCGATTATCCCCCATCATGAAAACATGGTCGTCTTTGACGGTGAACGGTCCGGAATCATCCGGGGACCAGCCCTGCAGGACCATTTGATCCGATAGCTCATAGATGGTGTGGGCGCGCTGTTTACCCGGGAAGTTCTCGGAATACACCTGGGCAGTCTTGATCTGCCCGTAATGGTCACGAAAGCGGGTGATGCGCAAAAACGTGCGTGGTACACGGCCGCCGTTGATATACAGTCGTCCGCCACGGGTTTCGATCACATCGCCGGGCAGGCCGACAACGCGCTTGATCATGACCATATTGTTTTTGGGATTCACAAAAACTGCAACATCACCTCTTTTGGGGACGCGACCAAGAATTCGACCCTTGCCTTCGGGGATCAGCCGTGCCGCGCCCCAGGGCAGGGATTGACGCGACCAGCCATAGGCCCATTTGGAGGCAATGAAGCGATCCCCAACTTCCAGAGTTGGGCGCATGGAGCCAGACGGGATATAAAACAGTGCGTAAAACAGAGTGGAAAACAAATAAAACCCGACCAGAAACAGGGCAATAAAACGCGTCCAATCAATGACTTCTGCCTTGATTTTATTCAACAATACAGGGTTCATGCGGGTGCCAGGGTAACGGCGGTGCCATAGGCAAGCATTTCTGCCGTCCCTTCCATAATGGTGTTCGAGGTAAAGCGCACATTGATCACCGCATCCGCCCCCAGAGACTGCGCATGAAGGAGCATGCGTTCCAGCGCCTGTTCTCGCGATTCGGCCAAAAGGGTGGTATATTCATTCACCTCGCCGCCAACCAGTTTGCGCAGTCCGGCAATAAAGTCACGGCCGATAAAGCGCGCCCGCACCACGCTGCCCCGRGCAATRCCCAGCGAGGTTTCGATGGTTCGGCCCGGTAAAAAATCWGTCGTAACGCTMAGCATGCTTKCCCCTTTGGTGTTTCCACTTTGGTTTTGGGYATGCTAACYCTTGCGGCGTTSGGCGGCCAGAATATTTTTAACAAAAGCGAGACATGCCATGATTGATATGGAMCCCGTACCAAATCACGCAGATGAACTGAAACAAAAAACCAGGCTGGTCTACATATTATACCTGATTAATACGGTGGTGCCCTTTTTGGGCATAATTGGCGTGATCATTGCCTATGGGGCCGTAAAAACYGCACCGCCAGGTCCGCGCAGTCATTTCATCTTCCAGATACGGACCTTCTGGCTGAACCTGCTCTATGGCCTTATGGTCATACTGCTCTGCTTTGTCATTATAGGGTTTTTGCTGATCCCGGTTTTGTATATCTGGTATCTGGCGCGGGTGATTGCGGGTTTGCTGCGCGCCGTTGAAAACCGCCCCATTGATAATCCACGCTCCTGGGTTGCCTGGTAAGGGTATTCAAGCCAGATGGTATTGATTATCCAGGGTAGGCGAACCATCACAAATAACCGTGCCGGTTTTTACCATGTGGATCATGTGTGCCAGCACAGAATGACAGGCGGCCGGATATAGTCGCGGGTCTACATCAGCATACATGATCGGAACCATGGCCTTGATCTGGCTTTGTCCCTCGCCCAGTTGTTCCAGAATTTGTGCATTGCGCTCATGTCGATGGGCGATATAGGCGGCAATAAAGGGTGCTGGTGCCGTGATCGCTGCCCCGTGCCCCGGCCACAAGGTGCTGAACTGGCGATCCAATACCTTGTGCARMGAGGCCAGATAATYYGCCATGTCCCCATCGGGCGGGCTGATCACCGAGGTTGACCAGGCCATGACATGATCCCCGCAAATCAGGCCATTATCATCCTGAACCGCGTAACACACATGGTTGGAGGTGTGCCCGGGGGTATGAATGGCCTCCAGACTCCACCCGTCGCCTTCAAAAACCTGCCCGTCCCGGATCTTGATGGCGGGTGAAAAGGCGTCATCATCGCCGGCTTCCATTTGCACATCACCATGGGTCAGCTGTTGTTTTGGCGGTCCATACCCAAAGGTTTGACATCCATAATGCGCCGCCAGCCGATTGGCCATGGGCGAATGATCAAGATGGTGATGGGTTACAAAAACACGGCGTATTTTTTCTTCTCCCAGCACGTCGATCAGTGTGTTAAAATGCTCATCCGTATCAGGGCCGGGGTCAATCAGATCCACCGTGTTCTCGCCAACGACATAGACATTGGTACCCCAGGCGGAAAACGGGCTGGGGTTATGGGCCGTCAAACGACGCACATTGGCAGAGATTCTGACCAGCCTACCATATTCGGRATCAAACTCGCGAATATAAGGAATAGTATTTGTCATGGCGCGGGCCCCCTGTTCAGGTAAGCATAAATTCACGAAAGGCCCGCGATAATAACCGCACGGACCGCACCTGATCAATCAGGGCCAGCGCTGTAGGTGGCCCCATATCGGTCTTGTTGACATCGACCACATATAAACGCCCGCTTTGACGGTCGCGCAACACATCAATACCGCCCCAGTCAAGATCCATGGCCTTGCAAAACCGGGCCAGCGTTTCGCGCTCTTCAGCTGAGAAAACTTGCTCTGGACGCTGCAGTAATACTTTATCATTGGTATTGGCAAAGCGATAATTCATCGATCGACGTTTGATATAGACCAGCGCAATTTTGCCGCCGATGGTGGGGCTGCGATAATCCTCGACAAAACGCCCATTGTCCGAATTATCGATCACATGCTCGTATACCATGCCGACTTTGCGTTTCGCCGGGCAGGTGATGATATGGCCATCATGAGCACCGTTCAGTTCTGATTTTTCTACYGCTTGCCCGTGCCAGGTTGTTGGGTCCAGACCKAGGGGATAGCCAAATACCTCTGCAAAAACCCGYGCTACTTTGGATTTGGAAACATCCAGACAGGCGCAATTGATCCGGCGGATATTTTCTATGGGTGTTGAGATCGTGTTTAAAGGACACGCTTCGCGCGTGGTGGTGTCTTCAAAGTAGAAGACCGCGTCGGCGGTATTGATGTCTTTGACGATTTTSCCCCCCGTYACGTGCAGAACCGACCAGATCAAATGCCAGGGYTGGGGCTGGTGCGGGGTAAAGGCGATGCGGATGGGACGGACCGGGCCAAACCTGGCCCCCAGACGAAGGCCCTGTGTGGCGGTGTAATTGGCGAAGCCGCGCAAGACGGCAATCAGGTTATCCAGAGAAAACGGGATCAGTGCCCCGGTTTTTACAGCTCGCAATCCGCCGCGTTCCAGCGCCAGGTCCTGCCACCAGGCTGATGAGGGTTTTGAGGGGGTCAAAGCGCCACCCCTTTGCGTATCCATGAGAATGCCTGCGTCGTTGGCCACGGCGGCGCGATCCTTGCGGATTTACTCCCAGGTTCAGGGGAGTGCGTTCCACTATGACACAAGCATATCAGGCGAAAAGGCAAGGCCAATGGCAATGGGGGCTGGCGATCAGTCTGGGGGCCGGCCTGATAATGGCTTCGGCGGCGCTGGCCGATGCGTCCCCGCCGGTGGTTCATAAGGTGAGCACAAAAGTTCATAAAAGTAATCCGGTGATGATGGTGTCGCTTCCCGGTCGGGGGGTGTTGCTGAGCGCCCCTGGCGAGATTGCCACCGTGGTCATTGAAAATGATGCGGGCAGTAATTGCGGCACCTATCTGGTTAAAACCAACCTGGCTGGCCTCTTTGAAGTGCCGGTAGCCCGCACTGTGCGCTGTCCGTCCCCGCGTATTGTCATCCATCGTTAAAAATCAGGGTTTTTTGTTGGCGGCCAGCGCTTGTAGGGTCTGGCGCTGTCGGTCCAGATTATATCCGGCCCCGCGCGCGGCCTGGATAGTTTCATCGGGTTGCATATTGCCCAGCGCACTTTGCGCCATGGCCCAGATGGTTACCGCTCGTGTACCCGAGCGGCAGAATGAAACAGTTTTACCTTCATGTCTGGCCAGCACCATTTTAGTCTGATTAAAGGCCTCTTCGGTGACATGCCCGGGCGAAAATGGCGTGTACAGATAGTCAATACCGGCTTCTTTGGCGGCTTGTTCCAGTTCTGCACTGGTGGGTTGGTCGGGGCCACCCTCGCCATCCGGGCGATTGTTGATAACCAGCGTGTAACCCTGTGCTGCGGCCCTTTGAATATCTTCAACGCTTAATTGACCGGCCACGGAAAAGTCAGGGGTTACCTGGCGGAAGCGGGTTCCCTCTGTATCGTGGGTTTGTCCGTGAACGGCGGTGGCCATGCCAAAGGCAAATAACAGGGCGAAAAAAGATGGCAAAGAAAGAACTGTGCTCAGAAAACGCATTATTGAATCCAGTATGGGTTTGCAAATTTCGTATCAGATTGGCGAGTATAGCACTGAAAGTGCGCGGTGCGCACCCAATGTCAATGTACCAATTCAGATTTAGGGGACTTGAGGACCATTGGGCAATACACAGATGATCACATCTGGTTGAAGGTGGTTACACTCCAGGAAGATGGCATAACAAACTGAAACAGCTTGGGCAAAGCGCATCGTTGTGCGTTGACACCATAGGCCCCACATGAAAGGTTCGCGCCTCGGGTAAATCTGTTTTCACGGTGTTTTATGCTTGGATTTTTGGTCCGCCGTTTGCTGGTTGCAATTCCCACGGTTTTCCTGATTATCACCCTTGCTTTCTTTTTGATGCGTGCGGCACCGGGCAGCCCGTTTGATCTGGAACGCCCGATCCCCGAGGCGATCAAGGCGCGGCTGGCGGAAAAATTTCATTTGGACCAGCCCATTGCCGTGCAGTTTGGGTATTACCTGAAAGACCTCTCCCGGGGCGATCTTGGCCCATCGATGAAATACAAGGACAAGACGGTCAGCAATATTATTGCCGAGGGGTTTCCGGTCAGTGCCACTTTGGGCCTTTCGGCCATGGGGCTGGCCATTCTGATCGGCAGCCTGCTTGGCGGTTTTGCCGCGCTTAAACAAAACCAGGCCGGGGATTATGCGGTGATGGGGATTGCCATGACGGGGATCAGTATCCCGCCCTTTGTAACGGGGCCAGTGCTGGCCCTTGTCTTTGGTTTGTATCTGGGCTGGTTGCCAACCGCCGGACTGGACCGTGGGCAATTAACGTTTACGCATTTATTATTACCGGTGATCACGCTTTCCCTGCCGCAGATTGCGATCATATCGCGCCTGATGCGCGCCAGCATGATCGAGACTTTGCGCTCAAACTATATTCGCACCGCCTATGCCAAAGGTCTGCCCGGCTATATGGTGGTTGTGCGCCACGCCTTGCGGGCAGCGGTTTTGCCTCTGATCAGTTATCTGGGACCAGCCACGGCGGCCTTGCTGACCGGATCAATAGTGGTCGAGCAAATCTTTGCCCTGCCGGGTATTGGGCGGCAATTCGTGATGGGTGCGTTGCAGCGTGATTACACGGTGGTGATGGGGGTGGTGATTTTATATGCCAGTCTGATTATCATTCTGAACCTGATTGCCGATCTTCTCTATGGCGTTCTGGACCCAAAAGTGCGGTATGATTGATCATGGGTAGTGCCTCGCATAATGCGCGTACCGAAGCGCTGATAGAAAAGGCCGCTGCCAAGGCGACGGTTCAGGGGCGTTCGCTCTGGGATGATGCCCGGGCGAGATTAAAACGTAACCGTGCAGCGGTGGCCAGCATGATTGTGCTGTTTGTGATTACGGTTCTGGCCATTGTCGGGCCGTGGGTATGGCCGCATGAATACGACCACGTCTATAAAAGCAAGGTCGGTATTGCCCCAACCCTGGAACAGCTGTTTATTTTTGGTACAGATTCGCAAGGCCGGGATCTGTTTGTGCGACTGCTGTTTGGATTGAGGGTGTCTTTGGCTGTTGGTGTGATTGCCACCTTTGTCTCTCTGGTTATTGGCGTTATCTGGGGYGCAACGGCGGGCTATATCGGTGGCAAGGTTGACGAATTTATGATGCGTATTGTTGATACGCTGTATGCCATGCCATTTATCTTTTTTGTGATCATTCTGATGGTGGTTTTCAAGGATTTTACCACCGGCAAACCGGCGCTGAACATCCTGTTGATTTTTGTGGCTATTGGGGCGGTGGAGTGGCTGACCATGGCCCGTATTGTGCGCGGCCAGACCATTGCGTTAAAGCGCAAGGAATTCATCGAGGCCGCCGAGGCCGCCGGGGTGCGCCCCTTTACCATTATCCGCCGTCATATTGTGCCCAATGTTCTGGGTCCGGTGGTGGTTTATGTGACGCTGACCATTCCATCGGTTATTCTGGCTGAAAGTTTTTTAAGTTTTCTGGGTYTGGGGGTGCAGGAACCGCTGACTTCCCTTGGCAAGCTTATTTCCAATGGCGCCCAGGATATGGAAACCATGCCCTGGACCCTGATGTTTCCAGCCATCGCCATGATGGTTACGCTCTTTTGTTTTAACTTTATCGGTGATGGTCTGCGCGATGCGATAGACCCCAAGGATCGCTAGAGCTTTTCCGGGTCGACACCAAAAGCAATGCATGCCTTTTCATAGGAGCGGCGCAGATGATTATCTCTGGCGTACTACTCTTATGGCCCGGCCTTTTCCATTAATTCTCATCAGGAAACTACCCAGGCTTGCGCGGCGTATAACAATAGTCGTTGGTTTTATCTTTTTGGAATAAGTGAACTTTTTACCATCGGTTTGTCTCCAGATTTGCCCGTTTGTCAGATAAAACCAGTGCGTATCGTAATTTTTCTCGGTTATATGGTCGACTGTATAGATTACTTTATTAACCTCGCCGGCGTCAGTTTGTTCAATAATTTGCCCGGCATCGGTATCTGCATTAGCAAAGGCATCAGCTCTTTTCCCACCCAGTGAAGGCAATTTTAATTTAGGCAGGCTGGGCAGGCGAAAACCAAAAGCATCCCTTTTTATATTGAGAATGTCTTTGCTTTCCACGGCGACAAATTCACCAGAGGACTCGGCTTTGCGCAGCTTGCCAGCGGCAGCATCATAACAGGCCAGTCGCGCCATATTGTCCGCAATTTCTGTGCAGGCGTATATACCGCTAAGTGGCGTAGATGCCGGCTTGTCGGCGGCCTCTGCACTTATGGTGCCAAGAAAGAACGCGGCGCACGATATGAGAAGCAAATGGCGGGTCATAAGATTTTCCTGCATTTTTAGGCGAACAATTGCCTACAAAGATGATACTTTAATCGATATGTAATTTATGTCGATTGCTTTGATGCTTTATATTAACTTCTTACCGTGAAATTGCCCCCAGATTATGATTGGCAGGAGAAGTCATGACTTATTATTCCCGACGAACTTTTGGTATTATCGCCGCTGGCGTACTGGTGCTTAGTGGATGTGGCGGGGGTAAGGAAATAGAAGATGACCACCTTACGCTACACAGAGGCAATACAGCCGAGCCGTTGTCCCTTGATCCGCACCAGGCCAGCGGCACCTGGGAAAACAATATCATTGGCGATATGTTTATCGGTCTGTTTACGGAAAATGCTGCCGGTGAACCCATTCCCGGCATGGCAGAGAACTGGACAACCACCGAGGACGGCCTGACGTGGACGTTCACTCTGCGCGATGCCAAATGGTCTGATGGGGTGCCGGTTACGGCCAATGATTTTGTGTATTCCCTGCGCCGTATTCTTAATCCGGAAACGCTGGCACAATATGCATCTTTGCTGTTTGCCATAAAAAATGCCGAAGCGGTCAACAATGGCAAACTTCCTGGTGAAGAGCTTGGCGTTCGTGCCATTGACGACCACACCCTGGAGATTGTGCTGGAATATCCGGCGCCTTATTTGCCTGGTCTCTTAAGCCATTATACGTCCATGCCCGTCCCTGCCCATGTGGTCAAAGAAAAAGGGAATGCATGGATCAAGCCGGAAAACATTCAGGTGAACGGCCCCTATAAACTGGTGGAATGGCGCACAAATGATTATGTGCATGTGAAAAAAAATCCATCGTTTTATGATGCTGAAAATGTTTGCCTGAACGATATTTTCTTTTACCCAACGGTTGATAACAACAGCGCCGAACGGCAGGTGCGCGAAGGTCGACTAGACCTGAATACAGATTTTCCAGGGCAGAAGCTGGAATTCCTGAACAGGCAATTGCCCGGGTATGTGCGCATTCACCCTTATTTGGGTACTACCTATTTTTCAATCAATACCCGTACGGCACCGTTTAATGACAAGCGTGTCCGAAATGCGCTGGGTATGGCGCTGGATCGTGATTTTATGACGGCGGAAATTCTGAAATCAGGTCAGATTCCCGCGTATTCCCTGGTGCCACCCGGTGTGGCTAATTACCCCGAGGGGGCGCGTGCCAAATGGGCAGGATTGAGCCTGGAAGATCGCCGCAAGCAGGCGCGTACATTGTTGATGGAAGCGGGTTTTGGCCCGGATCATCCACTGGAATTTGAATACACATACCGCAATACAGGCGATAATCCGCGTGTTGCCCCGGCGGTGCAGGCGGACTGGAACGATATTGCGCCTTGGGTTCATGTCACAATTTCAGGTACAGAAACACAAATTCTTTACGCTGATTTGCGGGCGGGAGAGTTTGAAGTGGGTGATGGGGGCTGGATTGCCGACTACAATGATGCCCAGAACTTTCTCTATTTGATGGAAACAAAAACCGGGCAAATGAATTACAGTAAATATTCAAACCCTGAATATGACGATCTGGTTGAGCGGTCCAATAAAGAACTGGACATGCAGAAACGGGCRGCTTTGATGAAAAAGGCTGAACAGGTCATGGTTGATGACATGCCGATTATTCCCATGTGGTATGTGGTTAACCGGGCTTTGGTAAACCCCAAGGTAACGGGGTGGGTGGATAACGTTGTTAACATTCACCGGTCGCGCTACTTGTGTATCAATCAATCAGACCTGCCTTGATTGATTGCGTTTGCTTATCGGGTTTTGCGTCTTTGGCCGCCTCTGATAAGAATCAGGGCTGGTAATGCAAGGGGGCAGTAATGCCAGATGAAATCCTGGCGGAGGCAATTACAGGTGCAGCCGTAGAGACCGGCGTAGCGGGCGCCCTTGTGGGTGGTGATAACTCACACACGACTAAAATACCCGTATCGGGAACGGTATGTTCAAATTGTCACACCCTATTGCGAGGGCGGCATTGCCATCATTGCGGTCAGGTTGCCGATACCTATCATCGTCCGGTGTGGGCCTTGTTTGCAGAAATTYTGGAGGGGTATTTTGGGCTGGATGGGCGAATTTGGCGTACAATTCCGCCGCTTTTGTTTGGCCCTGGCAAGATCACCGCTCAATACCTGAAAGGGATACGCCAGCCTTATATTTCACCTATCCGCCTGTTTTTATTGTCCAGCTTAATATTTTTTCTTACCTTTGCAACGCTGGTATCCAATAATGGCCTCGTCACCAAAGGTCCAAAACAGGATGTCTCAACAGAGGACATAGCCGATATTCAAAAGGCGCTGGAGCAGGCTAGAGAAGATCTGGAAGCTTCGTCTGAAAGCGCTGCGGCAAAGGCGGCGGCCAAAAAGCGGATTGCCTTTATTGAAGGCGAATTAAACCGGCAGAGCATGGCGCAATCATCCGCGCCCTCTGCCTATGGCCTTGGTCAGCGACTAGCGTGTGAATTTCGTTCTGAAATCTTGCCCGATGATCCCCTCAGCGACACCTGTGCGGCCATCAAGGCAGAGGAAAGTGTGCAGGCCCAGGATGATGCAACCCCGGCGTCAGGTGAAAGCGACCAGGCCGTGGATGTTCATGCTGATGTTTATGTAGAGGCGCCCGCGCTGGCAGGTTTATCGGTAGAAACAAAACGGTTTATTGCAAACAACCTTGAAACAGCGGTTAATAACCCGGCGCAATATCTGGCTGCGTTGAGTCGCTGGGCGCCACGACTGGCGTTTATCCTTGCCCCAATTTACGGCCTGTTACTAACATTGACATTTTTCTGGCGCCGCCGGTTTTTTATCTATGATCATATGGTTGTGGCTTTGCATTTTCATGCTTTTCTATTTCTATTTCTGGTGCTGCTGGTGCCCGTTGGTATGTGGATCAACACCGCTTTGGCCGGGGGTATTTTTGTGCTGTGGAGCAATATCTATCTCTATCGGCTGATCCGTCGCGTCTATGACAGCGGCCGGGTTGGGGCAGTATTGCGCGTATTCGCATTGGACAGTGTCTACCTGATCTTGCTCGCCATCGCGTTTTTGGGGCTTTTAGTGCTGGGCATAGTGTTCGTATAAAACCACGCTTGCTGCCTTGCCCTGGCGTATAGCTCTCAATCTGGATTGAACTCAGAGCTATATTCTGTATGGACCCGGCCGATTTCTGGCGACCGGATTAGCTCCTATTGCATCATTCAAAGAGCGTTTGTGACAGGTGTCACCAGAAACAGAACGCCATGTATGAACAGCCAGGAGCGCCTCAGCTCATCAACAATCAGAAACTTGACTCTGTGGCGTTAAAAAAAAGGCCCGTGCGAATTGCACGGGCCTTTTCCGGATTGTTTCCAGTCCTCTAAGTCATTGGAACAGACTTAGAAGTTTTTGGTGCCGCTAAAGAATAAGCTGCGACCCATGGTGTCATGACCACACTGAATACATACGTTGAACAGTGCTCTGGAGTTATCCACAGTCTGAACGCTGTCAAAGATATTCAGCATACCAGCACGGAATGACCATGTGTCGTGATTGTAATTAAAGGTCAAATCATTCTGGTAGAAATCGTGAGACAACCGTGCATTTACACAACCTGGAGCCGGAGCGCCAGCGGCAAAATCAAAGCAAGGGTTAAAGCTTGAATTGTTAGAACCAAGATTGTTGGCCTGCATGCCATCAACAAAGCGCAGGCGCCATGTCATGCCAAAATCTTTCCAGTTAAACCGTGCAGTAGATACGATTTGAAGTTTAGGAAAGCCACCACCCAGGGACAGATTGCCCAGATTGTCGGTGACGTTGCCATTGTTCAGCACATCTTCTGTATTGTTGGTTGAACGGGTTGCAACCGTATTCCAGTCCAGGCTGACCACGTCATCGGTAAATGGAAGCCAGTCAATGTCATACTGGAAGTTCACGTTAACATCGACGCCTCTGGATGTCGTTTGACCCAGATTGATCGAAGCTTCGTTAACGGCAACAAGAGTACCATTCACATCACGAATTTGGAATGCACACAGTGGATCGGTAAGACCTACTGATTCCAGACAATCGCTCAAAATACGGCCACGGGTCAACTGACCGATAGAGCCGTTGATTTCGTATTCATAGTATGTGGCGCCAATACGAAGAGTGAAGTCTTCAAACCAGGGTTGTGAAACCGTACCACCAACAAACAGTGCATTGGAATTTTCAGGGTCCGTAGCAATGTTACCAAAGTTACCAAAAGCAACCGGGTTGGATACAAATGCCAGAGTTGACGTGCCCTGGCCTACAGTACCAAGTGTGGTCGGGTCCTGACCAAGCGCACGACAGTTTGCCAGAAGTACGGAAGAACGCGTTTCCAGTGCTGGGTCATACGTGTTGGTAACCGGGTTGATCCGCAAGGAGCCAACGTTACATGGGTCAGCCTGACTTGGTACGATAAAGATAGTACCTGTACCAAACTGCTCGCCAGTATCCGGTGCGCGGAAAGATGTACCATAGCCACCACGGAAACGGATCCAGGAAATCGGGGCGTATTCACCCTTGATCTGGTAAGTCCAGTTGCCAGCGCTAAACTGTTCTTTAGTAAAGCGGGCAGCTCCATCAATTTCAAAAGTATCAGCAAATTTCTGACCTTTGAAAATTGGCAGAGAAAGCTCAAAGAAGGCTTCTTTCAGATCACGCTTGCCGCTTGAGCCAACATCAGCATCCACACCTTGCAGCAGACCCTGACGAGTGCTGTTGCTGGATACAGTGTGCACCTTGTCCTTGCGGTATTCACCACCGACCAGGATCTGAGCCGCACCACCTTGTGGGAAGTCAAAGACTTCGCCCGTGGTAAAGCCAGAAAAGACAATTTGCTCAACTTCGGTTTTCTGACCAGTACGGCCATAGGCAAAGTCGTTTTGCTCTTGCGTGGCAAAACTGCCTGTTGTCAGGAAGGCTGGGTTGAAAGGGTTGAGAGGCACACAAGCAATCGGTGCACGAACCGTATCAAAACCAAAGAAACTGTCACCAGTTGCCGTGTCGCAAACAATGTTGCCGGTAGAAGGGTCAACGCGGCTGTTCAGGCCAGCAGCCAGACGATCTTCAAGGCCAAGGCCATCAATGGTCTGGAAACCGGTGGAGCGGTGATAACTGGCATAGGTTTCATAGGTCCAGTTGTTAAAGCTGCCAAAGTTCAGGTCCGGCAGATCGCCTTTCAGGCCAGCAACGGTGCGAACAACATTGATTTCCTGATCCGTATTGTTTGGCGTATTGTATACAAACAGGCCACCAGAACCAAATGGGTTAAACGGATTGGAAGCAGCAATAGGAAGAACTTCCTGTTGTGTAACCTGGCTTTTCAGGCGGCGATTAGCATAGCTGCCTTCGAAAAACAGGGTCATGTTGCCATAGGTGTTCAGATCATACTCACCGGTGGTGAATATGTTAATACGCTTGGTTCCTGGCAAATATGTATCACCAAGGTTTTCCGGGAAACCGTTAATAGCTGGATCATCAACCGGACGGAAAAAGCTGCCTGGACGGGCGTTATAGCCTGGAATGCCAATATTAGACGGCCCTGTTGTGTCGATCACCGTGCCAAAACGACCGGTAATAAGGAAATTTGAGGGAACATCATTACAAACAGCAACCTGACGCCCATCTGGAAATTCACCGATAGCCTGATCACAAAGCACATTGATCGGAGTGCCGTCAAGATTGGTCAAACCTTTGCCAAAGGCCTTAAGGACGTCAACTTTTTCAACTTCTTTCTGGTTGTTAAATTCAGCGGCAAAGCCAATATAACCACGGTCATTGCTGACACCGGTTGTCAGGGACATCACGTCGTTCCGTCCCCAGCCATGCTCGTTAAAGCGGGTAGAAGCACTGACTTCTACGCCTTCAAAATCCGTACGCATGACATAGTTGATCACGCCGGCAATAGCATCTGAACCGTAAACGGATGATGCACCATCAAGCAGTACATCAACGCGGCTGATAAGGCTGCCAGGGATCATGCTGATGTCGGTGTTTGCAGGCGCGCCGCCAACACCGATTGGGCCAAAGCGACGGCCGTTAACCAGTACCAGTGAACGCGAACGACCCGTTACGCTGGAACCAAGACCACGTAGTGAAGGCGTTACGCTACCGATAGTGGTAAATGCCTGTTGCAGGCCACCATTAAAGCCGGTTGAAACGGCTGAAGTGTTTTGTTGCCCGGAAACCACAGAAAGAGAAGACAGCATGGAGGCTGCATCAAGCAGACCCAAATCCCGCGAAACTTCACCGTCAAGCACTTGCAAAGGCGAGATGCTGGTAAACGAAGAGCGTTTCAGGCGTGAACCCGTGACAACGATTCTTTCTTCTTTTTTGGTGTCATCATTATCGGTGGTTTCGTCTGCCTGAGGCGTCGTTTGCACAGCCTGTGCTAACGCGTATGTTGGCATGGAAAGCAACGCACCGATCGCTACGCCCGCAAGCGCCGCTCGGCGTATTGTCGCCAAATGGTCTTTTTGTTTAATCATTATATCAACCCCTTAAGGAAAGTAAGTAAGTGCGAAACAATCGCCCCACAAGATAGCTCAGGCGCACTTTGACTGTTGCTATGCACACAGTTTGCCCCTGATATTACTCAGACTGGATATAGGTCGCATGTTTGGTCGTCAATGAAACAAGAGCGTGGCTCTGATTTCATACAAACAAGTTACATTTTTGTCACAAAATTTACGCTTATTGGTGTAAAGTTCGCCGTTGCTCCAAAATCTTGATAAAAAATGCCCCTCCCCGTCTTGTCCGATTTACGAATATTTAGCCGTAAACCACAACGCTGCGAATGCTCTTGCCTTCATGCATGAGGTCAAACCCATGATTGATTTCTTCAAGCCCAAGGGTATGGGTGACCAGATCATCAATATTAATGCGGCCTTCCATATACATGTCGACAATTTTGGGAACATCCGTGCGCCCCCTGGCTCCGCCAAAGGCCGTGCCGCGCCATGACCGCCCGGTAACCAGCTGAAACGGCCGGGTCGATATTTCCTGTCCGGCCCCGGCAACGCCGATAATATAGCTCTCGCCCCAGCCTTTATGGCAGCATTCCAGTGCCGTGCGCATCACCTGAACATTGCCAATACATTCAAAGGTATAATCTGCCCCGCCGCCGGTCAGGTCTACCAGATGGCTAACCAGATCATCCGAAATTTCGCTTGGATTGACAAAATCTGTCATGCCAAATTTTTCCGCCATGGCGCGTTTGTCGGGGTTGATGTCCACGCCGATGATCTGGCGCGCACCCACCATTTTGGCTCCCTGAATAACGTTCAGGCCAATGCCGCCAAGGCCAAACACCACAACGGTAGAGCCCGCTTCAACCTTGGCTGAAAACATCACTGCGCCCAGCCCGGTGGTGACGCCGCAGCCAATGGTACAGATTTTGTCAAAGGGCGCGTCTTTTCGTACTTTAGCCAACGCAATTTCCGGCATGACCGCATGATTGGCAAAGGTAGAGCACCCCATATAGTGAAACAACGGCTGGCCTTTATAGGAAAGCCGCGACGTGCCGTCTGGCATTAATCCGCGTCCTTGCGTTTCGCGAATGGCCTGACACAAATTGGTCTTGGGGTTCAGGCAGTATTCGCATTCGCGGCATTCGGGGGTGTATAGCGGGATGACATGATCGCCGGGTGCAACCGAGGTTACGCCGGGGCCGCATTCCAGCACCAGCCCCGCCCCTTCATGGCCAAGGACCGAGGGAAAAAGCCCTTCCGGATCACCACCAGACAGGGTGAAGGCATCGGTATGACAAATGCCGGTAGCCTTGATCTCGATCAGAACCTCGCCGGCTTTTGGTCCGTCCAGATCCACCTCATCTATGACCAGTGGTTTTGCGGCCTCAAAGGCAATGGCGGCTCGTGTTTTCATTTTATGTGATCTTTCCTACTACGCGCATGGTCAGGTTGATGCGTCCGCCCTTTGGCAAAAGGGTAGAGGTGCCCGGGTAAATCCGGTCCACCCCGTGATAACAATGTCTTGCCGCCCCGGCCAGTACCACCACATCCCCGGAGGACAGGCGCAACGACCGGGTGGGGTCGTTACGCTGTGGCCCGCCCAACCGGTAAAGCGCCTGATCACCCAAAGAGACGGATACTATGGGCGCATCTGCGGCGTTTTCATCGGCATCCACATGCAGGCCCAGGCGTGCCTTTTCATCATAGTAATTGATCAGGCAGGCCTGGGGCGGGGAAGGCCAGTTTGCGGTTTTCTGCCAAAGCTGATCAAGGCAGTCGGGCAGTTTTGGCCAGGGTTTGTTGGTGACCGGGTGGTGCGGACCATAGCGATAACCTTCCTTGCTGGTGATCCACCCCAAGGGGCCAAAATTGCTCATGCGCACACTTAAAGGCTTGCCGGTACGCGGCATGACGGGGCGGTATAGCGGGGCGCTCCGCACGCCTTCGCGCACATGACGCAACAGGTCTTCCTGTGCCCGGCGTGTGAAATATTCCGGTAAAAGCAAAAAACCATCCGGAAATTGAAATCCTGTGTTCATGGTATGATTATGGGTGTGTATTGCCCTGGTGCCAATGCCAGCCATAATCCTGGCGCTTGTATATCTATGCGGCAAAATGACATGATTTACGCCAAAACCTGTCAAAACGCCCTTTTTCCTGAACAATTTAGTAATATTCGGCCGCCATATAACCCTTACAGCCCTTGCGGTTGTGTAAAACTTTACCCATATCCGTGACGAACGGCTTACCGGCCATGGATTAAGAATGAAAACAAGGAGATCACACAGGTGTAGTGCCATAAACGGGCTACCCGATCTGATCTGCCGCAAAGGAGAAAGATATGAGCAAAGTCATAGGTATTGACCTTGGAACAACCAATTCTTGTGTGTCTGTTATGGATGGCAAGGCCCCAAAAGTTATTGAGAACGCTGAAGGCATGCGCACGACCCCGTCCGTGGTTGCCTTTACCGAAGACGGTGAACGCTTGATCGGCCAAACCGCACGGCGCCAGGCCGTCACCAATCCCGAGCAGACCTTTTTTGCCATCAAGCGTCTGATTGGTCGCAAAATGGATGACCCCATGGTGAAAAAAGATGCCGCCATGGTGCCTTATAAAATTGTACCCGGTGCCAATGGGGATGCCTGGGTTCAGGGCCGTGATAAAAAACTGTCTCCATCCGAAATTTCTGCCTTTATTTTGCAAAAAATGAAAGAAACCGCCGAAAGCTTTCTGGGCATGCCGGTCACACAAGCGGTGATCACGSTGCCTGCCTATTTTAATGACGCCCAGCGTCAGGCCACCAAAGATGCCGGTAAGATCGCCGGTCTGGAAGTGCTGCGCATTATCAACGAGCCAACGGCGGCGGCGCTGGCCTACGGCTTTGACAAGGAAGACGGTAAAACCATCGCGGTTTATGACCTTGGTGGCGGTACGTTTGATGTTTCCATTCTGGAAATTGGCGATGGAGTTTTCGAAGTGAAATCCACCAATGGGGATACATTCCTTGGCGGTGAAGACTTTGATATGCGCATTGTTGATTACCTTGCCGACGAGTTCAAAAAAGAGCACGGCGTGGATTTGCGTAAAGACAAGCTGGCCATTCAGCGTTTGCGCGAAGAAGCGGAAAAGGCCAAGAAGGAGCTGTCTTCGGCCAGCCAGTACGAGGTCAATCTGCCCTTTATCACCGCTGATGCCTCCGGGCCAAAGCACCTGACCATGAAGATCACCCGCGCCAAGCTGGAAACCCTGGTCGGTGATCTGATCAAGCGCACCATTGATCCCTGCAAAAAAGCTCTCAAGGATGCTGGCCTTACCGCCAAGGACATTGACGAGGTTATCCTGGTTGGTGGCCAGACCCGCATGCCCAAGGTGCAGGAAGAAGTGAAAAAATTCTTTGGTCGTGAGCCTCACAAGGGTGTGAACCCCGATGAAGTGGTGGCCATGGGTGCTGCTATTCAGGGCGGCGTGCTGCAAGGCGACGTGAAAGACGTGCTGTTGCTGGATGTGACGCCATTGTCACTGGGTATTGAAACCCTGGGCGGTGTGTTTACCCGCCTGATTGATCGCAATACCACCATTCCGACCAAGAAAAGCCAGACCTTTTCTACCGCCGAGGACAATCAGTCTGCGGTGACCATCCGGGTGTTTCAGGGCGAACGTGAAATGGCGGCGGATAACAAAATCCTTGGCCAGTTTGATCTGGTAGGCATTCCGTCCAGCCCGCGCGGCGTGCCACAGATTGAGGTGACGTTTGATATTGATGCCAATGGCATTGTCTCGGTTTCGGCCAAGGACAAGGCCACCGGCAAAGAGCAAACCATCCGCATTGAGGCCTCTGGCGGTCTTACCGATGCTGATATCGACAAGATGGTCCAGGAAGCCGAATCCCATGCCGAAGACGATAAAAAGCGCCGAGAAACCGTAGAGGCGAAAAATCAGGCCGAAGCCCTGGTCCATCAGACCGAGGGTCAGTTGGCCGAGCATGGCGACAAGGTTCCTGAAGAGGACAAAGCGGCCATTGAAGCCGCCCTTGCGGATATGAAAACCGCCCTTGAAGGTGAAGATGCGGCGGATATTTCTGCCAAGGCACAGGCACTGGCACAAGTTGCCATGAAGCTGGGTGAGGCTATTTATTCTGCCGAACAGGCCGACACCGAAGCACAAGCAGCATCTGATGCGGAGGGCGATGATGATGTGGTCGACGCCGAGTTTGAAGAGGTTGACGACGACCAGAAGAGCGCCTGACGTCAAGTGTATAATGAAGGCCACAGTGGCATAAGCTGCTGTGGCCTTCATCATCAACGGTAAACCAGTATGAGCACCAAGACCTGTTATTACGAAAGCTTAGGCGTTTCGCGAAATGTCGACGGCAAAGGCCTGAAAAGTGCCTATCGCAAGCTGGCGATGAAGTTTCATCCGGACCAGAACCCGGATAACCCTGATGCCGAGCTAAAATTCAAAGAAATCAGCGAAGCCTACGGCATTTTATCGGACGAACAAAAGCGCTCTGCCTATGACCGTTTTGGCCATGCCGCCTTTGATGGCAATGGTGGTGGAAACGGTGCATCCCAGGCCGATTTTTCAGACATTTTTGGCCAGGTTTTTGGTGATGCCTTTGGCGACATATTCGGCGCCAGAGGCGGTGCTCAATCCGGCCCGGGGCGGGGTTCAGACCTGCGCTACCCACTGGAGATTGACCTTGAGGATGCCTTTTTGGGTCGCGAAGCAAAGATCACTGTACCAACCAGCAAAACCTGCGATCACTGTCATGGCAACGGGGCGGAGCCGGGCACCGAAATCGATACTTGCACGACTTGCCAGGGGGCCGGACGCATTCGCATGCGCCAGGGCCTCTTTACCATGGAACAGACCTGTCGTACTTGCGGCGGTCAGGGACAAACCGTGCGCACCCCCTGCACCGCCTGCGATGGCGTGGGCACGGTGGCCACGCGTCGGCAATTGTCGGTAAATATTCCTGCTGGTGTTGAAGACGGCATGCGCATTCGTCTTGCTGGCGAGGGTGAAGCAGGTGCACGGGGCGGCCCGCCGGGCGATCTTTATATTTTTGTATCCATCCGCCCCCATGATCTTTTTGAACGCGATGGCCCTGATCTTTATTGCCGTGCGCCGGCCCCCATGTGCACGGCGGCGCTGGGCGGCGACATTAAAATGCCGACCATTGATGGCGGACAGAAATCGGTCAATATTTCCCCCGGCGCCCAAACTGGAAAACGGCTGCGTCTTCGTGGCGAGGGCATGCCGCATTTGCGTGGCCGTGGACGCGGCGACATGATTATTGAACTGTTTGTGGAAACCCCACGAAACCTTAGCGCGCACCAGAAAGAGCTGCTGGGCGCTTTTCGCAAAGAGTGCTGTCCCGAATCGAGCCCCGGTTGTCATCCGGAGCATGAAGGTTTTTTTGAAAAAGCCCGCACGTTCTGGGATAAAATGACCAGTGATGAAGATCGCGCCCATTAAGATCCAGACCTTGATCTCGACTTGAAGCCATAGTGCGCTAGACTTGCATCATGAGCACTCAGATCAACGACCCGCAAATACAGCATTGCACAACAAAAAATGCGGACATCAACCGCATGGCCGAAGTGATGGCCAGAGGCTTTGCCGATGACCCGGTTATGAACTGGGCGCTTGGCTCCCCTAAGCCGCAAAAACTGATGTTTGCACTGCTCGCCCGGCATATTTATCTGCCTCGGGGCGGGGGAGTGTTATTGCACGAGAACCAAGAGGACAAGGCTGCCTGTTTGTGGTTGCACCCGGGTCAATCCAAGGATTTTGCGCTTCTGCCGACTCTGCATCTGACCGCATCGGTGGTTCGKYWTWSWGGCTNNTKSRGGCCATACGGCGCACTTTGGACCTGGATGCCCGGCTGGAACGTAAACACCCGCCCATTCCCCATGTATACCTGTTCGCCATTGCGGTGGATCCGCGTTTTCAGGGTCAGGGTCTGGGCAAGCGCGTGATGGCCCCGATGCTGCGTTATTGCGATGAACACGGCCTGCCGGCTTTTCTGGAAAATTCCAAGGCACAAAACCTTGCCTTTTATCGGGGCCGGGGTTTTGAGGTGATTGAAGATTTTGACGTGGATGGCAAGGGGCTGCCCATGTGGCTGATGCTGCGCCAGCCGGCCTGAACTATTCCCAGCCGGAAAGTGCCGCTTTGGCGGCATCATTTTGCGGGCGCACAATCAGGCCGTTTTGCGTGGCAAAGACCTCAAATTGGGCCCCATCGCGCATGGGCGCATAGACMGAATTACCATAATAGGCATCCAGCGCCTTCAGGCGGGCAAAGCGTTTRTCCTGCGCCAGYTTCCAGATATCCAGCCCCGGRTTTTCRCTTAAGGCATAGACCGATCGCGGCTCGCTGATCTCCTGGGCGGTATCGGCAAAGCGTCCAGTCAGGCGGTCAAGGCGATAATAGGCATCCAGTCCGCCAATATTGGCGATGGGGTGCCATTTAATAAACCGGGCATCCAGACGCCATTCATCACCGGCCACATCTAGGGGCTTTGGCTCCTCGCCCGGTATATCCAGCGTGGCGGTATAACGCTGGGGAGCCGTTTGCACAAAGCTGATCTGGGCGGCGGGGCGCTCATTGGTCAGGCGTTGATAGGTAACAAAGTTAAACCCCAACAGCGCCGATCCGGCTCCGATAGCAGCCAGAAAAGTTCCGCCGAGCGTGCGWATACTCCCCGACATGGCCTTGAGGCGGCCAAGGCGGCCAAGGCCCGAAAGGGTCAGCCATCCGCCAAACACCCCAAAAAACAACGCTGGAAGTATAAAACTCATATTGTCGGATCATAACGTGACTTGGTGCCGGTTACAATTGCCAAGGTAAAGGCACCTTGGCGACGGCGCAGGCGGGGTGTAGAGCAAAGGAAAGTGTAAGGATTATCATGACACCGATCTCTCTTGGCATCCATGGCGGCGCGGGGCGGCTGGGGCGGCGTATTTTAGCGCTGGCGCTGGAGGACACGCGCTTTTCGTTGCGCGGCGTTATCGTGCGCAAAGGCAGCGCGGCGCTGGGTCAGGACGCTGGCGTTCTTGCCGGGGCAAAGCCAATGGGATTATTGGCCACGGCTGATGCCCGTACCCTTTTGCACTGTGATGTGGTGATCGATGTCTCCAGCCCGGCGGCGGGGGCCGAACTGGCAGGCCTTCTTGCTAAAGGTGGTGCCAAAGCGCTTGTCACCGGCACCACCGGGTGGACCGATGTGCAGGACCAAGCTTTGCGTCAGGCCGCTAAAGATATGGCGATCCTGCTTAGTGGCAATTTCTCGTTGGGCGTAACGGCACTGGTGCATCAGGTGCAAGAGGCCGCCGCCCGTCTGGGCCCAGCTTGGGGCGTGCATATCCATGATCGTCACCACAGCGCTAAAAAAGATGTTCCTTCAGGCACGGCTCTGATGCTGGCTGATGCCGTGATGATGGGATGGGATCAGAGCGTCACGCCAAAATGCCTTTCTCTGGGTAGGCCTTTGGAGGAACACCCAACGCGCGGCGAGATTATCATCACCGCAGACCGTGTTGGCGAAGTGGTCGGCACCCATAATGTGATGTTTTATGGCGCGGGCGAAACCTTGTGCTTTACCCACACCGCCCAAAGCCGCGATATTTTTGCGCAAGGGGCCTTGCACGCCGCCCATTGGTTGTACGATAAGCCGCCAGGGCTTTACGGTATGGAAGATGTGCTATCCTGACCTAGAGCCGCAGCATTTGGGTGATCGGAATATGATCCGATGGGCGCTCCCATGACCGACAGGCGGTTAACGCCTCAAACCCCGAAACCCCGTGATGCAAGGCGGCATCCCTTAGCGCCGGGCTGACCCAGATGTGATCCAGGCGGCGACCACGGTTGTTTTTGGTCCAGTCCTTTGAGCGATAACTCCACCAGGTAAACACCGGCTCTGGTTCCGGGATCAGTTCGCGGGCGATATCGGCAAAATTCCCTGCCTTTTGAATGGCGTTCAGGGCGGCCACCTCGATCGGGGTGTGGCTGACCACTTTGAGCAATTGTTTGTGCGACCAGACATCCGATTCCAAGGGTGCAATGTTCAGATCTCCGGTCAGGATCAGCCTGTCTTTGGGATTTTCTTTTTGTCGCGCCGCAAAGCATTTTTCCATCCGGGTCAGAAAATTGAGTTTATGGGCAAACTTTGGATTGGTTTTGGCGTCCGGCTCATCGCCGCCTGCCGGGACATAAACATTGCATATATCGATACCCTTGATGGTGGCCAGGGCCACACGGGCATGGTCGTGTTCACAAAATGACGGGTCCGCCAGCTCTCCAAGGGGATGTCGCGAAACGATGGCAACGCCGTGCATTCCCTTTTGGCCGCGCACCATCTGGTGAGCATAACCCGCTTTGGCAAAAACCTCGGCTGGAAATTCACCATTGCGGCATTTAATTTCCTGAATGCACAATACATCGGGTCTGGAATTTATTAGAAAATCAATAATCTGAGGCGCCCGCAGGCGCACAGAATTGACATTCCAGCTGGCTATTTTGAAATTGCTCACGGCATTCTCCCTGTCAGGCAATGGTTATGGGGGAGGTTGGGAGTGCTCGCAAGTCTGTCGCGAAGGGCAATGCAGGAAGTGTGTAAACGAAGACGCCCGGCCGAGAGGGGGCGGCCGGGCGTCAATGTTTGCGCGTGTAGTCGCGCAGGGCCGAGAGGGGTACATATCCGGCCAGATTGTCATCTGGACCCGCTACGGGGGACGGAACAAAGCCCGGGCTAACAATCGTTACAGTGCATTAAAGACACGATTGACGAAAAAAGCAAATGAATTTTATGTTACCATTTGCATGTGGTATAAATACCACTAAAAAAGTGAGTCGTTTTGCCGGGGAGAATATGAAAACCGTGTGTATTTAACGCCGTCTCCCGCCGCGCCGGCGTTCCTCCTCGCGGATCACAAACAGCTTGGAGCTTAGCTTTTTACCTTCCTGCACATCATTGAGCAAAAAGCGGACTTCGCCGTCAAAGGCATTTTTCCAGGTCCATCCCAGCAGTTTTAGCTCTGGCTCGGCAAAGATCAGTGTAAAATCGCCGTCCAGTTCGCCGTCTCTGTCCCGCACGGTTACCAAGCTGGCATTTTCGGTGCGCACCAGTCCAACCAGGTTCGCTCCTTTTAATAAATCAAACTTGCGGGCCAGTAGAAATTTATAAGGGGTCCAGGAAATACGGATCTGGTCTATGGTTTCCAGCTCCTTGTCGATTTGCGCGATGTTCGAGCCATCGGCGACTATCAGCAAAGGCGTGGTGTCGTATTCAATGCGCAGCTTGTCAGGGCGTTTCCAGAAAAATGTGCCGGTCTGCTGATTGCCATTGGTGGTGCTTTGTACAAAGCGGCCTGAGATGGTGCGGATCGAGCGCACATAGGTGTTCAGGCGCTCGACCTGCTTAACTGTCTCCGGATCGTTTTTGGAAAAGCTTTGGCTTGACGTAACGTTTGAGGTGTCCGCCTGGCTTCGCACCGGGGGCGGTGAAAACGCGCTCAGCATCAAAAAAGCCAGACCGGGGGCAAGGGAAGAAAACTTCATGGCAATCATATTCCGTTTAAGTGTCATGAATAGATATAGACAGACACTCTGGCAATTTAAGGGCAGGCGTGTTCAGCGGGCATTCATCACTGATAGCCGCCCGGGCTACATATCCGCATGGTCGGGCAGTAATATCTCGCGTTTGCCCGCATGGTTGGCGGCGCTGACAATGCCTTCATCTTCCAGCCGYTCRATCAGGGTGGCGGCCCGGTTATAGCCGATTTGCAAACGCCGTTGCAGATAGCTGGTCGAGGCCTTGCGGTCCCGCGCAATAATGGCCACGGCCTTGTCAAAGAGATCATCCCCGGTGGACGCCCCAAAAAGCGCATGACCATCGGTATCATCCTCGCCGGTGTCCTCGGTAATGTCTTCCAGATAGACCGGCTTGCCCTGTTTTTTGAGAAAATTGGCAATGCTTTCCACTTCTTCATCAGAGACAAACGGGCCATGCAGACGACGTACTCGCCCACCACCGGCCATGAACAGCATATCGCCCTGGCCCAGAAGCTGTTCGGCACCCTGTTCACCCAAAATGGTGCGACTGTCGATTTTAGAGGTAACCTGAAAACTGATCCGGGTGGGGAAATTGGCCTTGATAGTGCCGGTGATGACATCCACCGAAGGGCGCTGCGTGGCCATGATCACATGAATACCCGCGGCGCGGGCCATTTGCGCCAGCCGCTGAACCGCCGTCTCAATATCCTTGCCGGCCACCATCATCAGGTCGGCCATTTCATCTATGATCACCACAATAAAGGGCAGATGATCCAGATCCAGATCTTCGCTTTCATAAACCGGTTCGCCGGTTTTTTTGTCATAGCCGGTTTGCACCGTGCGCTTTAATGGCTCACCCTTGGCCTTGGCTTCGGCGATGCGAGCATTAAAACCTGCCAGATTGCGCACGCCCAGCTYGGACATTTTCTGGTAGCGCGATTCCATTTCGCGCACCGTCCAGCGCAGGGCTGTGACCGCCTTTTTGGGATCGGTGACTACCGGGGCCAGCAAATGCGGGATGCCGTCATAGATCGACAGTTCCAGCATTTTKGGGTCGATCATGATAAATTTGCACTGGTCCGGCCCATGACGATAGAGCAAAGACAGGATCATAGAATTGATACCCACCGATTTGCCCGCCCCCGTGGTGCCCGCCACCAGCAAATGCGGCATACGGGTCAGATCCGCAATAAACGGTTCGCCGCCTATGGTTTCGCCCAGTGCCAATGGCAATTCTGCTTTGGAGCGCTCATAAAGACCTGAGGCCATGAGCGAGCGTAAAAACACCGTATCACGCCTCGCATTGGGCAGCTCGATCCCAATAACATTGCGTCCCGGAATTACCGCTACGCGACAGGCAATGGCACTCATCGAGCGGGCAATATCATCGGACAGGCTGACCACGCGGGAGGATTTCAACCCCGGTGCCGGTTCCAGCTCATAAAGCGTAACCACCGGGCCGGGCTGTACGTGAACGATCTGGCCTTTAATGCCAAAGTCAGCGAGGACGGTCTCCAGCAATTGTGCATTCTGGCGCAAGGCATTTTCATCAATGCTGGTCACCCTGCCAGTAGGGCGAGTCAGCAAATCCAGACGCGGCAGCTCAAAACCTTTTTTGCCGCCAAAGGGCATATTGAGTTGCTGTTCGCGGGCCTCGCGGCGGCTGACGACCACTTTTCTGGGTTTTTTAACCTGAGCTTTGGCAGCGCGTTTTTTTGGGGCGCCCTTGGTCTTTACGGCGCTTTTGCGGGTTCCCTTTCTGGTGGTGGATACGGGCTCATTTTGACCTCTGAAACTTTGTAAAACGCCGATTACACGGTCCAGAGCCACTCTAAAGGTTGCCCATGCCAGTCCGGCGGCATCCACAATGGCCCCGCCATCACGAAAACGCAGACCAAAGGCAAAGGCAAAGGTAAAAAATGAAAACACAAAGGCAAAAACGGCGGCCAGTGGCCCGGCCCAGGATGGAAACCCAGGCCCGGTCAGCGGTAAATAGAGAGTGTCGGCCAGCACTCCGCCAAGCCCGGTGGCAAAGGGCCATATGGCTGGAATGGGCAGGGCCGCACTGGCAAAGCTGAGCAGCCCGGCTCCAATGATCAGACTGGTAATTCTGGGCCAGGTCATCAGAACACGCCGCCTGGGGCGGCTGACCAGCATGACACCCCAGGCGCTGAGGCTAAGGGCCAGACCATAGGCACCCCAGCCAATGCTTTGCATCAACAGATCAGAAACATAGGCCCCGGCCAGACCGGCCGCATTTTGTGCGGGGCCATCGGCGGCACTGTTCAGGCTTGGGTCCATGGGGGCATGGGTAAGCACCGAAAGAAATACGAAAACCCCAGCCGCTAACAGGACCAAGCCGGTCAGGCGCCCCATGGTGGCGCGCATAAACCGGCCAATGGGGCCGTGTTCAAGCCCGTCATTATCAAATGTCTGATCGCTCATCCTGCCGCCAGTCCTCCACGGTGTATTTGCGGAAATCCGGCGAGTATTATGGCGTTAAAGTACAAGCAAGGGGTTAACGTGCATTAACTAACCCTGGGCAAATTCGGGATAGGCCTCCAGGCCCAGCTCGGCCTTGTCCAGCCCGATAAATTCTTCTTCGTCCGTGCACCGGATGCCAATAGATTTTTTAAGCAACAGCCAGAGCGCACTGCTGGCAATCACTGTGAACGCGCCAATGGACACCACGCCCAGTGCCTGCACGCCTAATTGCTGGACCCAGCTCGTGCCTTCGGCCTGATTGGTCCAGGCTACAATCAACGTGCCCCATATCCCGCAAAACAGGTGCGCCGGTATGGCTCCGACTACATCATCAATTTTGAGGCGATCCAGCAATGGCACCGCCAGCACAACAATAATGCCGCCTACCGCTCCAATGGCGATAGCCTGCCAGACCGCAGGGACCAGCGGTTCGGCGGTAATGGAAACCAGGCCGCCAATGGCCCCGTTCAGCACCAGGGTCAGATCGGCCTTTTTGTAGATGATCTGGGTGAGTACCAGCGCCATAACCAGCCCGGCAGCAGCGGCGGCATTGGTGTTGACAAAGATTTTGGCCACCGCATCAATGTCGGCAATGGTGCCGGCGGCCAGTTGAGAACCGCCATTAAAACCAAACCAGCCAAACCATAATATAAACGTCCCCAGAGCCGCCAGGGGCAGGTTGGATCCGGGCATGGGAGACACCGCTTTGCCGCCCGGATATTTACCTTTGCGTGCGCCCAGTAAAACTGCCCCGGTCAGCGCCGCCCAGCCGCCAACGGAATGCACCAGGGTGGAGCCGGCAAAGTCGGAAAAATGCAAGGTGGAAAGCCAGCCACTGCCCCACACCCAGGAGCCGGTAATGGGATAAAAGATTGCACATAATACGATGCTGAAAAACAAAAACGGCCACAGCTTGATCCGTTCCGCCAGGGTGCCGGACACCACCGAAGCAGCGGTGGCGACAAAGGCCATCTGGAAAAACCAGTCCGATGAGGTGGAATAGCTTTCGCCATCGGGGGAGCCGGGGCTCCACAGCCCGAAATGCCCAATAAAGCCGCCATCGACCCCTTCATACATCAAACGATAGCCCACAATGTAATAGGCCAGTCCCGCCAGTGCATAAATCGAAACATTTTTAAGCGCAATGGTGGCGGCATTTTTCTGACGTACCAGGCCCGTTTCCAGCATACAGAACCCGGCGGCCATAAACATCACCACCATGCCTGAAATGAGAAACAAATAAGTGTTATCCACAAAGGCAGAGGTTTGCTGAATGCCGGCCAATTGTTTTTCCAGATCCGCCAGCCGGGCGGTTAGATCGGGTGTGTTGGTAACGGTCTGTNATATGAGCATGGGGCACCTGAAGAATATAAGAGATTGTTGCAAGATTGATGCAGCGCAACAAAAAGCGCGCTGCAGAGCAAGGTGTGGCGGAGGATCAGGAAGAAAGGCATGTGAATGCCTAAAATTTAGGCAGTGTGAGGTGAAGTTTAATGCACGCCATGGGCGCGATGTCATGAAAACTTTCGGGGCCCAAACCATCTGAATGAGTCAGGACCCAAATAAAGTACCCGGGCGACCAGATAGTGAATCTGTAGCGTTAGAGCAGCAGGGCCTTTGTTTAATCTGGTAACGCGTTGTGAATATGGACGATGCCGGACAATCAATAAACGCACTCACTTTTTTGTGAACATGTTTTTTTTTGATAAGATACAGTGTTGTTTAAAGTGAAAATAGAAGTACACTTTGGGGTAAAGGGAAATGGGGTAGAGCATTGAGTGCGGATGAGGTTGGGGCAAAAAACGGGCGACGGGGGCAGACACGAATGCGAATTGTGGATGCTGCCCACACGGTCATAGCGAAGCATGGCATGAACAGCGCGACCATACGAAAAATAGCTGATGAGGCTCAGGTCTCGCCGGGCCTTGTGATGCAATATTTTCAAACCAAGGCTGAGTTGATTCAGGAAATATTTCTGGAATCAAACCAGATCTTGATGGATAAATTCAAGGAAAATATGGATACGGCAGATTCCTTTCTGGAACTTGCCATGGGGGCGCTTGAGGCGATGTGCGCCCGCGACATGCATGACCCGGCCCTGACCCGACAGGTTATGGCTTTTACTTGGTCATGGGGACGCGAAGAAGAAGAGCGCTTTAGCAAGACCTTGCATGATATGAGCGAAGTGGTTGCCAATTCCATGTCGGTACAGTTTTTACCCAAGGATATAGAGCTGAGACGGGTTGCGTCTTTTGCGCTGGTCAACATCTATGTCGGTTATTTACGTATCGCCCTGCAGGAAGGCTGGACGCCGCAGAAACTACTCAAGGCCATTGAGCCCGGTGTGCGCATCTTGATTGCCGGCCTTGAATCCATGACGGGACAGCAGGTGCCCAAAAAACCATCATGAATTTTGCTTCGGACACGACCGCCCCGGCACATCCCAATGTGTTGCAGGCGGTCATGGCAGCCAATAATGGCGCTGCGCCCAGTTATGGTGCTGATCCGTGGACGCAAAAGGCACATCAGGCCCTGTGTGCGCTATTTGAAACCGACGCGCTTGCGGTCACGTTTGTCAATTCTGGCACTGCCGCCAATGCCCTGGCGCTCAGCGTGCTCTGCCCGCCGGACGGGGCCATAATCTGTCATGAAAATGCACACATTAACCGCGACGAGCGGGGGGCACCTGAATTTTATACCCATGGCGGTAAATTGCTGTTGCTGCCCGGTGATCATGATCAAATCACCGTGGAGGCTCTGGCCCCGGTGTTGGGCGCTATGGATCGGGATTTTGTTCATGAAACCCCGGCGGATGTCTTGTCCCTGTCACAGCTAAGCGAAGCGGGAACCGCCTATGCGTGTACGGATGTGAAGGCACTCTGCGCCCTCGCCCGCAGTGCCGGTCTGCACACCCATATGGATGGCGCACGGTTGGCCAATGCGCTGGTCAGTACCGGATGCAGTCCGGCGGATATGACCTGGCGCGCCGGGGTGGATGTCTTGTCTTTTGGGTTTACCAAAAATGGGGCGATGGGGGCCGAGGTCATTATCCTGTTTGGAGATCAGGCAAAACGTCTGGGTACGCTGGAGGCCCGGCGCAAACGCGGTGGTCATATGCCACCCAAGCAACGCTTTGTTGCGGCGCAAGTGCTGGCCATGCTGGAGGGCGGATTGTGGCTGGAGCTCGCCGGGCATGCCAATGAGGCGGCGCAACGCCTGGCCAAAGGTTTTGTGGATGCCGGNMKCRRMSWKGSWGCNKMMGSTGCWKGKWRAYGRKSTTTTTGTCTGCCTCAAGGATGATCAGGCAAAAGCGCTGCGTAACGCCGGGGCAGAATTTTATGGCTGGTCTGATGGCTCCGCACGTTTTGTCACCAGCTGGAATACCACACTGGCAGATGTGCAGGCTGCGCTGAAGGTGCTGGCCTGAATTCTGCGCGCATTCGCGTCTCGCGCGAATCTTTTACACATGCTATGTTTAGCCCGGCGTTATAATGCCAATGCGAGGGACAGCCATGTATGAACCACAAATTGAAAGGGCCAAAAACCTGATCCGTTCGCCGCAAAGCGAATGGCAGGTGATTGATGGCGAGAGCGTAGACGTTGCTGATTTATATAAAACCTGGGTTATGCCTCTGGCGGCGATTCCTGCCATTGCCGGTTTTATCGGTCACTCCCTTATGGGGGTTGGGGCGTTTGGTATGCATTATCGCGTACCGTTTTTTGCGGGTATTTTTAATGCCCTTCTTTCCTTTGTTCTCGCCCTTGGCGGGGTTTATGCCTTTGCCTGGATCCTCAATTTTCTTGCCCCTTATTTTGGCGCACAGAAAAACTTTAATCAGGCGCTGAAAATATCTGCCTACGCGCCGGTTGCGGGCTGGCTTGCCGGGGTGTTTCTGGCGATTCCCATGCTGTCTATTCTGGCGCTTTTTGGCGGATTTTATTCTTTGTATCTTTTGTATATTGGCCTGCCGGTTTTAATGGCTCCCGCAAAAGAAAAGGAAATGCTGTATCTGGTGGCGGCGCTGGTAGGGGCGTTGCTTCTTAACATAATGCTGGGCCAGATTACCCAGAGCATGCGACCCTCTTCCATGAATGCTCCACATTCCCGGGTTTCACAAAATCCTGTTCAGGAAAAACAATCCAAAGCCATGGAAAAAGCACTGCAAAGCGGTGACCTTGGCGGCATGCTGGCGGCACTTGGTGGTGGGTCGGCCAAAATAGTAAGCGACACAGAGGCGCTTAAAAAACTGGCACCAGCCCGCCTTGGTAATTTCAAGCGGGTATCTGTAACGGTTGAAAAGCTGGATGCCCCGATCCGTGCCATCACGCTAAAGGCCAAATATGAAGGCAAGGGCGATCGCCATATGACCCTGACGATTATGAATTCACCGGGGGTGAATTTTCTAAAAACCATGGCGGGGTTGTCCGGAGCCATGCGCTCAGTCAAAAAAACTGACGGCAGCTTTGAAAAACTTTCCAAAGAGAAAGACCGGCTGGTTATGCAAAGCTGGGATGCCCCGACGGCCAGAGGAAATTATGCCTGGAGTTATAAGAATTTTATTGTGTCGCTGGAAGGCAGGGATGTGCCGGTCAAGACCTTGAGAAAGGCTGCTGGCGTGATTACATCAGCAGCACTGGACGGTTTGCCAACCGGCTGAATGATATGACCTGCGGCGCTAGGTCACGGCAGGGGTTGGGCAGATACAGTTAGAATGACTTATCCACCTTGAAAACGAGGATCGTAAATATGGAAATTTCACCTGATCTGGTTAATGCAATTATCGAGCACGCACACGCCTTTGACGTCAAGGAAGCCGAAACCGATCCGGATTCAGGCTCCAACCCCACGGACGATGGCGATCTGGATGTATTGCAAGACACCCCGGGCGACCTTACCGGCGCGGATCTTCGGGCGGTCATCGAGGCATTGAACGTGGATCAGGCGGCTGAACTGGTGGCGCTGATGTGGATTGGCCGGGGTGAATATGACGGGCAGGAATGGGCGCATGCGGTCAAACGCGCGCGAGAGCGGGCAACCGGCCCAACTTCGCGCTATCTGATGGGCGTGCCGATGCTGGGCGATTATCTGCAGGACGGTTTACAGGCGGTTCTGGATGCCGGGGTTCGCGACGACGCCTGAATGCACGCCATACTATTGTTTTCTGGCCAAAGGATGTGCCGTTTGCACCAGCGTCTTTAAGCGTTCATCCAGCACATGAGTATAAATCTGGGTGGTGGATATATCCGCATGGCCAAGCAGCATTTGCACGGTACGTAAATCGGCCCCGCCAGCCAGTAAATGACTGGCAAAGGCATGGCGCAGAACATGAGGGGATACTCTGGCGCTTTCCAGCCCGGCTTTACCTGCTAGCGCCTTGATGATTGCATGAAAGCGTTCGCGGCTGAGATGCCCGGTTTTAGCCCGCGAAGGGAAAAGAAACCTGGCGGCGCGTGATGCATTCGGCCCCCTGGGCAGGAAATTCTCTCGCACCGGCTGATAGACATTGATGGCATCCAGCGCCGCATGGCTGAGCGGCACCAGCCGTTCTTTGCCGCCTTTGCCGCGTACCATCAACATGCGTTCTTCGCGCCGTCCGGTGACGACCGGCAGGCTCAGCATTTCTGATACCCGAAGACCGGAAGCGTAAAGGATTTGCAATAGCGCGTGGGTGCGCAACCCGCGAGGGCTGGTATCGGTGACGGCGCAGGCCAACAAGGTGTTGACCTCTTCAAGGGACAGGACTTTGGGCAAAGAACGCGGCAGTCTGGGCGAACGAAGAGTTAGCGCCGGATTATGATCCCGTATTTTTTCGCCATGGGCAAAGCGGTACAGACGGCGCAGCGCGCTTAATTTTCTGGCGGCGGTGCGTGCCCCTAGCCCTCGGCGGGCCAGATCCCCCAGCCAGCCTTCCAAATCCACTTGCGTTGCATTTTCCAGCGACGTTTTTTTGTTTTGCAAATACCCTGTCAGGTCTTCCAGATCACGGCGATAGGCCAATATGGTGTTTTGCGCCGCGCCCCGTTCGGCGCTCATCATCTCCAGAAACTGTTCGATGAGTGCCTGATCATTCATGCAGATTTGCCACTCTTTGCAAGCGCGGCCCCAGCATCATTTCCAGCGCTGCCTGGCGGGCCAGCCCCTCATACCCCATGGTTTTAAGGGCCTGTATTACATTGGCTCCGCATTGCGGTGCCACACGATCAAAACCGGTATCGGCCAGCATCAGGGCGGCGCGCAGAAAACTGGCGGCCCGGGCCTTGTGCCGGGCGCCATCGGTAATGGCGGCCATGGCCCCGGCTCGGCAATGGGAAAACTCTTCATTGTCGATGGTTTGATTAAAAAGAAAGCGGCGGTGTTGATCGTTCAATGGTGCCCCCAGTGCCCAAAGCGTCAGCAGGTCGGTATAAGCAAGGTTTGCATCCTTGACCTGAGGCAGGTTTTCAGTATGAAAATTCAAGCCTGTCAGGGTGATGCTCTTTTGGGACAAGGTCATAAAGCGCTGCAATCGAGCCGGGGCCGCATTGATAAAGGTTGTTGCCAGTTCCGGGCGCTCCGCAGCCAGAGCGGCATAAACAAACAGGCGGCCCATAGCTTGGCCCAGTGGCAGGTTTTGGGTCGAAATATCTTGTAATAATGGTGCATAAAGTCGGGCCGCTGCCAGAAAAGCGCCTAGTTCTTTTTCCTGTTTCAGGCCCCCATAAGCCGCCTTGGCCAGACCAGCGGGGGTGCTGGCCCGAAGGGCACTTTGATAAAGGAGTGCGGCGCGCGGGGCTCCGGTTTGGGCCAGTGCCACTGCTAACAGGGCGGCATCGCTTTCCTCTGGGCTTTGGGTATCTTCCGGTGCCGGTGCGGGTTGCGTGATCTGGGTTTCATCTTGAACTGCTGGCACGGGTTCAGATGCGGGCAGGCCGGGCCAGCCCAGATAAATCTGTGCCAATGTGTCTGCGTTTAACAACCCGGCGGCGGCCATCATGCGGGCGGCGTCCAGCCCGACCTCGCCTTCGGCTTCGACCATGGCGCTTTTAAGCGAAAAGGGGGCCTCGGAAAGATCAATGGGGGCCTTGGAAAAGCGAGCCATGGCCAGTTCCAGCGCATTAACGGGTTTGATAACCGTTTTGTCCTTGTGCACCATTCGGTTCAGGGCCAGCAAAAAATCCACATCTTCCGGGTCGGTTTCCAGCACCAGATCGGCGGTCAGTTCGGCGGCGGCGGTGCGCCCCTCCCGGGCCAGACAAAAGGCCCGCACTTTAAGCCAGAAAATGGCCCCACGGCCATTTTGCAGCCGAATGGCGGTTTCACAGGCATTGCTTTCCTGACCCAACGCCAGAAAAGCCCGGGTGGCGATGGCGGCATTTTCCGGGTCTGACAGGCCCCCCGGGCTGCGCTCAGCCAAATTGATCACGGCCTGTAATTGTCCCAGACGATACACACTGGCAAGGCGGAGGCTGGCCAGTGCCATATCGCCCTCTCCGTCCGTGGGCGGGTTTGATGGGGAGATCAGCACACTGGCAGACAATCGGTTAAGCAGAGGAGAGGCGCCAATTTCCGGCAGATCGCTCATCAATTGGGCGGCAATCCCAGTACGGGTGCCCTGCCATTGCTGCATGGGCATTTTAAAAGGAATGCCCGAAAGCGCCCCCACACGAAACGGTTCAACCTGCCCCAGGCTTTGCACTTGTACCTGAACCTGTGCGGCGGACGTCGTGGGCAAGGGCGCGGTTTTCTCTATGGTCGGCAAAGCCACCGGCTCTGTGGTTTGTGCCATTGCCGGGGCGGCACCCAGATAATAGAGGGCGGCAATAAGTGTAGCAACAAAGCGAGAACTATAATCCATTTTGTAATTCAACCCGGATTTGACTGGTTTGGGATACCTGATTGTCGGCCACACCGACCAGCGTGGCAAAACCGGCAAAAACCAGCGCCAGGGCAATAAATACACCAAAAACGGTACGTCGCATTCGTATTCTCCTTACAGGAATAATATTTAATTACACTATGCCGGACCGGGACGGGTTTGCACAGTCAGCTTGGCTGACGTATAGCCAAAGTGTGGCAAATCTGGGAAAGCATACGTCAATTTTTCAGTCAGCAGTCGTGTCTGACAGAATGATTGTATTGATCGGTCTGATGGGGGCCGGCAAAACCACCATCGGACGGCGGTTGGCCACGGCTTTGGATTTGCCGTTTTTTNATGCCGACGAAGAAATAGAAAGATCCGCCGGGCGCAGCGTTGAAGACATCTTTGCTGATTTTGGCGAGGCCGCCTTTCGCGAAGGCGAACGCAAGGTCATCGAGCGATTACTGGCCTGCCCGCGCGGGGTGCTGGCCACTGGCGGCGGGGCATTTATGGACCCCACCACCCGCACCATTATTCGTGAAAAAGGTCTCAGCATCTGGCTGCATGCGGATCTGGATGTGTTGATGGCGCGGGTATCGTTACGCAATACCCGACCCCTTTTGCGCCAGCCTAATCCCCGCCAGATTATGAAAACCCTGATGGAGAAGCGCTACCCCGTCTATGCACAGGCCGATATTCGTGTTGAAAGCGGCGTTGATACCCATGGGCGTGCAGTGGAACAGATTATGGTGGCCCTGAAAGACAGACAGCAGAGCCAATGAGCAAGACCGCTTTTCATACGATCAAGGTTGAACTGGGGACGCGCGCCTATCCCGTTTTGTGCGGCCGGCGGGCGCTGGAAGCCTCTATAGCAAAAATAAAGGCGCTTTGCCCGAACGGGCGGCTTTTGTGCGTTACCGATGAAACCGTGGCCGGGTTTCATCTGGAAACCCTGCACAGTGCCTGTGCGGTGGCGGGCATCACGCTCAAGGCGCTGATCATCCCCCCGGGTGAAGCACAAAAAAGCTTCTCCCGGCTGGAAAGCCTGTGCACGGACCTGTTGGCACTGGAGGTAGAGCGCGGCGAAGCCATTGCCGCTTTTGGAGGCGGCGTGGTGGGTGACCTGACCGGYTTTGCCAGTGCGATTTTGAAACGCGGCACTGCCTTKMYSCRSAKNNCNAMCACYTKSMTKGYTMASSWWNAYARNTCGRNTGSCRSCAAAACMGCCATCAATGTCCCGGCGGGGAAAAACCTGATCGGGGCCTTTCATCAACCCGCTTTGGTGATCGCCGACAGTGGCTTTTTGCACACATTACCATCGCGTCAAATGCGTGCGGGCTATGCGGAAATTGTGAAACTTGCCGCCCTTGGTGATGCGGATTTTTTTGACTGGCTGGAAGATAACGGTGCGGCGGCCCTTGGCGGAGACGAAGCCCTGCTGGCAGAGGCGATTGCCCGCTCGGTCGCCGGAAAGGCCGACATTGTCGCCCGGGACGAGCGTGAAAATGACGTCCGGGCGCTCCTTAACCTTGGGCACAGCTTTGGCCATGCACTGGAAAGTCTGGCCGGTTATGAAGGGGCGTTGATCCACGGCGAGGCGGTGGCAGCAGGCATGGGGGTTGCCTTTGCCTATGGGGTGCATCTGGGCCTGTGTACGCAAAGCGACCATGACCGCCTGATCAGCCACCTTGGTGCGTGCGGCCTGCCCACGGGCTTGAGCACCACGCCTGGCAAGCCTTATAGTGCGGCTGCCATGATGCCGATATTGATGAATGATAAAAAGAACCAGAACGGGGTTTTGCGTCTGGTGCTGCCGCGCGCTCTTGGTGATGCTTTTGTTTATGAAGAGACAGACCTTGTGGGTCTTGAGGCCTTTTTGACCGCGCAATCGGAGGCGCGCTGATGGATCCGGCAACCTTGATAATAGGCGGTTCGGTGGTGCTGTTGCTGATTTTATCGGCGTTTTTTTCCGGTTCGGAAACGGCTCTGACGGCGACTTCGCGGGCGCGTATGCACCAGCTGGAAAAAGAAGGGGTAAAGGGCGCAAAACGCGTTAATCAGCTTATCGCCGACCGGGAAAGCCTGATCGGGGCGATTTTGCTGGGCAATAATCTGGTCAATATTCTGGCTTCGGCGCTGACCACAGCACTGTTTTTGCGCCTTTTTGGGCATTATGGCGTGGTGCTGGCTACTATCGTGATGACGACCCTGATCCTGATCTTTGCCGAAGTTGCGCCCAAAACCTGGGCCATCAGCAACCCTGATCGTGCCGCCATGATGGTGTCCCTGCCGATCAAGCTGGTGCGCATCCTTTTTGCTCCTGTGGTGCTGGGGGTTGAGGCCATTATCAAGGGCCTGTTCCTCTTGTTTGGCATTCGCACCAAAGGGTCCATCCTCAGCCCGCATGAGGAAATTCGTGGTGCGGTAGACCTCATGTCCAAGGAGGGCGGGGTGGAAAAACATGACCGGGACATGATTGGCGGCATTTTGAATTTGCAGGAAATGAATGTCGAAGACATCATGATTCACCGCAAAAACATGTATGTGATTGATATTTCACAAGAACCAGARGCGATCATTACCGAGGCCCTGCAAAGTGCCTATACGCGCCTGCCTCTGTGGGAAAAAGAGCCGGAAAATATTGTTGGTATTTTACATGCCAAAGACTTGCTGCGCGCCATCCACAGCGGAGGCGGTGATTTTAACGCGGTGGATATTCGCGCCACCATGCGCCAGCCGGTCTTCGCCCCCGAAACCACCACCTTGCCTGAACAGCTCAACGCCTTTCGCGCCGATCACGAGCACTTTGCTCTGGTGGTGGATGAATATGGTGCCCTGATGGGGCTGGTCACGCTGGAAGACATATTGGAAGAAATTGTCGGCCAGATCGAAGACGAACATGATCAGCCGGTACGCGGTGTTTCGCGCCAAAGCGATGGCTCGGTGCTGGTCAATGGCGATGTTAGTGTGCGCGATTTGAACCGGGCAATGGAATGGGATTTACCCGATGAAGAGGCCGTGACCGTGGCGGGTCTGGTGATCCATGAAAGCCAGACCATACCGCAAATCGGCCAGGCATTTTCCTATTATGGCTATCGGTTTGAAATTGCCGGGCGCAAACGCAATCAGATCACGTCTTTGAAAATCACCCCGGTCGGGTAGGGGTTAAAACATGTCATTACCCGAATAAATCGGGTAATCCAGCATTCCGCTCAATATCGCTCTGGATTATCGGGACTAGCCCGATAATGACATGGAAAATTTTTCAAAGGGAAATAAAAACACCAAAGGTGACTTTTTCGGCGCGTAAGGTTACACCTGCGCGCTACATTTAAAGGAGTCTCCCCGCCATGTCCTCATTGCCGCTTGTCCGATCCCTGTTTGCCCTCATTCTTCTGGCCCTGCCTGTATCGGCGCTCGCCAGGGACAAAGCGGATATGATCGTGTATGGCGATTATGTACTGAGTATGGAAAAAGACGGCGGCGTGTTGCGCGACGGCGCGGTGGCGATCAAGGATGGAGTCATCATGGCCGTGGGGCCACGGGCGAAGATCAACGCACAATACAAGGCCGCCAAGAAAATTTCCGGCACAGACAAGGTGCTGATGCCGGGTCTGGTCAATGGCCATACCCACGCCGCCATGGTGCTGTTTCGCGGCATGGCCGATGACATGACGCTGATCGACTGGCTGCAAAACTATATCTTCCCCATGGAAGGCAAATTTGTGGACGCAGACTTTGTCCGCGCCGGGGCGCAACTGGCCTGTTGGGAAATGGTGCGCGGCGGCACCACCACCATTGTGGATATGTATTTTTACCCGCGCGTGGCGGCAAAAGTTTATGAAACCTGCGGTATTCGCGCCATTTTGGGCGCGCCGATGATCGATTACCCCAGCCCCGGTTTTAAAGGCTGGGATGACAGCTTTGCCGCCGGCAAAGACTTTGTTGCCAATTTCAAAGACCCGAGCGGCAAACTCATCCCCGCCTTTGCGCCCCACGGGGCCTATACGGTGTCGCCGGATCATCTGAAAGAAGTGCTCGCCGCCGCCAAAGCAGCCAAAGCCCCTTTGATGATGCATGTGGCTGAAAGCCCCTCTGAAATGGCGGTGATGAAAGAGCGCTATCACAACACCTCAGTGCGCCATATTGCCGGCCTTGGCATGCTGGATTATCCGCTGATCGCCGCGCATATGGTCTGGCCTGATGAAGACGAGATGGACATGATGGCGCTTGGTGGTAAAACCGGCCCGATCCATAATCCTACCTCGAATATGAAAACCGCCGCCGGGTTTTCACCCGTGCCGCAAATGATTGCCAAGGGCATTAATGTGGGCCTTGGTACCGACGGGGCGGCCTCCAATAATGATCTGGATATGTGGGAGGAAATTCGCCTCGCCGCGCTCATTCACAAAGGCAAATCAGGCGATGCCACGGTCATGCCTGCCGATACCGTATTGGCCATGGCCACCCGCATGGGCGCCGCCGCCATCGGTCTTGGCGATGTCATCGGTTCCTTAAGCCCCGGCAAGCGCGCCGATATGATCCAGCTCACCCTGACCAGTCCGCGCATGGAGCCGCTCTATGACATAGAATCCCACCTGGTTTATGTGGCGGGATCCCGCGATGTGGTGATGACCATGGTCGATGGGCAGGTGCTGATGCAAAATGGCAAGGTGCGCACGCTTAAAGCCAAAACGGTGATCCGTGATGCTGAAGTGCAGGCCAATAAAATCCGCGCGGCACTTAAAGCCGGTGAAACTCCCGCCAAAAACTGAACTCAGGCCGCTTTTGGGGCCGTATTGCTGACCTTGAGGGCACTAAGCGCGCTTTCAAGATCGGCCCAGATGTCTTCCACGCTTTCCAGACCCACCGAAAGGCGGATCAGGCTGTCTGAAATGCCATGTTCGGCGCGTTCCTCGGCACTATAGGCCGCATGGGTCATGCTGGCCGGGTGCTGGATCAGGCTGTCCGCATCGCCAAGGCTGACGGCGCGCTTGATCAGGGTGAGCGTATTCATCATATGCATGGCGCCGCCAATATCGGTGTTCAGCTCCAGCGCGATCATGCCGCCAGAATTGCGCATTTGCCGCTTTGCCAGATCAAACTGGTCAAAGCTTTGAAGGCCGGGATAAGACACGGTCTTGACCAGCGGGTGCGCCTCCAGCCGTTCGGCAATGATCTGCGCCGAAGCTGAGTGGCGATCCATACGCAGATCCAGGGTTTTCAGGCCGCGCATGATCTGGTGCGCCGTCAAAGGTGTCATCACCGCGCCGGTCATGTCTTTCAAACCCTCGGTGCGCACACGCAACATGTCGTCGGCGCTGCCCGCCGCCATACCAGCGATTAAATCCCCATGGCCGCCCAGATATTTGGTCGCTGAATGCACTACAATATCTGCCCCCAGTTTCAGGGGCTGTTGCAGATAGGGCGTGCAATAGGTGTTATCGACAATAGTCTTGGCCCCGACCCGGCGGGCAAGGGTACTAATGGCGGTAATGTCCACCAGACGCATATTGGGATTGGCCGGGGTTTCAAAATAGACGATTTTGGTCTTGTCGCTCAGCACCGCCGCCACCGCCGCCGGGTCAGTCATGTCCACATGAATGACCTTCACGCCAAAGCGGCTAAGGCCATGGTGCAAAAAGGCAAAGGTGCAGCCATAAAGCGTTTTGTCGGCAATCACCTCATCGCCGGCGCTAAGGAACGTCCAGAACACCGAGGTTATCGCCCCCATGCCCGAGGCAAAGGAGAGCGACGCTTCGGCCTCTTCCAGCGCCGCAAAGCGCTCTTCAAGGGCGCTCAAGGTGGGGTTGCTGACCCGGCTGTAAAAATGGCCGGGCCGTTCGCCGGCAAACATCGCGGCGCCTTCTTCCACGCGATCAAAGGTAAAGGTTGAGCTGAGATAAAGCGGCGGGTTCAGCGCGCCTTCGGGCTGGCGCGCGTGCTCCAGGCCGTGAATGGCGCGGGTGGCAAAACCTGTCTTCGAAGTTTGATCAGCCATCAGTTATACCTTTGCATATATTTATAGGCTCAGATTAGCTGATGTGTGCCGCTATGTGCTTGCGTATAATTGTGAGAAATGATATAAAATTAGCAGATTCTGCCAATTGGTGATCATTATTGATGAAATAGATCGTAAAATTGTCCGTGCCTTGCAGGAAAATGCCCGCCAGAGCAATCAGGAACTGTCGGAGCGGGTGGGCCTGTCGCCCTCGCCTTGTCTGCGCCGGGTACGGGCGCTGGAAAAACGCGGCGTACTTAGTGGCTATACGGCGCTGGTGGATCAGGAAAAATACGGCCTGCCGCTGAATGTATTTGTCGAGATCAAGATGGAACGCCCATCTGACGAGTTGATCCGTGGCTTTGAGGCGGGCATTGCCCGCGCCGATGAAATTCTGGAATGTTATCTGATGACCGGGTCCAGCGATTATCTGCTGCATGTGGTTAGTGCCAGCCTGCAGGATTATGAAAATTTCATCCGCAATGTGCTGACCAAATTGCCAGGCGTGCGTTCTATCGATTCCAAATTCGCTTTTGGGCTGGTGAAGAAAAACACGGTCTTCCCGCCGGGGTAGGCAGTTCTAAAACCACTTCGGCGACCCTATACTGCCCCCCAACACCAAAGGACCAACCATGACCGACCTTACCCAGCTTGCCACCAACGCCCCCAAGGCTGAATTGCACCTGCATATCGAAGGCTCGTTCGAGCCGGAGCTGATGTTTGAAATTGCTAGGCGCAATGATGTGGATCTGCCTTTTAAGAGCGTCGAGGAAATCCGCGCCGCCTATGATTTTTCCAATTTGCAGGAGTTTCTGGATATTTATTATCAGGGCATGAGCGTCCTGTTGAAGGAACAGGATTTTTACGACCTGACCTGGGCCTATTTGCAACGGGCCGCCGCCGATAATGTGATCCATACGGAAATTTTCTTTGACCCACAGGGGCATACGGAACGCGGTGTTGCCTTTGCCGATGCGGTGGGCGGCATTGCGCGCGCTCTAAAAGACGCCAAAGGCAAGCTTGGAATCTCCTCAAAACTGATCATGTGTTATTTGCGCCATCTTAGCGAGGAAGAGGCGCTGGCCACATGGGAAGAGGCCCAGCCGTTTTTATCGCAGATCGATGGGGTTGGCCTGGATAGTTCCGAGGTCGGCCACCCCCCCTCAAAGTTTAAAACTGTGTTTGCCAAGGCGCGGGGTGCGGGCCTGCATCTGGTGGCCCATGCGGGCGAGGAAGGCCCGCCCGCTTATGTCTGGGAGGCGCTGGATGATCTGCATGTTGATCGCATTGATCACGGCAACCGTTCGCTGGAAGATGCAAAACTGGTCAAACGGCTTAGCCTTGAGGGTATGTGCCTGACCGTATGCCCGCTTTCCAACCTGAAATTGTGCGTCATTGATGATATGAAAAACCACCCCATACCGGCCATGCTGGCGGCGGGGTTAAAGCCTTGCGTAAACGCTGATGATCCGTCCTATTTTGGCGGCTATGTGAATGATAATTTTGCGGCGTTGATTGCGGCCCTGCCCCTAAGCCGCACCGATATTGAAGCGCTGTTGCGCAACAGTTTTGAAGGCTCGTTTATGGATGAGAGCGACAAGGCAGAAGCCCTTCATCGCCTGAAGGTCTATCTCGATAACCTGGGGTGAATAAGCCGAGAGCCTAGCGGTTACGCTTTTCCTTGCGATATTGTTTAACACGCTGATAGAGCGCATCATTATAACCATAGGCACCATAGTCGTGGCTGGCGCTGCCATCACCGTACCCGCTACTATATCCAACGCTAAACTTTGGGGCCTGCTCATAAGGGTAATACCCTTTAAATCCATGCTCATACCCATAGCGGTCAAAGCGACCGCCTGTCATGGTGTCCACATAAATGGTCAAAATCGGGTCGTATGTCACGCTATCTGAGCGTTTTGTGGCGGCCATATTTTCGCGTAGTGTTTCGTTAGTGGTCACTTTGAATGCGTCTAGATCGTTGATCAGCTTGGCAATTGCCGTGTCCTTGTGGTCTGTAGGGTGTTTGTCGTTAATCAGTTTGTCGTCCGTGGCATGAGCTGAAGAAAACGCCAGGCTCGCACCAAGCACAAAGAAAGTGATGAGGCTTTTACCCATAAATTTTTCCTACTCTCTCAAAATTCAAATTCAGCCCCAGAGGTACGCTAACGCATTTTTCTGCGGTGATAAACACAAATAGGGTCACTGAACACAAGGTAAGGTCGACCCTGCTTCTTCATTTCACAATCTATTTCGAAAGTCCGGGTAAGCTGGTTTTTTCCAGTAAGGGCCCCATGGCGAGTCCGGCGTGAAAATAGGCCGTGCGCCAGTTGGGCCGAATACGATCCAGCAACAGCGCTTCGCCGGCCCCCAGCGCATAAAAGCTGACTCGTTTATTTTGGGCCAAATTAAAATGTTCCAGGTTTTCAAGCACCCGGCCGCGTAAATTCATCGCCAGTGCTGAATAGTCATACGGGCTTTCGCCGCGTCGCGCGCGCTCGATCGCGGCTTCGGCCAAGGCAATCTCGCTATAGCGCGCCACCCCCTCCTGCCAGAGCTGAAACTCAGCATATTGTCCATCCCTGGTGCTGATGCTGGCAAAGGCGGCGGTCCGGGCCAGGCGGTAAATCGCGGTCTGTTTTTGCAGATCAGAACCGGTTCTGGTGCGCAAAGCCTTCTTAAGCGCATGGGCCATATCTGCAAAGGCATCGGCAATGCGGGTATCCTGATACGGGAAAGGGAAATTCAGCATCCACATGCCACCAGTTTTCCCGCCAGACAGGTCCAGTGCCTTGACCGCTTCGTAATAGCCCGGCTGGCTCATTTGCATCTGGTGAAAATGCTCGTGTAACAGCGTGGCGATCCAGGCGGCATTACTGCCCTCGGTCAAGGCCGGGGCACCGATAACCACGGTAGAAATGCCATCCACCGCCGGAAAAGTGGCCTTTAAATTGGCGGCAAAAACCCGCTTGCGGGTTTTGATGGTGCATTTGGTAAAGGGGTCAGTGTACAGCGTGACAAACCCCTTGGCTGCCCCGGCCGGACAAAACAAAAAGCTGTCATTCTTGCCGACAAAAAGGACCGGGTACGGCGTTTTGGAAAATCCGGGCCAGATGCTATCGCCTTGCGAGCCAGCAATGGACCGTGCCTCGGCAACCAAAGGTGCAATGTGCAAAGGCAGGGCCGGTTGCACAAACAGAGCAAAGACAAACCCCAAGATCATTATGATGATACCCCGGGGTTCGCGATCTTACGCGGTGGTGTCAACATTACTGCCGGGTTCTTCGCCCTTGGTCTCGGCAGAGCCATGATCTTCGGGCGCGGGTGGCTGGCCGGAAGATACGGCCACCATTGCGGCGCGCAAGGTGCGATCCCCCAGCAGATAGCCCGGCTGGATCACTTCGACCACTTCGCCGGCCGGGGCATGGGAGGGGATTTGCGCCACGGCCTGATGATGATTGGGATTAAATTTCTCGCCCTTGGGATCAATTTTACGCACCCCGTGGCGGTCCAGTGCCTTGTGCAGGGTTTTATCGGTCAACTCCACGCCCGAGATTAGCCCACCCAAAGCCTCGGAGGCATGGTCGCGCGCCTCAGCCGGAATGGCCGAGAGTGCCCGGGACAAATTATCGGCCACGTCCAGAAGATCGCGGGCCAGCCCGGTAACCGCATATTTGCGGGCGTCGATCACTTCGCGGGCAGCGCGTTTGCGGGTGTTTTCGGCCTCGGCGGCAATGCGAAACATTTGTTCGCGCAGCTTGCCCAGCTCTTCGCGTAAATCCGGTTCCTGTTCAACTGCCCCGGCGTCCAGCGCCTCGACATTGTTGTCCTGCGGCGCCTCGGTTTCTGCATCTGGCATTTGCGGTTCGCCCTGATTGTTTTCGTTATCGCTCATCTTCGTTTCCATCTATTTTCCGGTCAGGCGGTCAAGGACGTGCCCGACAGCACGGGCGGTATAATCCACCATGGGAATCACCCGTGCATAATTTATCCGTGTTGGACCAATGACGCCAAGGGCACCAATGATTCGTCTTTCGCTATCCATATAGGGTGCCACGATCACGCTGSAACCCGATAAACTGAATAAAGCGTTCTCTGAGCCGATAAAAATTTTCACACCGGGGGCATCCTGAGCCTGATCCAGCAGGGTAACCATTTCTTTTTTGCGTTCCAGATCGTCAAATAGATAGCGAATGCGTTCCAGATCAATATCGGCTTCTACTGAACCCAGCAAGTTGGAACGCCCGCGTACAATCAGCGTGCGTTCGGACGGCGGACCACCGGCCCAGTCAGCCAGGCCCTTGGTAATCAACCCTTCGGCTGCCTCATCCAGCGCGCTGGTATGATTGGCGATGTCATTCAGAATGTCTTTGCGGGCTTCAATCAGCGTGCGCCCCTTCAGGCGTGCAGAAAGATAGTTCCCGGCCTCGCTCAATGCCGCCGGGGTGGCACCGGGTGGCGGACTCATCAGGCGATTTTCCACACTGCCATCCTCATAAACCAGCACTGCCAGGGTCTGTATGGACGAAATGGGCACAAATTCTACGTGGCGCAGGGCGCTTTCATACACAGGTGCCAGTACCAGCCCGGCTCCGCCGGCCAGCCCGGAGAGCAGGCTGGAGGCTTCGGTCAGGGCCTGATCCAGCGTCGCGCCCTTGGCCCGCACCCGCGCATCAATGTCGCGCTGCTCATTTTCCCCCAGATCGCCAATCTGCAATAAACCATCAACAAAAAGCCTCAGGCCAGCCTGGGTCGGCAGGCGCCCGGCACTGACATGTGGCGAGGTGAGAAGACCCATGGCGGCCAGATCGGCCAGAGTGTTGCGAATGGACGCCGAAGACAGGCCGGTTTTACCGTGTTGTGCCAGCTTGCGTGAGCCCACCGGCTCGCCATCGCCAAGGTAGGATTCCACTAGTTCGCGGAAAATTTCGCGTGATCGGGTATTCAGGGCGCTTAAAGGGGAGGGGGGTGTTGTGTTCATGTCCGAATGATTTGATCCCAGACACGTTTCGTCAAGGGGGATTGCAGTATTTGCCAAGCTGTTTATGTACGGCCCCAGATAAAACGGAGACATGCCATGCGCCAATCTGGCCGCCAGAATGACGAATTACGTGCTTTTAGCTTTGAGACCGGTATTATGCCCTATGCCGAAGGCTCCTGCCTTGTTCGTTTTGGTAATACCCATGTGCTCTGCTCGGCCAGTGTCGAGACCCGGGTGCCGCCATGGATGCGCGGCTCGAACAAGGGGTGGGTAACTGCGGAATATGGCATGTTGCCCCGCTCGACCCATGGGCGCATGCGCCGCGAGGCGGCGGCGGGAAAACAATCCGGTCGCACACAGGAAATTCAGCGCCTGATTGGGCGCTCCTTGCGTGCCGTGACCGACTTAACGGGGTTGGGCGAGCGCCAGATTGTGCTTGATTGTGATGTTATACAGGCCGATGGCGGCACCCGCACCGCTTCCATCTGTGGTGCCTGGGTGGCGTTAAAGCTGGCCTGCGCGGGGCTGGTCAAAGAAGGCCAGCTAGACGCTGATCCGGTGTTTGACATGGCGGCGGCCATATCCTGCGGCGTGGTTGATGATACGCCGGTGCTGGATCTGGAATATGAGGAAGACAGCCGCGCCCAGACGGACGCCAACTTTGTGCTCTCCGGTTCTGGCGGTATTATCGAGGTGCAGGCTACCGCCGAAGACAGGCCTTTGGCCTTTGATGATTTTGATGCGCTGATGGCGCTGGCGCGCAAGGGCTGCGCGGAAATTTTCGCGGCGCAGAGTGAGGTCGTAGAGGGGGCATTACCGGATGACCTTATGCTGGATGCCGAGCACTCCATCAAAATAGTCCAGCAATAGTGAAGCGATAGTCGTGGATTGATCATACTCAATAAATACAGGTTTCGGTTTATGATGTGATATTAAGAAAATCCGGCCATTTGATGATAATTCAACTATCGTCTGAATGGTCAACGGTCTTTGTCATTTTATCCTCATGAACATCTTCAAGTATCAATAAGGGGCACCCCTTACCCCTCGGCGAACCTTCGCTTACCCCTTAACTGTCCCTTGAACCGGACGATATGTCCCTGAGTTTAGTCTTGATTGTAGTATGTTGACCCTTTTTACCCCTGCCTAAATCATCAATAAATCACCCTTGTCCCCTCCCCTTCAATGGCAGGTATAATGGTGCAATTTATCAGAGCCAGCGGCGCACGGTCTTGCGATACTCAAGATACGCATCGCCAAAACGGGCGGCCAGATAACGTTCTTCGGCCCTGATCACCACCCGGTCAATGATCACAGCACCAAGGGGAATAAGGATCAGAGAAAGGGTCAGACCCAGCCCAAGGCACAAACCGGTGACCAGTAACAGCATGCCCGCATACATGGGATTGCGCGAAACTTTATACGCCCCGGTTGCGATTAATGCCTGATCACCCTGCCAGGGCAGCGCCGAGGTTTTGGCGCGTTTGAATAGCCCCAGTGTCCAGAACTCCAGCCCCAGACCGGCAAAGGCCATAAGGGTGCCCAGTGCCTGTAGCCATAACGGCACCTCGAAACGTAAAGCGGGATAATATCGCGCGGCAAACCAGCCGCCAAAACCAATCAGGGCAAACAACAGCGGCGGCGGAAACACGATACCCGGTGACTTTGGACCAGGTGATTGTGGGGCCTTCTCGCTCATGAGGCCATTAATCCTTTGGAAGTGTCGCACGGGTCGTGTTCGGCAACAAAATGATTGGGAGAGACCTCAATCAATTGCGGCCGGTATTGATCCGCATCCGGGTCATCAATGACCCTGGAGCGCAAAAAATGTAATGATGCGCGGCTATCAAGCGGGGATGGCAGATCGCCATCCAGCTGGATGCGTTTGCGCGCCCGTTCCGCCTTGGGATCGGGGATCGGRACGGCGCTGATCAGAGCCTTGGTATAGGGATGGCGGGCATCTTCATAAATAGGGGTGCGCCCGGCGATCTCCACCACGCGGCCAAGATAGAGCACCATCACCCGATGGGAAATTTCGCGCACCACGGCCAGATCATGACTGATAAAGATCATCGCCARCCCKGCWGATTTTTGCAAATTGATCAGCAAATCAATGATTTGCGCCTGTACCGATACATCCAGAGCCGAGACGGCCTCGTCACATATCACCAGTTTGGGTTTTAGGATCATCGCCCGGGCAATGCCGACACGCTGGTTCTGACCGCCGGACAGCTCGTGCGGGTAGCGATTGATCATGGCGGTGTCCAGGTCCACCCGTTTCATGGCATCGCGAACCTCGTCCATACGCCCGCTATGGTCCATATCGGGGCGGAAAGTTTTTAAGGGTTCGGCGATGGACTGGCTAATGGTCATGCGCGGATCAAGGGACGCCAGCGGGTCCTGAAAAACGATTTGCAGATCCTTGCGCTCGCGCCGCAGCGCTTCTTTTTCTGCCGTCAGCAAATTGGAGCCCATCCAGCTGACCACGCCGCCCTTGACTGGTACCAAGCGCAGCACGGCGCGGGCGAGTGTAGATTTGCCACAACCGGATTCGCCCACGACGCCCAGGGTTTCCCCGGCGTGCAGATCAAAGCTGACACCATCAACGGCACGAAGTGCTCTGGTTTTGGGAAAGATGCCGCCGCCCATGCGCACCGGGAAATAGACCTTGACGTCATCGACGTTCAACAGAGGTTTTTCATCGGCTTTGGGGGTAAATGATGGCAGGGCAACCCGGCCCGGCCGATCCGGCCGATCCAGACGCGGCATGGCATCCAGCAATAATTTGGTATAATCGCTTTTGGGGTTGTAAAATATATCGTCCGCCGAGCCGTCCTCGACATAAATGCCCTTTTCCATCACATAGATATGGTCGCACATGCGCGCCACCACGCCCATGTCATGGGTGACCAGCGCAATGGCGGCGCCAAGATCGTCTTTAAGGTCATTCATCAGGTCCAGCACCTGGGCCTGTACGGTCACGTCCAGCGCCGTGGTCGGCTCGTCTGCGATCAGAAGTTCAGGTTCGCACAGCATGGCCATGGCGATCATCACCCGCTGGCGCATACCGCCCGATAGCTCGTGAGGGTATTGATCCAGCCTTCGCGCGGCCTCGGGAATGCGCACCCGATCCAGCCAGTCCAGACATTTTTTGCGCGCCGCTTTGCCACGCAAGTTTTCGTGAATGGATAATACTTCGGCCATTTGCGAGCCAATACGCATATGGGGCGTGAGTGAGGTCAGCGGGTCCTGAAAAATCATGCTCATGCGTGCACCGCGCACACTGTTCAGGATTTTGGGCGGGGTATTGAGAATTTCCTTGCTACGAAACCTGATCGAACCTTCGGCTTTGCCGTTTTGCGCGAGTAGGCCCATTGCCGCCAGAAAGGTCTGGCTTTTGCCAGAACCGGATTCGCCAACCACACCAACGCACTGGCCCGGTTCTATGGTCAGATTTACTCCCTTGACGGCATGTACTTCTCCATCATTGGTGGAAAAACGAACATGTAAATCACGTACATCAAATACCGGGGGAGTTGTTGCCATAATGAACCCTTCAGCTGACTCCAAAAAAACATACTAACGCGCTCAAATGTTTAGAACAATCGTGACATACACCCATGATTACCTTTCAGGGTGATTTAGGGCGTGGAACCGGTATCGGGCAAATCGGCGGCGGTCTCGGCTATCAAATGATCCACCACAGCCTTTAAGGCTTCTTGTTCGCTGGCTCCCTGGGTCATGGCATGTTCATAAACTGCCAATTGCTGGCTGGCCGAAGAGCCGCGCTCAATAATTTTGCGCGCATGGTGCACTTCTTCCAGACATTCCAGCGCCACTGCGTCTTCTTCGATGATTTCCAGAATTTCTTCCAGCAGGGTGGCAAAGGGAGTTTGCGCCCCCTTGCCCAGATCGACCAGCCGACCACCCACTCCAAAGCGCGAGGCCAGCCAGCGATTTTCCTGCACCAGCAGGCGCGGATAGACCCGCCATTTCATATTGGCGCGTTTTAACCGCGCCAGCATGCGCAACAGGCATATATAAATGGCGGCAATACACAGGGCATCTTCCATGCGCGGGCAGACATCGGTGATGCGCATTTCCAGCGTGGGAAAACGGGCCGAGGGGCGCAAATCCCACCAGATTTTAGACGAATCCTCGATCACGCCGGCCATGATCAGGCGCTTGCACAAACGCTCATATTCGCCCCAGCTTTCAAAGCGATCGGGAATACCGTTTCGCGGCATGCCATCCCACACGGTGGTGCGATACGACATCATCCCCATTTTGTGCCCGCCCCAAAACGGCGATGAGGTGGAGAGCGCCAGAAGGTGCGGCAGAAAATAACGCATCTGGTTCATCAGATCTATGCGCATGTCCGGGTCCTCGACCCCCGCATGTACGTGCATGCCGCAAATCAGCATGCGCCGAATGGCCCCTTGCATATCGGCATCCAGCTTTTCATAACGCGGGGCCTCGGTATGGCGCTGGCCATACCATTTGGCAAAAGGGTGGGTGGAGGCGGCCATCAGCTCATAACCGTATTGGCGGGCGATCCGCTTGATGCAGGAACGCATGGCCACCAGATGACGGCGGGCCTCGCCTATGGTTTCACAGACCGGGGTGGCGATCTCGATCTGGCATTTCAGAAATTCCGGTGTGACACAATTGCCCAGCTCGGCCTTGCAATCTTCCAGCAGTCCCGTTGGCGGTTCGGTTGCCAGATTGCCACTGGCCGGATCAACAATGAGATATTCTTCCTCAATACCCAGGGTCAATATCGGTATCATGGTAAAGCCCTCTCCAGTTTTTTCGTCTATGGACTCGCCTCGATTAAGGCCCGTAATGGCATTTCAATCAAATCCGCCCATTGTCGCACATGGATTTCATCAGCAATCAGGTCCTGCCTGATCTCCAGGGTCAAATGGCGCAACCCTCGCGCCCCCACATGGCGATCAACGGTGTAGTTATAAGCCTTGGCCGAATACGGTTCATTATCGCCAACGCTAAGGCCATGATGACGCAAGGTCTCGATCACCGTCCAGGCGCTTTTTTCATCATCCTTCCACAAGATGCCAACTTGCCAGGGGCGGTGGCTTTTCCGGCATCTGAGCGCCCGGCAAAAGCTGTGAATGGAAACAATCAGGGGATCAGAGATCGCAAGGGTATGGGCCTCCAGTTCATGATCCAGAAATTCATGATAGGGCCGATAATAGGAGTTGATCCGGTGTTCGCGCTCTTCCCAGCTTAAATTTTGATTGCTGGAAATGGAAACGCAATCGCTTTCCTCCATCACCAGGTCATCGCGTTCTTGCCCGCGATTGGGATCAATCAGCAGGCGCGAAAACCCGCAATAAACGGTGCGCGCGTTCAAGCGCTCGCCCAGCAATTCGGTAAGCGCTGCGGCCCCCGGGTCATAGGCAATATGGTCGCTGATCTGCTCGTCGCTCAGGCCCAGCGACCCATACTGCGCTGGTAGCGCATTGGTGGCATGGTCGCAAAACAGAAATGCCGCGCTTTGCCCTTTCGGGCCTTTCGCATAGGCGGACAGAAATTCGCTCATTGACGGCATCCTAGATCGCCTTTGCCCAAGAAGCGAGTGGCCTTGCACATCCCATGTTGCCGCAGGGGTTATGGCTTTCCGCCAATGTGATRGCTGCGTTCGGTCTCCCGGGCCAAGGCCTCCGGCGTGAAGGGAAACGGGCGCAGTTTCATCTGGGCAAACGGGAGCGCCTGATCATCGTAATGCGGCGAGTTTTGATCCAATGTAGCACTGCCAAACTGATGGCGGGAGCGGGCCTTCATTTTGCCGTCCTTATCCCACTCCACGATTATGATATAGGTGTCCCCGGCCACCGCTGTCAGCTTGCCATCAGCCTCCAGTTCATGACCGGCGCTGTAAACCGCCCGCAATATATCCGGCCCGCCATCCAGCGGCACATCCACCTTGCCCCGGCGCATCCGGCTGATCTCGCCCCAGGGCACATCCAGGCGTCCATAATGGTCCATCAGGTCTTTTGCCGACGTCTTTAACGCCTCCACCGGTTCCATCATCCAGGGATCGCCATCGGCATTCATTTTGATACATTTTAGCGATACCAAAATCCCCAGCGCCGCCGCCGGRTTATGCTGGTCCGTACGCAAATTCCATGTCCGCAGTAATTTTTGCGCGCTCTCCAGTAAAGGGTCATCTCGAAGATCCATGGTGGTAATTTCATTGACCAGCCGCGCGGTTTCCGAACGAAACGAATAGGTAAGATCAAACTTGATACGCTCCACATCGGCGGCATCCAGCAAATCCTGTGTATCCAGCAATTCGATCAGGCGATGGCCGCGATTAGTCATATAATGCTCAATCCCGTAGCGTACCGAAAACGCCGCCGGATTAGGGTCATCCCCGGCCCCGCTGGAGCGAAACGGTGTGTTATTGGCATTGGCGACAAATCCGGACACCGGGTTAACCACTTTTGGCAGGGTGGAAATGGCTTCAAAGCCTTGCCACAGGGTATCTGAGGTATCCCCCGGCAACCAGGACTGCCAGTCATAGCCGCCCTGTCGTTTGGGCATTTTGGCGTTATAGAAATAACCGATATTGCCGTCCCGGTCCCCATAAATCACGTTCAGGCTGGGGATGGCGTTTATCGCCATGGCAGTACGCCATTCATCAAAGTTTTTAGCCAGATTCATATGGTACCATTGCTCGACAGAGCGGATTTCATAAAGGCCGGAAAAGCGCATCGCATAGGTGCCATGGGGCACCCGCAAGACCGGGCCATAGACCGACCACAGTACAGCCTTTGGCACCGAAATGCTGAACGGTCCCCACAATTTGACCCGCATATGAGCGGTTGAACGTTCAAAGGATTTCCACGCCCCGTCAAACCAGTATTCATTCTTGTTTTTAGGATTGATCTTCAGGACATAAATGTCGATCAGATCAGGCTTGTTGACCGTATGGGCCCAGCCAAGGTTCTGGTTAAAGCCATGCAGGATGACCGGCGTTCCCGGGAAGATCCCCCCGGCGGCATTCCAGCCCTCTTCGGAGGTGACCTGTATTTCATACCAGGCCACCGGGCCGCTATAGGGCTGGTGCGAATTGATCACCAGCCGCGTCGCCCCGTCGGTTGAGCGTTTTGGGGCCACCGCAAAGGCGTTTGACCCCAGCTCCGGATTGGGTGTGTTGCTGGCCAAAAAGGCGCTGTCACTATCGCGCAGTGAAATGGTTTTGGTCGGCTGGTCCTTGAACAGCTCGGCCAGCTCGTCCTGAAGTCCATAAAAAAACGGTGCACGGAATACAAAACCGGCCACCACATCCTTGCCGGTAATGGGCAACACCCCCGGGCGAACCGCGTCCGGGTGATCCAGCGCATAAAGGTTCAGCCCCGCCGCATAGCCATCCAGCATGGCCCGGGTTTTGGGCTCCAGATCGGTATCATACCGCTCATCCACCAGTTCTTTGATCCGAAACAGATGCACCAGATAATCGGTTTGCGTGCCCGACAGGCCCTCATAGCGCGCCATCTGTCCGCGCGAGGCCAGCACCATGGTCTCTATGGTTTTCCAGTCATCTTCACCGTGGGCATAGGCCAGCCCGAAGGCGGCATCAGCATCACGCTTTCCCGATACGTGCGGCACACCCAAATTATCGCGCACTATTTTGGCGCTATAGGCATTGGCACTGGCACGCAACGCCGCCGTATCGACCAGACGCGCCGGCGGGGTCGGGCTCATGGCTATAAGCGCAAGCRCTATCAGGCCAAGAAGTACACCGACCCAAATTCCAACTTTTTTCATGACTGCTCTTCTCCCCTAATGGACATTACCGCCCGACGCAGGTTTTTATTCAATGGTTTGGGTTTGCGGCTTTTCCGGTCTACATAAACATGGACGAACTGCCCTTGCGCGCTGGCGCTATCCTGTTCTGGCCCAAACACGCCCAGCCCATAGACAACACTGGAATTGCCCACTCGTTCGGTGCGCATTCCGATATCCAGAACATCGGGAAATGCCAGGGGGGAAAAATAATGACACGAGGTCTGCACTACCAGACCGATTTGGTCGCCGTTTTCAATATCCAGCGCATTTTCTTCAATGAGAAAGCGATTAACCGCGCTGTCAAAAAAACCGTAATAGGCGGTGTTGTTGACATGGCCATAAACATCATTATCGGCCCAGCGTGTAGGCATGGGCGTAAACCAGCCATAGGCGTGGCGCGTGTGCGGGGTTTCCCTCAAAGCGCCGCCTCGTATATGGCAAAAATGTCGTCCCGGGTCATGGCTTTGGGATTGTTCACCAATAGCCGCTCTATGGTGATCCCCTCATCGGCCATAGCGGGTAGATCATTGGCACCAATGCCCACATCCGACAAGTGCCGCTCCAACCCGATGGCCACGCAAATACGTTCCAGTTCTTCAATCAGGGCTTCGGCCTTGCTGGCATTACACATGGCACCGCTCAACCCTAATGCCTCATAGATCTGGGCATAGATGGGCGCGGCCTCTGAAAGATTAAATCGCATCACATGGGGCATGACCAGCGCATTGGAAAGCCCATGGGAGACATGAAACTGGCCGCCAATGGGATAGGCCAGCGCATGAATGGCCCCCACCGGAGCATTGGCAAAGGCCTGTCCGGCCTGCATGGCCCCCAGCAGCATTTGCGTACGCGCCTGTATATCATCCCCATGACTGCATGCGCGCTCCATTGCCCCGTGCAGACGTTGCAAAGCTGCCAGAGCCAGGCTGTCGGATAGTGGGTTTTTCATCCGGGCCGAGGTCAGCGCCTCAACGGCATGAACCATGGCATCTACCCCGGTGGCCGCTGTGATATGGCGGGGCAGACCCAATGTCAGCACCGGATCAATCAATGCTATATCCGCAAAAAGCAAAGGCGAAATGATCCCCGCTTTCTCGCCATTATCTTTGGTCAAAACAGAAATGGGCGTCACTTCGGACCCTGTGCCCGCCGTGGTGGGCACCAGCACCAGGGGCAGACGCGGGCCCAATGCCTGATTAAACCCATAGAGCGTATCCAGACTTTGGTCACTGGCGCACAAAAGCGACACCACTTTGGCGGTATCCATGGTACTGCCGCCGCCAAGACCGATAATGCAATCGGGGGCAAAGGCTCGCACCTTTGCTGCGGCCGCTTCAACCATGGTGCTGGGTGGATCGGCGGTTACCTCGTCAAAAACAAAAACTGCTTTTCCGGACTTTTTCAAATCCGCCAGTGGTTTTTCAAGAAGACCTGCCCCCACAATGCCCTTGTCGGTCACCACAGCCACCCGCGATATCGCGCCCAGACTATCCAGATGTTCGCTCAAACACGTACATAATGCTTCGCCAACTACAATACGGCCAACGGTCTCAAAAACGAAACGGTTCATACGTCCTCTATCCCTCTTTGCGAACAAGGATAGGATGGTGCGCAAGGACGGGCAATCTTTTTGCGAAATTTTTGCCAGAGATGTTGGCAAGTTGCCATCCATGCTGCAAGGGATCCCCCGAATCCGCTTCAGGGAACCCTGAAAAAAGAAAGGCAAAGCGCCATGAAAGCCTGGCGCATGCCTTTACGCACAGGACAAAATTTGTGATGACTRGACACCAGCAGGCGGAAAAGGAACCATTATGGATACCGCAACACGCACCGGAGTTTTAATCCTGGCGGCGGCTGCCGTGATCGTCGGCATGTACTGGTTCCGCGATGTTCTGGCCCCGTTTGCACTGGCGGTGTTTTTATGGCTGGTCATTGATGGCGTTACTGAAGAGATCGAGCTGCGCCTGCATATTATCCCGCGATGGCTGGCCTTGAGCATAGCTCTGGGCGTGGTTGGTTTTTCCGTAGCCATAATCGGTGCGGTGCTGGCCAGCACGGCCAGCGACATTGCCTCAAATGGCAGCGCMWATSGCRMCNNAGGCTGGACCAGTTGCTGCACGATGCCTATGGCCTGGTTGGCAATAAAAATGCCCCCACCGTCGGCCAATTGCTGGAACGCATCAATCCCGGCGCATTCCTGGCAGACCTGGCGCAATCCTTACGCGGGCTGGCTTCCAATGCTTTATTCGTTGCCATTTATGTGGCATTTTTATTTTCCGCACAGTCCAACTTCCCCAAAAAGCTGGATGCGCTTTTTCCCGACCCTGATGCCCGCGCCCGTGCCGCCGCCATTAGCGCGTCGATGCGCCATGCCATGGGCACCTATTTATGGGTACAGACCTTTACCGGAGCCATCACTGCCGTGGGCTGTTATATCACCATGAAGCTGGTCGGTCTGGATCAGGCATTATTCTGGGCCTTTGTGATTTTCCTTCTGGGCTATGTACCCACCATCGGGCCATTGATCGGCACCTTGTTTCCGGTTCTTTTTGCTCTGGTGCAGTTTCCCAATTACTGGCAACCGGCGATTATCTTTGCCGGCGTCGGCTTCTGGCAGTTCTCTATCGGCAATTTCATGGTGCCACGTATGCAGGGCGACAGTATGAACCTGTCCACCCTGGTGGTGATCCTCACGCTTTCGTTATGGGGGGCTATCTGGGGCCTGCCCGGCATGTTTCTCTCTGCCCCTCTTACCGTTATGCTAATGATAATACTGGCACAATTCAAAAGCACCCGTCCGGTTGCTGTACTTTTGTCCCAGGATGGGCATCCCGAAAAAGGCCTTAAACGCACCCCGCAACCGGGTCTGTAAAGCCTTCTCATTTTCTGCTCACGCTCTTGTGACCGGACGTGTGGTGCAAAATCCCCACAACCGGTCCTATATGGGGTTGTGTAATCGCGCATAATGATCAGGGAGAGCGTTATGAAAGGATTGGGAGCGGGTATTTTCGCGCTTATCATTTTGATAGCGACCGGCTGTTTGGCCGTGGGCGTGCACACAAACCAGTTGTTTATCAGCTGAAACGAGTTTGATTTCAGGCCTACGCGTGCGTCCCCCCAGCCTGCAAAGCGGGGCCTGTTACGGGCCGTCGGACATTGTCCCCGTTCGACGGCCCACTTTTTTCCGACTAAGGAAAATAGTGGGCAATTTACCTCTTCATAATTGTTCTTGCGCTAGAGCTTCAACAGGCTTAATAGGCCGCCATTACGCAGCCTATGGCTGTGGCTTTAACCACGGCAATTGCCGAGGTAAGGAGGACCGCTATGACTGCGGCGAACGGCTCATCCAAACATGCTTTTGATGTAAAAGATTTTATCGCCCTTGCTGAAGGACCGGCAGGGGCGTCGTTGCATAGCAGGGGTACGCTTTCGCGCGAAGCCCGCCGATATTTAAAACTGGTGCATGAAGATGCGGTGGCCGAGGATATAGAGGGCCTGACCATAGAAGACGTGCTGGCCGGGGCCGTGCGCTTCTGGGAATACGGTAATGTGCGCAAGCCCGGCGAAACGCTGGYGCRAATCCGCCCTGGGCGAACCGCCGTGGGCACGCCTTTGGGGCGCGACCTTCTGGAAATTATTATTGGCGACAAGCCGTTTCTGGTCGATTCGGTCATGGGTGAACTGGGCCAATGGGGCGTTAATACACTGGCCATGTTCCACCCGGTAATTGATCTGGGGCGCGCCGAAACTGGTGAACGGGATGCATCGGCACCGGCGATCCGCGAAAGCATGATCCAGGTGCAGTTTGAGCCCTTGAGTAAAAACCGCCGCGAGAAGGTTCTTAAAGGGGTGAAGGCCACCTTGCGCGATATTGAAATGGCTGTGGATGACTGGATGGGCATGCGCGCCGAAATGAACCGCGCCATTGAAGAATTACATGAGGCCCCGGCTGCCGCCCCCGAAGAGGAAGTGGCCGAATGTATCGAGTTTCTGCGTTGGTTGCGCGACGAGCATTTCGCCTTTCTGGGCAGTCGGCGCTATACATTCCCCACCGATGAAAAGGGTAAATTGCTGCACGCCGAGCCGGATATCGTACCCGGGAGCGGTCTGGGATTGTTGCGTGCTGACGATACCAATGTGCTGCGCCGTGGTTCTGAGCCCAGCATGCTGGCCCCAGCCATTCAGGAATTTCTGAACGAGCCCACGCCGCTAATCGTGGCCAAGTCCAATATGCGCTCCCGCGTGCACCGCCGCATTTATATGGATTACATTGGCGTCAAACATTGGCGCGAGGATGGCCAGGTGACCGGGGAAACCCGCTTTGTAGGCCTCTTCACCGCCGAGGCCTATGACCGCATGGCCCGCGATGTGCCCTTGATCCGCCGCAAAGTACGGCGAGTTCTGATGCGTGCCCAGCGCGGACCTGGTACACATAATGCCAAAAAACTGCAAAACATTGTTGAAAATTACCCCCGCGATGAGCTGTTCCAGATCTCGGAAGAGGAATTACTGGAAATCAGCCGCGGCATATTGCATCTGAATGACCGCCCGCGTCCCAAGCTGTTTGTGCGCCGGGATCGCTTTGACCGTTTTGTGTCCGTTTTCGTGTTTATCCCGCGTGAGCATTACAACACCCAATTGCGCGAAGATGTTGGCGAGCTCGTCAGCAAATCCTTTGGCGGACGCCTGTCTGCCTATTACCCGCATTTTGGCGATGGTCCGTTGGCCCGGGTGCATATCATTATCGGCCTTGACCCCCACAACCATCTGGAACCGGATCTGGCGGATCTGGAACGCCAAATCGCGCAATTGGCGCGCACCTGGCATGACCGGCTGGAATCCGCCGCGCGCAGTACCGGCGCCCCTACCAGCTTGCAAGAAATGCTGGGCGCTTATCGCGGTGCCTTTTCTGCCGGGTATAAAGAGGCCTATTCTGCCGAGGAAGCATTAGTGGATATTGCTCAGGTAGAAGCCCTAAAGGGAGCCCCCGGCCTATCAGCGCGGCTCTATCGCCATAGCAATGATGCGCCGGCCCTGATCCGCATCAAGCTTTATAAAACAGGCCATTGCTTGCCGCTCTCCGATGTTATGCCGATCTTTGAAGCCATGGGCTTCGAGGCCCTGACAGAGGCCAGCTATCCTGTGCAGGCCAGGGACCGCGATGCGGTGTGGGTGCATGCCTTTGAATTGCGCAGCTCCGATGGTGAAGTGCTGGATCTGGCGCACATCGCCAGCCCGGTACAGGATGCTCTGGTGGCAATCTGGGGCGGCCGGTCGGAAAATGACGGCTTTAACCGGCTGGTCCTGCGTCTCGGGGTAAACTGGCGCAGCGCCGCCTTTTTGCGCACCTGTGCCCGTTACCGCTCGCAATCGGGGCTGGATCCTTCGCAACGGGTGCAAGAAGAAGCGCTGGCCGAAAATCCCGAAATTTCCAGCCTGTTGCTGGCGCTGGCCCGCACCCGCTTTCATCCCGATGCCCATAGTACGCTGGACGAGCGCAAAACCGCGCAAGGTAAAACCTGTGAAGAGATTATCGCCTGTCTGGACAAGGTGCCCAGCCTGGATCACGACCGGGTATTGCGCCGCCTGATGCGGCTGATTTGCGCCATACAGCGCACCAGCTTTTATCAGAGCGATGCCAATGGCGAACCATTGAGCCGAATTTCCATCAAAATTGCCAGCCGCGAGCTGGAAACCCTGCCGGCCCCCAAGCCGTACCGGGAAATCTTTGTCTGGTCCCCGGATGTAGAAGGGGTGCATTTGCGCTTTGGCCCCGTGGCCCGTGGGGGTTTGCGCTGGTCTGACCGGCGCGATGATTTTCGCACTGAAGTGCTGGGCCTGGTAAAAGCACAGCAAGTGAAAAACAGCGTCATAGTGCCTGTTGGCTCAAAGGGCGGGTTTTTCCCCAAATGCCTGCCGCGAGGCGGCACGCGAGATGAAATTCAGGCCGAAGGCATCAGCGCCTATAAGAGCTTTATTCGCGGCCTTCTGGACCTGACTGACACGCTGGATACGGCCGGCAATGTGGTGCACCCGGAAAACCTGGTGATCTGGGACGAGGATGACCCCTATCTGGTGGTCGCCGCCGACAAGGGTACGGCAACATTTTCCGATATCGCCAATACCATGGCCGAGGAATATGGCTTCTGGCTGGATGATGCCTTCGCCTCTGGTGGCTCGGTTGGCTATGACCACAAGAAAATGGGCATTACCGCGCGCGGCGCCTGGGAAGCGGTGAAGCGGCACTTCCGCGAAATGGGTAAAGACATCCAGAGCGAGCCGTTCAGCGTGATCGGCGTCGGCGATATGTCTGGCGATGTGTTTGGCAACGGCATGCTGCTCTCTAAACACACCGCTCTGTTGGCGGCCTTTGACCATCGCGATATTTTTATTGACCCGGATCCCGGTGATGCAGCAGTCAATTGGGCAGAGCGCAAACGCCTGTTTGATCTGCCTCGCACCAGTTGGCAGGACTATGACAAAAAACTGATCTCCAAAGGAGGCGGCATTTTCAGTCGTCGTGCCAAATCCATCTCCCTGACGGATGAAATGCGCAAAATGACCGGCCTTGAAGGCAAGGCCGCTACGCCCAATGATATTATCAATGCCCTGTTGCAGGCAAAGTGCGAGCTATTGTGGTTTGGTGGCATCGGCACCTATATCAAAAGTACCAAAGAGCAGAACTGGCAGGTTGGCGACAAGGCCAATGATGCCATTCGGGTCAATGCCGGCGAGGTCGGAGCCAAGGTCATCGGCGAAGGCGCCAATCTGGGCATAACCCAGGCTGGTCGGATCGAATACGCCAAAGCCGGTGGACGCATTAACGCAGACTTTGTTGATAATTCGGCTGGCGTGGATACTTCGGATCATGAGGTTAATCTGAAAATTCTGCTGAACGCCGCTATTCGTGCCGGCAAGTTAACCCTTGAAGGCCGCAACAAGGTGCTGGCCTCGATGACCGATGATGTGGCTGAGCATGTGCTGCGCCATAATTACGACCAGACGCTGGCGCTTTCCATGGCCCAGCTAACCGCTCCCTATGATATGGAACCCTTTGAGCGCTATATGGAAAGCCTGGAGGATAAAGGCCAGCTGGACCGGGTGGTTGAGGGCTTGCCCTCATCGGATGAAATGCTGTCACGGCGCGAAGCCGGTGACACCCTGACTCGTCCCGAAATTGCCACGCTGATGGCTTATGCCAAAAACACACTGGTCGAGGAATTGCTGGACAGTCATTTACCGGACGATCCGCATTTTGCGCCTTTGCTTACCCATTATTTTCCAAAGGCAGTGCAGGGATATACCGAGGAGCGGGAAAGCCACCGCCTGCACCGGGAAATCATTTCCACGGCTCTGGTCAATGATATTGTCAATCAGGGCGGGCCGACCTTTATTTACCGCCTGGCAGCCGGGGCCGGGGTTGACACCGCCGACGCCGCTCGTGCGTTTGAAGCCAGCCGCCAGTTGTTTGGGTTTGATGACCTGATTGCGCGCATTAATGCTTATGATAACAAGGCCCCGGTTGCTGGACTTTATGAATTGCACCGCGAAGTGATGCGTCTGGTTCGCCGCGAAAGCTATTGGCTGGCCCGGCGTTTTGGCGCGAACATCAAGGAGCTGGGCGCCTTCATTGCCACCTATAAGGACGGCATTGCAGGCCTGTGTGCCGAAACGGCCAGTTTCATTTCCCCGTTCGAGCAGGAACGCATTACCAATCGCATTGCCCGCTTTGAAAACGATGGGGCTCCCGGTGAGCTGGCGCACGACATTTCCATGTTGCGTCCGCTGATCTCGGCGACCGACGTGCTGGACCTCGCGACAAAGGAAGACTGGCCGGTGCTGCCCGTTGCGGCGCTGTATCATGCCTTTGGTGATCAGTTCCGCTTTGATCGTTTGCGCGGGGCCGCCGGCCAATTGGACACCGATCAGCGCTGGGACCGCCTGGCGGTGCGCCGCCTGATCGAGGATCTGTACAGCGCCCAGCGCGGTCTGACCTGTTCGGCTATGGCCCATGCCATGCAAAATACCAACGGGCCCAAAACCAGGGACGGCACGTCGGATCGGGATTGGGCAGATGGGGTTGTGCAAGACTGGAAAGAGGCCAATGGAGCGCTGGCTATCAAGACCATGCAAACCTTTGACGAACTGGATGCCACTGGAGAATGGACCTTAGCCAAACTGGCCATTGCCAACACCCAGATGAGCGAGCTGGCCGCGCAGATTGTGACGTGAACGGATTGCTCGAAGCATGGATGCTCAAGCCTGTCATTACCGGGCTTATCCCGGTAATCCAGTTTTCTTTTCGTAAAAGAACTGGATCACCCGAACTAGTCGGGTGATGACAAATTATGATACAGCCCAAGCGCATCATGGCTCCCTGATAAAATTTCGTTTTTCCCAAATGATACGATAAGGTGTAGGCAAAGTGCCGGGGGCCACACCAATGTATAAAACAACACCATGACCTGGGAGGCGATGACTGCATTGGCTACGGTAGGCAGCTCCATCGCTGTCTTCATAACGCTTATCTACCTGTCGGGTCAGGTACGCAGCGCCAACAAACAACGTGAACTGGAGGCGTACCGGCATACGTCGGACACCTTAAATGCATTTTGCGACCTGATGAGCGAATCCGAAGAGCGGGCAAGGATTGTGTTGAAAGGCCGCATGGATCGCGCCAGGCTAAGCGAAGCGGAAAAAATGGTTTTCGATCATATCCATATTCGTTTGCTTAATGGCCTAGAGAGTTGGCACCATCATCTTGAGCAAACGATGCGTGCCGGTGCCTTTTGCGAAAAACAAATTAGCAATATCAAAACCATTATCACACTCTATTTTGACTTTCCTGGCACGCATGGCTTTTGGGAAGAAATTCGCCCGGCCTTTGCGCCTATTCAGCCCTTGATCGACGAAGCCCTTTCAGGCACCGAAAGGCATGCTCCATGATTTTACGCCGCGTCATAAAGCATTTTCGCCAGCAGGAATGGACCGCCATTTTCCTTGATTTCCTCATCGTAGTCGTTGGCGTGTTCATCGGCTTGCAAGTCAGCAATTGGAATGATGCACGATTGCGAGAACAAACAGCGCAAACCTATATTGAGCGCCTTCGTGAAGAACTTGCGGCAAGCAAGGAGGATATTAGTCAGCGGCTTACCTATTTTCGCCAGACCAGAACCAATGCATTGCAGGCCTTGAGTGCACTGGATCAATCACCAGAGACACTTGGCGAACAGTTTTTGGTTGATATTTACCAGGCAAGCCAGATGTTGCAACGTGAATACGGACGTGACACCTATAACGAAATCCTGTCAGTCGGCGCCAATAATGCAATCTCTGATATTGCCGTGAGAAAGCGATTAGCCAATTTTTACCGCAGCATAAAGGCCCAAATATCTAGCTTGCGAGACAAAACCTCTTACCGTGAGCTGGTTCGACGTAATATGCCATATAATGTGCAACAGGCGATCCGCGCGGCATGTGGTGATATTGTTACCACTGGCAAAAACGGAGAGCCGACCCTTGCTTTGCCTGCTGATTGCGATCCTGACCTGAGCCCGAGCGATGTATCGTTTGGCGTTGCAACCATTTTGGAGCTCAACATTCGCAAAGACCTTGTTCGTCAACTCTCCAACCTGGACGCCAAACTTTTTGCCGCACAGCTTGTCATTGACCGGACCAATCTGTTGGATGCGTATTTGATGGATATCCAGCAATGATCCTGCGTCGACGTCTCTGTCTCTATGGCTTCAACGTCATAAAACAGCTGAACGGGTCAAGGCAATAATCGGCAAATGGATCGCAATATTCAAACCCATTACGGCGGTATAAGGCTTGGGCGGCGGCAAATTCATCCTGGGTTCCGGTTTCCAGGCTGAGCCGTCGATAGAACCGCTGGCGGGCCGYGTTGATAATGTGCTCCAGAAGGCGCGCGGCGACGCCTTGTCGCAAATGGTCTTTATGGGTACGCATGGATTTTATTTCGCCGTGGTCCGGGGTCAGCTCTTTTAAGGCGCYGCACCCCAAGAGCTGGCCCTGCCGGCGGGCCGTCCACACTGTGATGTTGGGGTTTTTTAAGGCATCCATATCCAGAGTGTGGTTGCTTTCGGGCGGCGAAATGCCAGCCATATGGCCAAGATGATCGCTGATCAGCGCCATCAGGTCAGGTCGGGATAAATCCGCAATGCCAATATCAATCATAGTTTTCATACCCACTGTGCCTATCTAAATAGCTCAGCGCATTGACGTTTCAAGACCAAAGTGCAACTAATCCAGCTCTTGAGGAGAAAAGCCAATGAACACGCGTAACCGCTCGTAATCGGCAAAGACGAAACTAGGGCATGTCACGTCCAAATTTCTTTATCTTTCTCAAGGACAATCAACAATGAAACGATTAAATGGCAAGATCTGCCTGATCACTGGGGCTGCGCGTGGGATTGGCGAAGCCATCGCCCGGGCCTTTATCGCCGAAGGCGCCCAGGTTTATGTAACCGATATCGACGAAGACACCGGCCGCCAAACCGCGTGCGATTTAGGGGCAGATTTTCTGAAGCTTGACGTGGCCAGCGAAGCGGACTGGGCCACCATCGCCAAAGCGGTGCCCGCCTTGGATGTGCTGGTCAATAATGCCGGCATTACCGGCTTTGAAAACGGTGTCATCAACCATGACCCGGAACACGCATCGCTGGCGAATTGGCGCGCCGTCCATGCGGTGAATACTGATGGCACGTTTTTGGGCTGTCGTTATGGCATTGCGGCCATGCGCGGCCGGCCATCGGGCTCGATCATCAATATCTCGTCGCGTTCGGGCATGGTGGGCGTTCCGGCGGCGGCGGCCTATGCCGCCTCCAAAGCGGCAATCCGCAACCACTCAAAAACCGTGGCGCTTTATTGCGCGCAAAACGGCCTCAACATTCGCTGTAACTCCATCCACCCGGCGGCCATTCTCACCCCCATGTGGGAACCCATGCTGGGCGATGGACCGGACCGCGATGCGCGTATGAAGGCTTTTGTTGCCGATACGCCGATGCAGCGTTTTGGCACGCCAGCGGAGGTGGCGGCATTGGCGGTATTGCTGGCTTCGGACGAGGCAGCCTATATCACCGGGTCAGAGCTGACCATTGATGGTGGCTTGCTTGCCGGTTCGGCGGCGACACCGGGATAAAGAAAGCGGGCGGGGAAAAGCAAAAGTGCGTAGAGCGCCTTTGCTTTTTCCTGTTAGCGCCCCGTATTTGTGCTAGAAAGTTTCGCATAAACATAAAAAACGTTATGGGGGCCATCATGATCCTGCGCCGGGTTATCAAGCATTTTCGCCATCAGGAATGGACCGCGATATTTCTGGACTTCGTCATTGTCGTGGTGGGGGTGATTGTTGGTTTGCAAGTGAGCAATTGGAACGATGGGCGCATTGCAAAGCAGCGTATGGAGCAACAGCTATTATTGGTGGCCGAGGAAATGACTGAAAACAGCGATCGGCTGCAAAACTACATTGAAGATCTGGATGGCGTTGTTACCGACATGGTAAAATTTCGAGGTGTCTTTGCTGGTAAGATTGAAGTGTCAAATGACGAGTTAAACCGGCTTCTCTGGCGGGCATTACCAGTACCGACCCTCCTGATTAAGCGCGATGCGCTCGACAAACTACTGACGTCAGAACAGTTTACCGGTCCCCGGGTTAGTGCGCTAAGGCAATCTTTTGGGCAATGGGATTACAAAGTCGCGGATTTGATCCGAACCAATCAGGACGCCCTCGTTTATCGTGATAATTTTATTCATAATACGTACAGTGAAACCATCGCCTTTTCTTCCATTCAAGAATTTATTCCAGATATTGACCTGGAAATGCCGCCCTCCCCTTTTCAAAATGAGGTAGCGGCGGTTGTCAGCAACCTTAAGCTCGAAAACATTGTGACCGTTCGTCTAACCATGAGCAAAGGGAACCAGAAAAATGCAGAAGACACTTTGGCGCAGACCCGGAACCTCATCCAATTAATTAAAGAAACGTCCTTGTAAATCGGTCGCCATGCCAAAGGGCGCTGCGGCACGGATCAAGCATGGGCCAAAAARGCATTATTAAAAGTGGCAACAATGATTTTGTGTGTAAGTAAAGGGGAGGGGTAGAGCATGACATTAAATGATATTTATCTCTTGTCGCAAGTCTTGGCGGTTTTTGCGCTGGTACCTTCGGTGGTCTATCTGGCGGTACAGGTAAGGCAAAATACTTTGCAGGCCAGATCCAATGCCGCCTACCAGTTTTTAGAGGCCACCGGGAATATCAATATAGCCGTTATCGAAAACAAACAGGTAGCCAGCGTTATCCGGCGTGGGCTGGAAAGCTCTGACAGTTTGGACAAAGACGAAAATCTGCAATTCATGTGGTTTGTTGCCCAACATTTCACCGTCTATAATACCATGTTTGAGCATTACCAAAATAAAACATTGCCTGAAAGTCAGTGGCATCCGGTTAAAAAAGACATCCTCACCGTGCTGACCACACCCGGAGGTCGCACCATTTGGAACGACTTCGCGGTAGAAGGATTATCCCCGGATTTCGTGGCCTATGTTGAAACCTTGCTGGCCAGCGGCGAGGGCAGCTATTCACTGGGTCAGTTGCTTGATTTGAAGGGGGGGAAATAAAATGGCAAAGAAAAATAAAATTGGCCGGTTAAACCGTTGGTTGACATTGGGAGCAAATATCGGCGTTGTGTTGGGGTTGATCATCCTGATTATCGAGGTGCGCCAGAACGCCAAGCTAACCCAAGCAAATATGGAAATAACCAAAAACAGCTTTCTCGCAGAGATCGAGCTCAACATTGCCAAGCCTGAAATTTCAAAAGTTTGGATCAGGTCTATCCGCAACCCCGAAGACTTGACCGATTCTGAAATGCGTACGGTAGAAGCGCTGCTGGTCTCGCTGATGTTACAATGGGATGTAAGGTTTAAGATGGAGGACGCCGGTCTGGTAAGCCGTGGTGAAGTCCGCCAGCATATATTAAACAATGCAAAATTTTACTTCGGCAGTCGGTTTGCCAAGCATTGGTGGAGTTTGCAAAGTAGCGGCTGGGAAGGCACACCCATGATGGAAGTGGCAGGGCCTATTGTTGACGGGATAGATGAAAATTTTCTCGCCGATTATATGAATAATTTACGGATAAAACCGCAAGGCGAGGCGCTGGAGAAAACCCCATGATCCTGCGCCGCGTCATATTGCATTTTCGCCATCAGGAATGGACCGCCATTTTCCTTGATTTCATCATTGTGGTTATTGGGGTGTTCGTGGGGTTGCAGGTGCAGCAA
>NVVU01000094.1 GCA_002733485.1 Robiginitomaculum sp.
GGCTTGCTTACCAGATAGTCCACGGCCCAGTTGACCAGGGCGCGCGCATCCATCCACCCCAAAACACTGGCCTGTGAATAGGCATAAATCTGGCGCGAACTTACCCGCAACCGGCGAACGGCCTGATTATCCGGCGTCCCATCAAAGTGTAATTGCTCATAAAATCCACCTGATTTATGGTCTACACCATGACTTTTCCAAAATGGCAAGACATCATCACGGCACCATTTAATAAATGTCGCTAATGATGCCTTCATAATTTATGATTTCAATCCAGAAGACTTTAATATAGGTCGTGAGTGCATTATACGTCCACAAAAACGTTAAGAATGCAATATACGGCTGCCGAAGCGTATTCCCCTATTATTATCACATTCTTCGTATTGCTTATGGAAAGACATAATGTCATAGCGCTAATCCAATTTATTTTTTAATGTACGGCGTAATGAAATGGCTCTTATGGCAGTTAAATCCCTAAAAATTATCACGATAGTAGGGGCTCGGCCTCAATTTATTAAGGCGGCCAGCATTAGCCGGGTCTTTGCCTGCAAAGAGGGATTGAATGAAATACTGGTCCATACCGGACAGCATTATGATGAAAATATGTCTGCAATATTCTTTCGGGAACTGGATATCGCAGAACCTGCCTATAATCTGGCATTAGGTGGTGGCAGTCATGGCCAAATGACCGGGCGAATGCTTGAAGGACTAGAGGCCATCTATATGGAAGAAAGACCAGATGCAGTTCTGGTTTACGGGGATACTAATTCCACCCTTGCCGGTGCACTGGCGGCGACAAAGCTACATATTCCTGTCATTCATGTTGAGGCGGGGCTTCGCTCTTTCAACAGAAGAATGCCTGAAGAAATCAATCGCATCCTTAGTGATCAATTATCAGATTTGTTGTTTTGCCCAACACTGGAATCCGTAAAAAACCTAAAAACAGAGGGAATTATCAAAGGCGTACATCATGTTGGAGATGTAATGTATGATGCGACCTTACACGCCATTGAACGCACCAAAAATAATTCTGCTATACTAGAAAAATACGCTCTGGCTGGCAAACCCTATGCGTTCTGCACGCTGCACCGGGCAGAAAATACGGATGACCCTGAAAGACTGGGAAGTCTTTTGGCATTTCTTGAGCAAGAGGCAAAAGCCAGGCAGATCTTATTTTCGGTGCATCCGCGAACGCGAAAGCACTTACAGAAACGCGAATTTTCTCCTTCCGGGATAAAAATGATTGATCCGGTTGGTTATTTTGAACTCCATACATTGCTCAATCATAGTGACCTGGTCATTACGGATTCGGGGGGGGTGCAAAAAGAGGCATATTTCCATCGCACGCCCTGCATCACCATGCGTGATGAAACAGAATGGGTGGAAACCATCCAAACCGGTTGGAACCGATTGTGGACTATGCCCGACTGGGTTGGTAGTAGAGATCAAATACCGGATTATGGTAATGGGGATGCCGCCCACATCATCGTTGATATAATTCTTGCCCGCTTCCAAAGCTGAAGCGCCAGAAACATATATGTGAAGGAACGTCCATGAAGATAGTAGCCATGGTGCCTAACTCAGGCGCTCGCGACGTCAGAGTAGTCAAAGAGGCCCGCACACTGGTTGATGCCGGGCATAGTGTTGATGTTATCGGTATACGGGAACCCAAACATACAAGTATTGCAGCAATTTTGCAGGAAAATCTGATTGTGCATCGGGTCAACTGGCAGGCTTCTGCCTTTCAGCGTACCACCCTGATTTTGCTGTTGATTACCTTTCTTGGGGCTATGCTGGGTTCATATCTGGTATACCAGCTCCTAAAACTGGGGCTCTATGTTAATGCGATCCTGGGTATTAGCGATAGTATTGCCGGGCTATGGAATGGGATGACGGCTTCCGTGTTGGCGGTATGGACCAGCAGTGAAATTTTGACGAACCTGTATAATGGGCGATTTAACGAAATCGGCCTGATTGGAAGTTTTGCCTTATTACTTGGCTTTATGGTGCTTCTTGTCATTCTTGCTGCTGGCGCATGGTTTGGCTGGCGCTATGTCAGACCCGGCATGATGTCCATGTTGCGCAAGGTAAAATCCATATTTACCGTTTTCTTTGCGCCCGCGAAGAATTTTTCAAATTTCGCTCTAGACTTTGCCGATATTGAGCGCATTCACCTTGGCTCCACTCAGTTTTTGTTTGAAATGATCGGCAATGAAGGGTTATGGCCATTTTTCGTGAACCAGTTGCGAAATCTTGCGGCACTCATCCAATACCGATCTGTGTATACATTACAGACCAAGCGCATGGTTGAACTGGCCTTGGAGCTTGAACCGGAATTGATCTATTGCCATGAGGTCGGCACCTTAAAGGCCGGTGTCATTGTAAAGAAAAAACTGGGCATCCCCCTGATTTATGACGCCCATGAAATGTATGACGCCCTCGTCCAGGGCGCGCCGCATATATTGAAGCGTTATAAAAAATTGCATGAAAAATACTTTTCTGAGGTGGATGCGTTTGTCACCGTCAATGAGACCATTGCTGAAATTTACAAAGAAATTTATCCAGTAATCAAAAAAACCGTTATCATCAAAAATGCAACTCCAAAAGCGAATTTAAAGCCCTATGATGGGCGTTTGCACGAAGCCGCCAAATTACCCTATGGCAGAAAAATTTTATTGTATCAGGGCGGATATTCCCCCAATCGTGGCATTGAAAGTATCGTCAAGGCGGCCCCTTTTCTGCCTGATGACTGGTCTGTTGTTCTGATGGGATGGGGGCGCCTGCAAGAGGAGCTAGAGGAACTGATTGAGGAACAGGCCGAAGAATGGACCAAGACAACGATCGATAATATTATCTGTGAGCTGAAGAGAAAGGGCCGCGAGAAAATCACATCCGAGGCGCGGGACATTCTCTTATCCCTTTCCCCAGCAACGGATGTGGGCGCTTTGGAAAAGAATATCAGGGCCATCTATAATAATGCACTTACTGAAAATGATGTCATCGAAGCCAGCGAGGCATCGAATAACACCAACCTGTTGCTGGATACGGATCCGCAATGGTCACAAGGTGGGATTGAAGCCCAGTTAGGCATAGGGGACGAACTCAGCCAGCCTGAGCTTGTAGACACGATGAAAGTGCGTAACCGGTTGGTGCAACGCTATATCAACAAGGTAATAAAAACGCTGACACAGTGGGACAAGGCCGGGACCAATCTGCGCTCTGAAATTGAAATCGGCGTTCTCAAAAAAATTCTCTTAGAAAATATTCCAAAACTTGATCCAGAGAATTATGATAAGGTGCGCATGATCCCGCCGGCGGTGCAGGAGCAATTGCCCCTATGGTCACAAGGGGCAACCTTGGGTGCCATTCCTTATCCGAATGATGGTCTAAACCATTGGGCCTGCTCTCCTAACAAATTGTGGGAATACCCTAACGCCGGGGTGCCAATACTCGTAAGCCCGGTGCCAGAGCTGTACAAAGCCGTAACCCAGGATGGCATTGGCTGGGTGTTGCCACCAGATCCATCCCCTCAGCAAATTGCTATGATCATACAAGAGCTTACGGATGAACAATTCGCTGAAGCAAAATCGAATTGCCGAACGTTTATTGAGCGTGATAACTGGACCGTGTATGCCAAGCGTTTAATAGTACTCGTGGATGAGTTTAATTCCATATCTACAGATCCACAGGGCCGTCCAGCGTAATAACGACATGGCGCCGTTTTGCTTTTGTCTCAGCGGTCATGAGGACCCCCGCGGGGCATTTTTGAAAACGCACGCATTTTTTGTAAAATCTCTGTGGCCGTTTCCTCCTGTGTGAACGGRACATGCGTTGATAAAGCGTGCGTGTCAGCGCTTAATGTCACCATATGTTCGACAGCCGTCTTTTCACCATTATAGAGCATCGCCCATTGTGCCTCGGTAATGGCGACAATGGGTTTTGCTCTGACTGCATATTCAGCGGCTTTACCGGGCGGCGTTAACGCATGGGCAGAGCCAGCCAGAACCAGGGCGTGCGCCGCGTTCTGTAGAGCATGAGATTGTTGCAGGGACAACACGCCATAAAGGGTGATTTTATCGGCACAATTGCTGGCTTGAATCTGCTCTTCCTCCGCCGCGCTCAAACGACCGGCAATATGCAAATGCAAAGCCTGGTTTTGCGCGGTGGCTCGGGCAAAGACATCCAGAGTATCGCCGATATTACAATCGGGATCAGAAAGAGAAAAGCTCCCCGTATAGACAAGGTTCACTTTATTGGCAGGGAGGGTGATTTCATCGTCCGGTGCGATGCTTTCTTCCAAAATTGAAAAATGTGGCAAGACAAAAACCTTGCCCGGTTCGCAGACATAGCGGTGCATTTCCTCGGCGATGGCATGATTCACCGTACTGATCAGATCTGCCTGGCGCAGCATTTTTGATGCGATCCTGCGTTCAATAAAATTCCTAATGGTGCTTTCACGTTGTCTGCGAAATGGCCTGACCAGCCAGTGGTCGCGCATATCGGCAAACCAGTGACAGCCTGTCGTGTTTTTAAAATACTGGCCAGCATAATGGATGGATTCCGGCGGACTGGTAGTGATCACCCAGTCGGGCTGAAAGGGGATCGCCTTCTGGGCGGCGTGGATTGCCCTTTTAGTCCAGCGAATGTCCGGGTCCGGCCATAGCAGCCAATCGCGCAAGTGATCGCGTAGGCCGGGCGGTAAAGGGATGCCAGTAACCGGGTCCGGCTGCACATGGGGCACGGCAATGCCTTCAATCCCGTCTGGCAAGGCCGGGGCCACAACAAACACCCGACAGCCAAGATCCTGCAATGCCTTGACCAGATAATACGGGCGCCGCGCCCCGCCAGAGACATGGGGCGGAAAATGGCGCGCAAACAGGATAATATTTGGTCGATAATCCTCAGTATTTTTCTCTGGTTCCGGCATAGCTCACTTTACCTTGAGCACCGGCAATGACAACGCTCAGGCACGCACAACCTTATCTGAGCGCTCTTTAATGGCGTTGCGGGTATCGACCACCAGATCAACAGCGGCCAGCAGCGGCGCATAATCCACATCGTCATGGTCGGTAGCAATCAACGCCACATCAAACTTTGACAATGCTTCTTTTGTCCAGATGGCCGAGACCATGCCTTCGACCTCAGGGTGTTCACGAATGGACGGAGCCACCGGAATATAAGGGTCATAATATTCGACCTCCATGCCACGGGCGCGCAATTTGTCGATCAGCTCCAGTGCCGGGCTTTCACGCATATCATCGACATTTTTCTTATAGGCCAGACCGACCACCAGCGCCTTGGCGCCCTTCATGGCCAGACCCAGTTTTGCGTTCATGGCCTCGGCCAGACGATCCACCACATGACCGGGCATGTTGGAATTGATCTCACCAGCCAGTTCGATAAAGCGGGTGTTCAGGCCATAGGCTCGGGCTTTCCAGGTCAGGTAAAACGGATCAATCGGAATGCAATGCCCGCCAAGGCCGGGACCGGGGTAGAACGCCATATAGCCAAAGGGCTTGGTCTTGGCCGCCTCGATCACTTCCCAGACATCAATGTCCATCGCCTCAAAAACGACTTTCAGCTCGTTCACCAGGGCGATATTGACGGCGCGGAAAATATTTTCCGTCAGCTTTACCGCCTCGGCGGTGCGCAGGTTTGGCACCGGCACGGTGGGCACAATGGCTCCATAAAGCGCGCAGGCCATCTCACGTTCTGGCGTGGAAGACGCCCCCACCACCTTGGGTATGGTTGAGGTTTCAAAATTGGGATTGCCCGGGTCTTCGCGCTCTGGCGAATAGGCAATGGCAAAATCCACGCCGGCTTTCAGGCCACCAGCTTCCAATATGGGTTGCAGCACTTCTTCGGAGGTGCCGGGATAGGTGGTGGATTCCAAAACGATCAACTGGCCCGGTTGTATATGCCGGGCAATATTCTCGGTTGTAGCAATGACATAAGAAAGATCCGGCTCGCGATGTGCCCCCAACGGCGTTGGTACGCAGATCAGGATGGCATCCACAGATTTCAGGCCGTTAAAGTCGGTAGTTGAGGAAAAATGTCCGGAGGCATTCATCGACTGGATACGCGCATCGGAAATATGCTTGATATAGGACTTGCCACCCTCCAGCATCTCCACCTTGGCTGCATCAATGTCAAAGCCCACAACAGTCAGGTTCTGACGCACAAAGGCCTCGGCCAGTGGCAAGCCTACATAGCCAAGCCCCACGACACCGATGCGTAATTTCTTGTCCGCAACCTTGCGCACAAAGGCTTCGCTAAGTGCCGTCAGGGGCCGGCTGGCATTTGTGGTTTCTGAAACCGTCATCGGGTCGTCCTTATCTTTGTGTCAGCGCTAGCGATGATTAAATCCGCGCACCGCTTGAATAATTATATCCTGCGTACCCTCGTCCAGATAGGGGTGCATAGGCAGGGAAATCACGCGTGTGGCCTTGTCCTCGGATACGTCCAACCCACCAGCCCCAACAGGGAAATCTTTATAGGCCGTCTGCATGTGCATGGGCTTGGGGTAATAAATCGCACTGGGAACGCCATTGGCCTTCAGATGCGCCGCCAGCCCTTCACGGTCTTTATGCTCGATGGTGAATTGCGCCCAGGTGGAAACACCACCCTCAATCATCGCCGGGACAGCATCAACGCAGTCCTTCAAGGCTTCGCAATACCGACTGGCGACTTTATTGCGACGTTCGATCTCATCGGCAAAAATGGCTAGTTTTTCGATCAGAATGGCCGCTTGCAGCGTATCAAGACGCGAATTCATGCCAATGCGGATATTGTCGTATTTATCGCCGCCTTTACCGTGTACCCGCAAGGACCGAATAATATCGGCGGTTTCATCACAATTGGTCAGCACCGCGCCGCCATCACCATAACAGCCCAGCGGTTTGGCGGGAAAAAAGCTGGTGGTGGTGACATCGGCCCAATGCAAGGGATGGTTTCCGTTCAGCGTACAGCCAAAGCCTTGCGCGGAATCGGCGACCAGTTTCATATCGTATTTTTTGGCAATGCGCTTAAGCGCCGGATAATCCGCCGGCTGGCCAAAAAGATCGACCGCAATAATAACTTTGGGGGTCAGTTTGCCCTCAGCTTTGGTCTTCTCAATGCTGGCTTCCAGCTTTACCGGATCAATGTTGTAGGTATCTGGAAGAATATCGACAAAAACCGGCGTGGCGCCGTACCAGGGAACGATTTCCCCGGTGGCAGCAAAGGTAAAGCTGGGACAGTAAACCGCGTCACCCGGCCCGACCTTCCAGGCGAGGAGTGGCAAAGCCAGCGCATCGGTACCATTGCCACAGCCCAGCGCATGTTTTGCATTCCCAAATTCAGCGATCTGCTCTTCAAAAAGGGTAACCTGTGGCCCCATGATAAAGCGGCCCTCGTCCAGCACCTTGGTAATGGCGGCGTTGATTTTATCTTCGATCCGCGCCCGTTGCGCCTGCAAATCAATAAAGGCTATGCCCATGACTTTTATTCCTTTTCACGGTTCGTGAATGAATGTTTTTACGAATTTCCCGCCATAATCATGGCCTGCAAAACCGCCAAAGCCTCTTTGGCGTCGGTGCGTGGGTTGGCCCGGCTGGTGCAACAATCCAGAAAATGCTGGCATTCCTGGCGGAGGGGTTCGGCCGCCATATCATAGGGCAGTATTTCTGCCTCGGCCTTAACCGGCACTGGCTTGCCAGAATTACGATCAATGCTGTGGCGATAAAGGCGCAGCTTTTGCGCTTTGTCCGGATGGGTGTCCTCAAAAACGGCCATAGCCTTATCGCCCACCACCACCAGGCGCTGTTCCTTGAAAGGGTGCAGCCAGGAGGCAAAAATGTGGGCGCGGCCACCAGAGGGAAAGGTCATATTGACCCGGTATTCGTCTTCGATCCCCGGGGTAACCCAGCCTGCGCCAGTGCCCTCGACATGATCCGGGGCTTCACCAAAAAGCGCCAGCATCAAAGAGAAATCATGAGGGGCCAGGCTCCAGAGCGCATTTTCCTCGGTACGGAAAATACCGGTGCTGACCCGGTTTGAGTAGGCATATTGAATGGTGCCCAGATCCCCGGCGCGTACACTGCGAAGCAGGGCCTCAAACGCCGGATGGTATTGCAATAAATGGCCGACCATCAAAATACGATCGGCCGCGCTGGCGGCATCGGCAATAGCGCTGGCATCTTCCATAGTCAGCGCCACCGGCTTTTCGACATAGACATCCTTGCCCGCAGCAATCGCATCCAGTGCGATTTTGGCATGTAATTCAGCCGGCACGGCTATGACCACTGCCGAAATATCATCCGAGGCCAGGACTTCGTCCAGAGAAAGCGCATCCACGCCGTACTCTTTGGCAAATTTGGCGGCCACTTCGGCACGCGGATCAACTACGGCTGCCAAGGCCCCAAGAGCGGAAAAATTGCGCACAAGGTTTTTCCCCCAATGCCCGCACCCGATTACGGCTACGCTTGATCCATTACCCTTACCAGCCATCACACAGTATCCATTTTATACTTTCACGGGCCTTATAGCAGGGCTGTTTGGCGGGTAAACCGCGTTTCTCAGGCTTTGCATCACAATAGTTTGCAAATCACGACACGGGGGCAAGTTTACTATCATTCAGGGTATAAACTTCCCCGGTGCGCGGGCAAATCAGGTCATCGCCCAATATATCGCCGCTCTTGCTGACCCAGCCTATGCGCCGTGCCGGAACCCCCGCCATTAGTGCATAGGCTAGCACGTCTTTGGTCACTACGGCCCCGGCGGCAATAAAGCAATATTCGCCCAGCTCGCGTCCACAAACAATGGTCGCATTGGCTCCGATTGAGGCCCCTTTGCGCACCAGAGTTTGTGCAAATTCACTTTTGCGATYGACGTTGGCACGGGGCGTGGTGACGTTGGTAAATACACAGGATGGGCCGCAAAACACGTCATCCTCCAGGGTCACGCCTTTATAGAGGCTGACATTGTTCTGGATTTTACAGCCATCACCGATGGTGACATCTGGCCCGGCCATGACGTTTTGCCCCAGCGAGCAGTTTTTGCCAATGCTTGTGCCGCCAAGCACATGACAGAAATGCCAGATAGAGGTGCCCTCGCCAACATGTACACCCTCATCAATGTATGATGATGCGTGTACAAAATATTTTTCCTCTGCCATTTAACCCTCAATGCCAAATCAAGGTGTTTGCTATCGCACAATTTTCAATTGCGCAATTAGGTTGCTTCACGATTGACAAGAACTTAGGCGTCATTTCAGGAAATATCTGCACTGACGCCTTCTAATTCAGCCCCAGCTCTCTTTTCATTTTTATGCGCACCGCCTTTGAGATGTCGTCAATGTCATCAATAAAATCACGAGCATCATCGGTACTGGCATCGACAATGGTAATAAACGCCCCATCATCATCGGCACGTACAAAGACATCACCTTCACCGTTTTTCGAGGTGATGTTCACCCGCGCCCCATTATCGTCATTGGCATGAATGGAAATGTGCTTGAAAAACAGCACCGGGAATGAAATGCGTACATCATCGCCCTTGACTGTAAATTCAAAGCCCTTGCCTCTGGCGGCCTCTGCTGGCCCATAAAGGTTTTGCGCATTGGCAATCGCCTTTAACGCGGCGCCATCTTTCATCCATTGCACCTTGTCATTATCAAAAACTTCAATGGCTGCAGTATCATTGGCATGGGTGACCACATAAATGGCGCTGTNGGTCGTTGCCTTCGCGCATCAATGTCGGATCACCGGCAGAATTGAACATGAACACCGCGTTTTCGCGGTCCACCTGACTGGCAATCTCAGCCAATGCAGGCCCCATCTCGCGGAGGAACCCCTGCATGGCAGGCGCAAAATCATCAGCCAGTTGCTGTAAATCGTCCAGCGCCGGGGCCATCTCCTCTCGCAACCCTTCAAAGAACAACTCCATGCCCTGCTCCATCAAGCTAGGGGCTTGCTCCGGGTCCTGAGCATGGGCGGGCAGTGCCAACAACGTAACTAAGCCCAACGGTAAGACGATATGTTTCATAGTCTCAATATAGTCCTCGTGCGAGACTTTTTAAGTCAGTTCAATATCCAGGCTCACCGGGAAATGGTCAGACGCCGCCAAAAGCGCCTCTCGCAGGGCCACATCACCGTAACATTCGGCGTCCTCAAACGGATGCCAGATCCGCCATTCAGGCGCCAAGTCCATCAATCCGGGCGACAGCATCACATAGTCCAACAGGGCACAAAAAAAGCGTTTGGTCTTGGGGTTAAAGAACCGCGAGGAACTGGGCAGCGCCACCGCGCGAGGCTGCGACAGATGGCTGGCATGTGGGTCCTGCATTTCCTCGCCCATCACAATCTCGACCGAGGAGTGGCCAAACAACCGTTCGTATTCATCCAGACCCGGCCCATCGTTCAGATCGCCCATCACAATCAGGTCCTGGCCGTCCTGAAGGTGCTGTTCCACCCGTCGGCGCAGCCAGATCGCCTGGGCCAGTTGCTTGCGCCGGTTGGCAATAGAAAGCCGAATCTCCGCATCCCGATTGCGCGCACCATGTGGCGCCTTGGATTTCAGATGGGCCCCAATCAGACGAAGCTCTCGCCCCCCTGCGGTGGTGACTGCCAGTTCCAGCGGCGGTTTGGAAAATCGCACATGATCCAGTCTCGCATCAATATCGAGGTCAATGTTGAACACCCCGTCAAACCGCGGCGCCATCTCATCCTGTTGCGGGTCATGGCGCACCTGCAGCACATCCGGGTCAAACATCAGGGCAATTTCCTGCTGGGTGTCATTGGCGAACCCCATCACCACCTTGCGCGCCCTGATCCCTGCTCGTTCGGCAAAAATCTCCAATGCCTTGACAGTGCTTTGCTCTTTTCCCGTATTTGGGGCCTCGATGACCATAATCGCGTCCGCGTCCAGCGCTTGAAACACCTGCACCAGCGCATGGCCCTGAGTATAACGATCAACCCCATG
>NVVU01000095.1 GCA_002733485.1 Robiginitomaculum sp.
GTCGGCATTATCACCAACCGTGATGTGCGCTTCTCGGACGATCTGAACGAGACGGTTGCTAATCTGATGACCCGCAATCTGGTCACCGCCCGCGAAGGCGTATCCCCCGAAGAGGCCAAAACACTTTTGCACAAAAACCGCATTGAACGCCTGTTGATTGTGGATAATGACGGCCATCTTAGCGGCCTGATCACTGTGAAAGACTTTGAAAAGGCCCGTGCCTTCCCGCATGCCGCCAAGGACGCCCACGGGCGTTTGCTGGTCGGCGGAGCGACCACGGTTGGCGATGCCGGGTTTGAACGCGCCCAGGCACTGATTGATGCCGGAGCCGATGTGGTGGTGATCGACACCGCCCACGGTCATTCCATCACGGTGGCCGAGCAGGTGGCACGCATTCGCCGTGAGAGTAATGGCGCGCAAATCATTGCCGGCAATGTGGCGACCTATGACGCCACGCGGGCGCTGATTGATGCCGGGGCCGATGCGGTCAAGGTCGGCATTGGGCCAGGCTCTATCTGCACCACGCGCATGGTCGCCGGTGTCGGGGTGCCGCAACTGACCGCCATTGTCGACGCAGTGAAGGCCGCCAAAGATTCAGGCACGCCGATCATTGCCGATGGCGGCATTAAATATTCTGGCGATTTTGCCAAGGCGCTGGCCGCCGGGGCCTCTACGGCTATGGCAGGATCGCTGTTGGCTGGCACGGATGAAACCCCGGGCGAGGTGTTCCTCTATAAAGGCCGGTCCTATAAATCCTATCGTGGCATGGGCAGTGTTGCGGCCATGAGCGCCGGATCGGCGGATCGATATTTCCAAAAGGAAGTCAAGGACAGCATGAAGCTGGTGCCCGAAGGCATTGAAGGCCAGACCCCCTATAAAGGCCCGGTCGGCCCCATTTTACACCAGCTGATCGGCGGTCTTCGCGCCGCTATGGGCTATACCGGGGCGGCCACCCTTGGCGACTTTAAAGAACGCGCCAAATTCATCCGTATTACCGGGGCAGGCCTGCGCGAAAGCCATGTGCACGATGTGACCATGACCCGCGAAGCGCCCAATTATTCCGCGCCCACATAGATGGATTTAGGTGAATACAACGCCTTTTGCGCTGGCCTCACCGCCACCACCACGGTGGTGCAATGGGGCGGCGCGCATGTCTGGAAAGTGGGCGGTAAAATGTTTGCCGTGGCCGGCTGGACCAGGACAGAAACGCTGGGCATCACGTTCAAAGTGACGGACATTGGTTTTGAAATGCTAAAAGATCAGCCGGGCCTGCGCCCGGCGCCATACCTCGCCTCGCGCGGCATGCTCTGGATACAGCACTATGATGAGCCCGGGCTGAGCCGGGGCGACCTTGAAGGTTATATATCCGGCTCGCACCGCATCGTCGCGGCGGGCCTGACCAAAAAGAAACAACGTGAATTAGGATTAAGCGCATGAGAGAAAGCGGTAAATTAACGGCGGCCATGGAAATCCTGAAGGATTTTAGCAGCCGCCGGGTGCCCCTTAAAACCGCCATTGCCGATTGGGGCCGCCAAAACCGCTATGCCGGGTCCAAGGATCGGGCATGGATTTCCGGCCTGTGTCTGGATGTGTTGCGCCGCCGGTCTTCGCTGGCCACGCTGATGGGCGAAGACAGCCCCCGGGCACTGGTATTGGGGGCCTTGCTTTTTTTATGGCAAACGCCAATAGAAATCCTTGCTGAGTGGGCCGCCGAAGAACCCCACGGACCGGGGGTCTTAACCGATGAAGAGAAAACTGCGCTGGCGCAGGAAAACACGCTGGATCGTGATACCGGCGGCGATGTGCCGGACTGGGTTTTGCCTATGCTGGAACGCGCCTTTGGCGAAAAGGCCGCGGTCGAGGCCCGCGCCTTTGGCCAGAGAGCCAGTGTGGACTTGCGCCTGAACACCTTGAAAGCTACGCCGGAGAAAGCCTTGTCAGCACTAAAATCCGTCAAGGCCAAGGCCGCGCCGGTGCTGAACAATGCCGCCCAGATTAAAGCCCCGGACCCGGCCAAAAAGGCCCCGGCGGTGACCGTCATTCCCGCCTATAATAAAGGATGGGTCGAAGTGCAGGATCTGGGCAGCCAGATCGTCACGGCGGCGGCGGGCGATATTGGCGGCGCGCAGGTGATGGATTATTGCGCCGGCGGCGGCGGCAAAACCCTGGCGCTTAGCGCTCTGATGAACAATACCGGTCAGCTTTATGCCTATGATCGCGATGCACGCCGGTTAAAGCCGCTTTACCATCGCGCCAAACGCGCCGGGGTGCGCAATGTGCAGATTTGCAATCCGGTTGATGGTGGCGTGCCCGACGAGCACCAGGGTAAAATGGATGTGGTGTTTGTCGATGCCCCCTGCACCGGGTCCGGCACATGGCGACGCCACCCGGATACCAAATGGCGCCTCACCGAACAACAATTGGAACGGCGCCTGCGCGAACAAGACACGGTTTTGAGCGAGGCCGCGCCCTTTGTGCGCCCCGGCGGCCATCTGGTCTATGTCACCTGTTCGGTCTTTATGGAAGAAAACGAAGACCGGCTGGAAAATTTTCTGCAAAGCCATAAAGACTTTCAATTTGCTCCGGTTTTGCAGAATATGGAAAAAAGCGGCCTGCTGGCCGAAGATGGTAAAGCAGCCCTGAAACGATGCGAAACTCCGGACGGAGCCTTGCGCCTTAGCCCGGCACGCACCGGCACGGATGGCTTTTTTGTTGCCCTATTGGAGAGAAGCGCATGAGCGCCCAAATTACCCGTCATTCCGGCGTAGGCCAAAATCCAGTCGTACATATCAGCTGGATACCGACTTTCGTCGGTATGAGGTCTGAGGATTACAGGAAATGACTCACCAACACGTTCTCATTGTTGATTTTGGCAGCCAGGTCACGCAACTGATCGCGCGGCGCCTTCGCGAGAGCGGCGTCTATTGCGAAGTGCACCCCTATAACCGGCTGGGTGATGGCTTCTTAAGCCGCTTTGCCCCCAAAGCGGTGATCCTCTCTGGTGGCCCTTCCTCTGTTCATTGGGATAACAGCCCCCGCGCGCCAGAGGCGATATTTGCACTGGGCGTTCCCATTTTGGGCATTTGCTATGGCGAACAGGTGATCTGCGAGCAACTGGGCGGCGCGGTGCAAAGCAGTGAAGAGCGCGAGTTTGGCCGCGCCGAGATCAAGATTATCAAAGACAGTCCGCTGTTTGCCGGCCTTGCGCCCTTTGAGGCCGTCTGGATGAGCCATGGCGACCGTGTGGAAAGCCTACCCGATGGCTTTGACGTGATTGCCAGATCAGAGAACGCCCCCTATGCCGCCATCGCCGATGAGGCGCGCAAAATCTATGCGGTGCAGTTCCACCCCGAAGTGGTGCACACCCCCTGCGGCGCGCGTATCTTACGCAATTTTACCCATGGCATTGCCGGTCTTTCTGGTGACTGGACCATGGCCGCCTTTCGCGCCGAAGAAATCGCCAAAATCCGCGCTCAAGTGGTCAAGGGCAAAGTCATTTGCGGCCTTTCCGGCGGCGTGGACTCATCGGTCGTGGCGGTGTTGTTGCACGAGGCCATTGGCGATCAGCTCACCTGCGTGTTCGTTGATACCGGCCTGATGCGCGCTAATGAAGCGGAAGAAGTGGTCAGCCTGTTTAGGGATCATTACAACATCCCGCTGGTACATGTGGATGCTGGTGATGAGTTTTTGGGCAAGCTTGAGGGCGTTTCCGACCCGGAGAAAAAGCGCAAAATCATCGGTGGCCTGTTTATTGATATTTTCGACCGCGAAGCCAGCGCCGTTGGCGGCGCAGACTTTCTGGCGCAAGGCACGCTTTACCCCGACGTGATCGAAAGCGTCTCCTTTGATGGTGGCCCGTCGGTAACGATAAAATCACACCACAATGTCGGTGGCCTGCCAGCACGCATGAAAATGAAGCTGGTGGAACCCCTGCGCGAGCTGTTCAAAGACGAAGTGCGCAGCTTAGGGCGCGAACTAGGCCTGAACGAGCAATTCGTCGCCCGCCACCCGTTTCCGGGGCCGGGCCTGGCCATTCGCATCCCCGGCGAGATAACGCCGGAACGCGTTGCCATCTTGCAAAAGGCCGATGCAATATATCTGGACGAGATTAAAAAGGCCGGGCTTTATGATGACATCTGGCAGGCCTTTGCGGTGCTGCTGCCCGTGCGCACCGTCGGCGTAATGGGCGACGAGCGCACCTATGATTATGTGCTGGCCTTACGCGCCGTAACCTCCACCGACGGAATGACTGCCGATTATTACCCGTTTGATCATGAGGTTCTGGGCCGCATGTCGACCCGGATCATTAACGAGGTGCGCGGCATTAACCGGGTGGTCTATGATGTCACCTCAAAGCCCCCCGGCACCATTGAATGGGAATAGGCCCCTGCACCTAACATAACGAAGTCGTGTAAACCAAGGGCTATACCGCTTTGCCATATTTTCGTAAGGTCTTCTTCGCGGGTTGGGAGAAATGCATGCGCAAAATAATATTGAAGGTCACGCTGGCAGCACTGACGTTGACGGGGTGTAGCGCCCCGCAAAGCCGTTCCGACAAGACGTCGGAAGATGGGCAGGCCGTACAAAGTGAGCAAAGCCGGTTTGATGAGGCCAGGCTGGAGGCTGTGATGGCCGATCCGCGCCGCGATACGGATCGTGCTCGCGACATTTATCGTCATACCGCGAAAACCATGGCGTTTTTCGATCTTTCCCCCCATGATAATGTGGTCGAGGTCTTGCCCGGCGGCGGCTGGTATACACGGGTGTTACTACCCTATGTTTCCCCAGAAGGTGGCTGGTATGGCATCAATTACAGCCGGGCCTTGCGCAAGGGTATTTTTGCCGCTTCCGATCGGRAAATCAGCGACGAAGCGCTTGCCGAATATGCAGGCTGGCCCCAGACCTACCCCGCTATGGCGGCTAAAAATGGCCCCCCGAACAGCGCCGTCAAAGGGGCGTTTCTGTTTGKCGAAGTCCCGCAAAGCGACTATGGCCAAATGGATGCGGTCATCTTTATTCGCGCCTTGCACCATCTGAACCGTATTGATCCGAAATTTCTGGAAGAAGCCATTACCGCCAGCTTTAACCTTCTTAAAGCTGGCGGCATTGTCGGCGTGGTTCAACACCGGGCCAGGGAAAGCTATGGCGATGTGGATTACGATACCACTGGCAATAAGGGCTATGTAAAACAGTCCTATATCATTGCCATGTTTGAAAAAGGCGGCTTTGTGCTGGATGGGCAGAGTGAGATCAACGCCAATCCCAAAGATACCGCCGATTATGAACGCGGAGTGTGGACCCTGCCCCCGTCTCTGCGCGGCAAGGATGAAACCATGAAAGAGCACTACATCCAGATCGGCGAATCGGACAGGATGACCTTGCGGTTTAAAAAGCCGGACTAGTGGCCAAACCTAGGATTGGGGCGTAATCCGATAGGCACAGCGCCGCGCACCGGACAGCATATGCTCTTCGCGAACCACCCTGGCTGTCGGGCCTAGCACGCGCGTAAACACGTCCAATTCGTTGGCGCACAGCCGCGTGCAGCTTCGCGCTGCGGCACAGATGGGGCAATGGTTCTCGATCAGTAACCAGCCTTCGCCATCGCGCTTTACCTCGGCCATATACCCCTCATCGTTACGCAGGCGTGCCAGCGCGTGCACCCGCGCCTCCAGGGTTTTAGTCCCCACAAGCACGGCCTCATAGCTGCGCCCTTGCGCCTCGCTGTGCCGGTCGATAATGCCATGCAGTCCCGCATCGCCAAATTGCGCCCGCATATGGCCCAAAAGGTCCACCGCCAGTTCCTGATGCGCATCGGGGAAAAATCCCTGTGCCTTGCCCGTCAGTACCCATAATTTGGTTGGTCGACCCCGCCCCGTGGGTTCAGTATGCGCCTCCACCATACCCTCTTCCTGCAAGGCATATAAATGCTGTCGTACCGCCATGGCCGTCACCCCAAAGCGTGTCGCCAGGCGCGCCGCAGGCTGTGCCCCCTGTCGTTTCAGCACATCCATAATGGCGCGGCGTGGATCGCGCAGAGTGCTTTCCTGATTATGTCTTTCAGATTTCATCACCTTTTATAAAGCCATTGCTTTATTAATCAACCTTGATATATAAAGTCATTGCTTTAGTTAATGTAGTGTCTCATGATCCGCCTTGAACATGCCAATCTGGTCGTCAACGACATTGAACCCACCCTTGCCTTTTTACAGGCCGCCTTCCCCCATTGGCAGGTACGAACCTCCGGCCTCTCCACCTGGTATGACAAACCTCGTAAATGGCTGCATTTTGGCGATGATTTCACCTTTATTACGCTGAACGATAATGGCGACGGCGCGCCGCGCGATCTTGAGGGCCATGCGCCGGGCCTGGCGCACCTTGGCTTTACGGTGACCAATATTGAACGCCTGGTCGAGCGGCTAAAAAAGAATGGCTATACCCCCAGCGTGGCCCTGGACACCCAGGGCTATCGGCGCAATGTCTCAGAAGAAAGCTAAATCCATGCAACTAAATCAGATAACTTTGCCCGCGCTTGATGTAGAGGCGGCCCGGGATTTTTATATCAAACTGGGCTTTACCTTGATTGTTGATGGCAATCTTTATGTGCGCCTGCAAGCGCCCAAAAGCGGCACAACCTTGTCCATGCAAAAGGTGGAGTACCTGCCCCAAGGCCCCTGCCCCAAAATCTATCTGGAATGCCAAAGTGCGGCCGCACTCGACCAACAGGTCAAAGCCTTTGAGGCAAAGGGTATAGCGTTTGACACCTTGCCCACAGACCAGAGCTGGCTCTGGCGCGAGGCCTGGCTGTGTGATCCGGCGGGCAACAAGGTCTGCCTGTATTACGCCGGTGAGAACCGCCTGAACCCACCATGGCGCGTAGAGTAAAAGGCTTACTAGCGCGGCAAAATACCATCCAGATCGCTGAAACGCGCCAGCGTCGTGCGATTTAACTTCTTGATTTTTTTAAAGATTGGTTGCGGGGGTAGGATTTGAACCTACGACCTTCAGGTTATGAGCCTGACGAGCTACCGGGCTGCTCCACCCCGCGTTAAACCATGTCTCGACTGAGTGTATCAGCCCGGAGCCTTTTTGTATTTGCCTTGCGGCTGTGCGGGCGCCCATCCCGATCACTCCGATCACCTTCGTGCGCCATCAGAGCGAGCGGTGGTTGTAGCGCTTTTTTCCATGATGTGAAGGCCCATTCTGCGCTTTTACCTAACTTTGTGCATGGCTTGCTCCACAGGGCCTATTCTATCTGGTCTGAACGCAGTGCGTGCCTTTTCTCATCCTCTTCATTGCGGTTACGAAGGCCCATCACGCCGGCACCCATTGCCAAGGATCCAAAGGTAAGCGCAATGACTTTGTCAGAAGAAGACCAGATCATCGTGCGCAGTCCACCCGCATCAAGCAGCAAAAGTCCGGCCAGCAGCCCCTCACCGGCGATAAGACCAACGATAAGATGCCTGGCAAGAAAACGGATCAGTTGATGGTTATGGCGGCGGTAACGGACTTTCTTGTACATAATCCCTTATATCGGCCAATCAGTACCCATCTCCATACCAGTCTTTTTTGATCGAGCGCGCGGCAAAATAATACATAACAGCCGCCAGCACATAGACCCAAACGACTATGGATAAAGCAGATTGCAGAGCGGCCCCGGCATTACTGCCGTCTGGCAAAGTAAAGTACGTAGATAACGCTCCGGTCAGCGTAGGGCCAATGCCCAGGCCAATAATATTAATGATGAATAAATTGATCGACGAAGAAAAGGCCCGCATATTGGGGGGCACCAAATTCTGGATTGAGCCAAAGACGGGGGCCAACCAGATACCACTGCACACCGCCGGAATGACCCATATCGCCATCAATAACCAGGGATTTTGCATTTGCAAGGCAACAAAAAACATCGGTGCCATAAGGGCGCTGGAGAGCATGGGCACCAGCGCATACCACTTTAGGTCACGCTGCCCCAGCTTGTCACTCAGCCACCCGCCCAGATATGTACCAATGGCCATAGGTACGATTCCTACCAGTCCAAATTTGAGTCCGACTTCAGAGTACCCCATGTGAAAACTGCGGATAAAGTGCGGCACCATCCACGTCGAAACTGCATACCCACCAAGCGAAGTTAAGGATGCGGCCAGGCTCAGCATCCAGAATGCCGGTTTGGATCTAAGTGTCTTTAAAACCGCAGAAAATGGCACAGGCTCAGCAGCACTAACATCAAAATTACCACGCTTGGGCTCTTTGATAATCACCTTGGCAAGAACGGCAACGATCAAACCCGGCAGGCCAACAATAAAAAAGGCTTCACGCCAGCCGATATTCTCTACCACCCAGCCTCCGGCAATGAGCCCAAGAAGGCTGCCAATCGGGATCCCGAGAGAATAGATGGCGATGGCGCGGGTGCGCTGTTTGGCATCAAAATAATCCGACATCAACGAGTGTGCCGGCGGGGTGCACCCGGCTTCGCCAAAGCCAACGCCAAGGCGGGCAAAAAACATTTGCCAGAAATTCATGGCCAGACCAGAGGCCGCCGTAAACAGGCTCCAGACCGCGAGAGAAATGCTGATAATGCTAACCCGGTTAAACCGGTCCGCCGCCCACGCAATGGGCAGGCCAACCGCCGTATAAAAAACGGCAAAGGCCAATCCGCTTAACAATCCGATCTGTAAATCGCTAAAGCCAAGTTCGTGGCGAATCGGCTCTTGAAGAACGCTGAAAATCAGACGATCAACAAAATTGAAGGTATAGATCACAAACAGCGACCCAAGAACGACATAGCGATAAGTCCCCGGCCGTTTGGCGGCCACGCCTGAAACACTCATAGATACTCCCCGGCGCTGGTGCGCTTGATTATGTGAAGTTCTCTTATCCCTGCTATTTCCCGCTTGGCAAAGCAAAATCTGCACGACCTGTAATTGCATCCCTCTTATCAAGGAGAAATTAGCGCCTTATGCTGGCCCCATGACCTTGCAAAACCAAACCATATTGATCACTGGCGCGTCCCGCGGACTGGGTGCCGCCATCGCCCGCAAATGCGTTGCAGAGTGTGCCAATGTCATTCTGCATTACGGTGCCAATGCCAAAGCGGCGCAGGCCTTGCAAAAAACTTTGGGCAGCGCCGTTCTGGGCTGTGTGCAAGAGGACCTGCGCCTACCGGGTGCGGGCATGCGCCTTTGGGAGAAGGCAACCAAACTGGCCGGCCCCATTCATGGCCTGGTCAACAATGCCGGCATCGACCCTGCGAGCCAGCTTGACGGCGACATTGTGCCCTGGCGGCAATCCTGGGCTGATAATCTGGCGGTAAACCTGATGGCACCYGCTGAATTAAGYCGTTTYGCCATTGGTGCTTTTCGCAAGCAGAGCGGCGGTATCATCATCAATATCGCATCGCGCGCCGGAATACGCGGTGATGACATCAACCATGATGCCTATGCCGCCTCCAAAGGGGCCATATTGGCCCATACCCGCACCCTGGCCCGGGCTTTGGCCGGGGAAAACATTCTTTGTTATGCCATTGCGCCGGGCTGGATCAATACGGACATGGCCCCCAAAGGCGGGGAGAAGCTGGACCTCGCGCTTTCTGAAATTCCGCTAGGCAGAATGGCCGAACCTGAAGAAATCGCGTCCCTGACAGTATTCCTGCTATCTGGAACCTGCCCTTCAGCCACCGGCGCTACCTTTGATGTCAATGGTGCTTCATACGTTCGTTAGCGCTCTCGAAGTATGGATTCCCAATAGCGCCCTCAGCCCTTGCCCATTTCACCGCTGAGCATCTGGATGATGCCTGAAAAATCGGTGTCGCCGCCGCCAAGATTATCAAACATGGCATAAAGCGCCTGAGCCTCTGCCCCCAGCGGGGTTGARACCCCGGCGTTTTGYGCTGCATCCTGCGCCAGACGCAAATCTTTCAGCATCATCGCCGTGGCAAAGCCAGGCTGATAGCCATTATTGGCTGGCGAAGCGGGCACGGGCCCGGGTTCCGGACAATAGGACGTCATCGACCAGTTCTGCCCCGAAGCGTTGGATGAAATATCAAAAAACCGCTGAGGATCCAGCCCCAGTTTCTTGGCCAGCACAAACGCCTCAGCGGTGCCGATCATGGTGATGCCGAGTAGCATATTATTACAGATTTTGGCGGCTTGACCGGCGCCATTGCCGCCCGCGTGCAGAACCGCCTTGGCCATGGGGTCCAACATCGCCTGCGCCGCCTCAAAATCCACATCACTGCCGCCGACCATAAAGGCCAGTGTCCCGGCACTGGCCGCCGCCACACCGCCCGATACCGGGCTATCGACCATGGCAAAGCCGTGGGTTTGCGCCTCACCCGCAACATCGCGGGCACTTTGCACATCAATGGTGGAGCAATCGCAAAAGAGCGCCCCAGCACTGGCACTGGAAAAAATGCCATCTTCGCCGCCATAAACCGCGCGCACATGCTTGCCCGCCGGCAACATGGTGATCACCCCGTCTTTGCCGCTGACCGCCTCAGCGATACTCCGGGCCGCGTCACAGCCATTCTGTTTGGCCTGACTAAGGGCCGCGTCAGACAAATCAAAGGCCGTGACCTCAAAGCCGCCCTTGACCATGTTGGCCGCCATAGGGCCGCCCATATTGCCAAGCCCGATAAAGGCGATGGTTTTTATTGTGCTCATGATGGTGAATCCTTTCCTTCACCAAAGCCATACACCCATTTATGGAAGAACAAAATATGAGGCCTGAGCATGAAAGGCGCGG
>NVVU01000096.1 GCA_002733485.1 Robiginitomaculum sp.
CCATGTCTCATCTTAAAATCGGATATTACTACATAACAGAATAGTTCCCAGTTTTATACGTGACCGGTGCACCCGACAGGATGAAAAAGAGAACTGGGTACAAGCCATTTTGTTGAACAATAAAGGCCCTGAACATTCAAATCGAATTTGTTGTGGTTGTAGAATTTACGTCAACTATCTGAGAAAGTTGGACTTGCTGTATATACAAAAAATTACATGAGGATTTTTAGTTGGAGTATCAGGAAAAGGCCAGATTCAAGATTTGACCTGTCATATTATACCGTTGGAATATTTTTTATTAAAACTTTCAATACCCCTTGCCAGGCAAGAGAACCCGGATGGATGAAGTCAAAATGGCCTGCATTTTCAATTAAGCGTATCGGATTAATCCCACGTGATTTATATAAATAATCGGCAAAAGTTTTTGCTTGTTCAATAGGGACAATATCATCTTTTATGCCATGAAATAATATTACTTGAACATTTGTGTTGGACAATTCCATTGGGGAACCGGCCATAAAACGATCACGCTGTTCTTCAGAAGTGCCATTGAATAATTTATCTACTGATTGGTTACAAGGTCCAGCCCCTTTTGAATAGGTAATCAAGTCTGTAATCCCGGACAAAGAGATAACGGTGTGAATATTTAATGGGTCAGATACATAAAGCGGATGTTCAGAATGAAAAGCACTTCTGCCCGCCGCCCATAACGCCAAATGCCCCCCCGCAGAATGTCCCATCAATATTACACGATTTATATCTAAGGGATAACGGGTACATAGTTTTTTTACATGGTCTACTGCGTTGGAAATATCGTTAAAAGTGCCCGGCCAACCCCCTCCTGAATCGCCAATCCTGCGATATTCTATTGACCATACAACATACCCTTGGTCTTTTAGTGCTGTGACAGCTGCTTCAGTATGTTTTATGTCGTATTCACTGAGCCAACAGCCACCGTGAATAAAAATGATTACTGGAATTAGGGTATCTCCATTCAGCTCTTCCGGTAGCCATAACTGACCTATTTGCAGAGAAGATTCAGCATATTTTTCAACTAAGTATGGTTTATCTTTATCTAATTCAATGATTGCTTCATAGCTTACCGGAGCAGCTATTTTATTGTAAATAATACGTTCCGATCGGCCTATTTTCTTTTCCATCTTACTCGCCTTTCATTCATGTTTAGAGACCTCTGCATAAGGCCAGACCATTTTCTCTTTGACAGATCCGTCGCCGCCAGTAAATTGCACCCAGTTCCGCCGCCTGAGGGGACTTACAATCATACCCCGGTGTATAATATAAAAAAGCGGTCTTTAAAAATAAAAATTATCTAGGTTTTATGCTGATGAAAAGTAAGTATGTCCATACCGCTGCCTGTCTGCTAAACATCATATGTTTTGTGAATTAACTTGGTTTTCATTTCGGTTCTAGGCAAGCTATTAGCTGGCACTATTGATACATCCGAAGTGAAAATTAATTTGTTACGCAAAAGTTTTTCTATTTCTCTTTTTAATGATTGAGAGTCTTTCAAACCGGCACTTGCTTCAATTTCTATTTTTAAAGGAGAAGATACTTGTGGGCCCGGAGCATCGAGTACTATACGCATTACACCTGTTGTCCGTGGTCTAAAGGACATCACTAAGTCTTTGACTGCTGATGGCCATATATTCACGCCACGCATAATCATAAGATCGTCAGTGCGGCCAATAACTTTAAGACGTATCCCGGTGCGCCCACATGGACAAGGAGAGGTCTTAATGACCACATGGTCACGGGTTCTAAACCTTAAGTGTGCTCCACACTGCCTACCCAGATGAGTAAACACCATCTCGCCCTCTACATTATCGCCATCCACCGGTATAACAGCGCCGGTATTTGGGTCTATAATTTCTAGTATAAGATGGTCTGGCAGTAAAAAGTGGTTGCCATCTTGATATTCGCATTCAGCGCTATGAATGGGTACAACGTCAGCATTCCCTACACACTCAGTAACATGTGCTCCCCACGCTTCTTCAAGATGACTGCGAAATTCTGGGATACCGCCTCCCGGCTCTGCTCCTACCATTAACTTCTTAATGCCCAGGTCTCTAGGGTCAATATTCATTTTAGCAGAGGCATATTCTGCGAGATAACTCGCATAAGAAGGTGTGCAAGCAAGAGTATCAGCCCTATTGGAAGCAATAGATTCGATCAAGCGGTCCGAGGCCCCTACACCGATAGGTAAAAACGTAGATCCTATTTTATGCACACCATTACATACAGGGATGCCTCCGACAAAAAAACCAATGCCAAAACCCATCGCAAAAATACTGCCCGGCCGCAAGCCCTGAGCCCAGTATGCTCTGGCCACGGCCTCTGTCCAAACTTCATCATCCATACGAGTTACACCAACGTAGCTAGGTGTCCCCGTGGTGCCAGATGAAGCGTAGATTCTAATCACATCCTTCATGGGCACTGCTGCGTGTGTCCCAAGCGGAGGTGCCTGGACCTGGCTATCACGCAACTCTTGCTTTTCTGTAAAAGGAAGACGAGATAAATCTTTAAGAGTATTTATATCTCCCGGCTCAGCCCCTGCATTTTTAAGTTTTTCACGATAAAATTTAGACTTTTCCCATAAATAACTTATTTGCTTTTCTAACTTTTCTTCTTGTAGATTTATTATTGCATCTGCAGAAAGCGTTTCGGCCTCAGAATTAAAATATCTATTATCCATTTTGTATTCTTCTACTATTATGATGTTTAGTATTAGATAAATTATTGCGCTACTTAACCCATCATTCTGACAATCTGGTCAGAAATAAAATTTGTAATTTAAGTTCTAGAAAATCAGTTTAAAATTTTTGGGAGTATCCCCAGGCGTAATAATTTTCCTATTTTGCCAGTTTTATGTCTTGGGTAATATTTTTAATCTTTTACCCATCATGATGGAACTGAACCATTTGAGTACCTCCTTCGGATAGCAATAACTGTAAGCAACAAGCCAGCGACAAAGAATAAAATCAAACCGTATCCCATTTGAGTATAGCCACCATTGATTATTAACCAACCAGCAAGCCCGGGGCCAAGTGCGCAACCAATATTTATTGCAGCAGGCGCAGATGAAATTGCTTTTCCAGAAGCATCCATCTTAGCAAGATATCCAAAGAAGCTCGTAACAACGAAGAGCGTTCCAAACTGAAAACTCAAAGAAGCAAAAGGATACAAAACTGGCGAAACCGGCATGCTCGTACAAATTAAGATGACTATATAAATAGCAACGCCAATAGTAATGGCGGTCAAGCGGCCAAACTTAATACTCACCCGGACAGCTGCAATAGGGGCAAGTAAACTTAAAAATTGCCCTATAACGAGAAAGTTACCAACTGCCTTAATATCATAACCTTTGGCCGCTCCCATTCGCTCCATATATGTCCATGCAGCTTGTGATCCCACAAATATTAGCCCAAGTCCTAAAAGAGCCAGAACCATATTTAAAGACCATCCTGTTGAACTGGGCATAATTTCTGCATGATATGTTTCCGCAGACGTGTCTTTATAGGATGCAACTTTTAGGCTGATAACACTTATAAGAGATAAAAACGCAACCACCGCAATAAATAAAAATACTACCGACGTTCCATATGTTCCCATCAATCGTGGGGCAATACCGAACAAAATAATGCCGAAAACAGCAACTGATGTCTGAGAAAAAGCAAATAATCGATCCGCATTGCCAGTACGCATAATTATTGTATTTAAATTTGCAAGTAAAATACCCGCAGCAAAGCCTGAAACTGCGCGGGCAAAAAATAAGGTATTTATTGAATCTATGTAAGCTGAATATAAATTCCCCCCCAGCAGCATCGTAGTACCAACTATAGCAATAAATTTTATATTAATTTTTCCGACAACCACAGAGTATCCGTATGCCGCAAGAGCACCACATAAAAGCTCTACAGAGGCAACATAACCCACTAACGATTCAACCTCTGGCATAGATGTGCTGACGCCACCTACCCATAGCGGCATACTAAGTAATCCTGAATATGCCGCCCAAGATTGCAAGGCAATCAGAAGAAGAAATGGTAATCTACTATCCAGGTTACTTTCAGTTTTTATATTTGGCATCATATTATCATTTACCCTATATTTATATCCAGAGAGCTCCCTATAGCTCCGTATTTTTTAATATTTAGTAATTCTCCTAAAACTTGGAAGAAGTGAGTTATGCTGAAGTCCCGTACAGATTAAAATATTCAAAATGATAAGAAGTCTGGCAAGGGCATAGGTGGTAACTGTGCTTCAAGAGCAGTTACAATTGATAACAACTTCCTGTCGGTTCCTGGAAGGCCGTCAAACTCAATCCCAATGGGAAGTCCGTCCTGTGTCAACCCAATAGGTATAGTCACTCCTGGCATATCAGCACTTCCAGCATAATCTGTATTAAGAATTAATGCCTGGAAGGTTGATATTGTTTGGCCATTATGAACTGTTTCAATATGGTCCTCGATAAGGGGAGCCGGCAAGCGTGTGGTAGGGAAGACAAACGCATCAAGTTTATGTTCCTTAAAATGGTGCCTGCATGCAGCTCTTAAAGCCGGGCGTTTAATTGCCATCACATCATAATAGTCACGTTCTCCTACGCGATCTTCATTCATTAAAATATCAAAAATGCCTCGAACATCTGGACTGCCAATTTGCGCGACTATGTCTTCCAGTGTAGTGGAAGCATTTGTTTTTGAGAGATAGCGGGGTATATCTCTTAATACTTCATAGAAACAGATTGGCATTGATACCTCTGACGCCAGTGATGTCATGTCTGAAACATCAATTTTTACAATAGTCGTTCCAAGCTGGCGCAACATGTCTAGAACTTGCTCCATTTTTCGTTCGATATCTGGATGGAGATTATCATAAAATGTGTCTGGCATTCCTAATCTCAGATTACCAAGGTTAGCAGGCTCTATATGAAGAGGTTCTCCAGTGATCAAGCCGTCTAAACACACAACATCTTTAACATTGCGTGCCATCGGCCCAATTGTATCACGAGTATGCGAAATAGGTACAACACCAGCTTGCGGATAACGCCATATTGTGGGGCGCATCCCTACTATACCGCACAGCGCTGCTGGCCCCCGCGTTGAACCACCCGTGTCTGTTCCTAATGCTGCGGGGATTATACCCGCAGCGATTGCAGCAGCATTTCCGCCACTACTACCGCCAGCAACATGTTTAACATTATAAGGATTTCTTACTTCACCAAATACGCCATTGTTTGAAGTGACCCCGAAGGCTAATTCATGCATATTAAGTTTCCCTGCAACAAGGGCTCCAGCCGTTGTTAAGGCCGTTACAGCTGGAGCAGTTCTATCGGGAATATGGTTTTTAAGCGCAGCAGTCCCTGCATTTGTAGGCATCCCTGCAACATCAATATTAGATTTTATGCCGATAGGGACACCCAACAGGGGCATAGAAAGGGACTTTCTACAATTCTGGTCAAGTTTCTTTGTATCTTGTAGAAGTGCTTCCCTATTCAAGAATGTAAAAGCATTCAAATGTCCCATAGCATCGGCACGTTTTAATAGCTGTTCTACATATTCACTCGCTGAGATTGAACCTTCAGATATCTTCTCTCCGGCTTCAACTGCACCTAGAATTAAGCTTTCTTGTCCTGCTTGAATATGTTTTATCATTCCTAATATCCTTCTTTAATGCAAGAATTCTGCTGCGCTTAAACTAATCTGCTAGAATGTTTTTCTAATAGATAGTGACCACTCGGCTGGTGCTGCTGGCTGTGCCGAAAAGATACCTATTCCAGCAGGGTCTGCAAATCCACTCACATTGTATCTCTTATTAGTGACGTTACGCCCAGCAAGGGTAAATATCCAAGTAGAGTTGGAAGGTACAAAGTTTGCACTTAAATTCAGCAATGTTAAGCTGCCCTCTAAAAGAAAGTTTGCAGCATCCAAAGCAATTTTTGATCGGTATGAAGCATCTGCACGAAAAGTAGCTTCTCCCCCAAATATTTCATAGCTGAGCTCTGCACCAATATTGAAATTATACTTAGGCGCATTGGGCAACAGATTATCAATGTTTATTCCAGAATCAGCAAGCCTTTGACTAGCGGATGTCTGTACGCCTCCAGCATCAGTTGCGACAGCAGTATTAAACTCATCATATTTTGCCGACAAATATGAAAACCCACTGTCAATCTTTAAATGTCTTGACACTACCCAATTAACTTCAACTTCAATCCCAGAAATATTAGCTTTAGCCGCATTCTCAACAATCGGCGAAACATTCTGAAGACCCGTTAGTTGAAGGTTGTCATATTTTGAAACAAAGCCATCAATATTAAACCTTAATCTATGGTCGAACCCTATCAATTTTAAGCCAACCTCATAAACATTGATAGTTTCTGCATCAAAACTTGGAATAACTTGAAACAAAGGTGCAAGCCTCTGATTAAAACCACCGCTTTTATAACCTGATGAGAAAGACCCATACAGTAAAGTATCATCAGTAATATGATAACTAACCGTGGCTTGTGGAGAAACATCGACAAATGACCTAGATGCCTGAACTTCGAGCACTGTCAACACCGCGCCAGGATTGGGAGGCGTAGGTAACATTCCAATACCAACAATATTCGATACATGCTGCCTTACCCCACCAGGCGTCGTACTAAAACTCTTGGCATCTTGAGACCACCGCAAACCACCCGTAATATCAAGACGGTCCGTCACTTCATAAGTAGCCTGTCCAAATAATGCATAACTATTATTATTAATTTGCCCGCCACCGGCTATTGTAATAGGAAAAAGTGATACTGTATTAGTATCGTTACCTGTTTCGTTAGAATAATAGCCCCCGATAATCCAGTTTAGACGATCATTAAACGAAATACCGCTAAACTGAAGCTCTTGACTAAACTGACGACTGGTAAAAAAATTGGTTGAGTCATTTATTAGAAAAATTGAGCCGTCAGTATCACGGGCGAAAGTATTATCAATACTTCTATAAGCCGTTATCGATTTTAGCTGAACATCGTCGGAAACATCCCAATTGACCCTTAAGCCAAGCCCCCATAGATCTAAATCTGATCTTGAAGGCGAAGATGCTCCCTGAAAAGAAGATCTAAGAGATGGGTCAGCTACATACTTCAAATCGCCTGTAGTAGGAAGAATATCGAATATATCAACACCTAAAAGGCTAGCAGCTCTTTGAGCTGCAGATTGGGGGTTAATTTCTCCTGGCAGCAAATATTGATACCCTGCAAATGCCTGCCACCCTAGTTGATTGGCAAAAGGATTTTGTGAGAAATTAATTGTATCAATTGGTGTTATATTCGTCAAAAGTCTTGGTGCAGACTGCTCTCTTTTGCGAGTATAGTCAAAATCAAGCATTACCTCCACATTTGATGCAAGTTCCCAATCTGCTTGAAAACGCATAATTATAGCGTTTTTATCTCCGAGAGCTTTGCCCCCACCCAGCAAGCCAACATTTTCACTGTCATTAACTATACCTGAAAATCCTGTCAGGCCATTTGCCCGGAAACCGTTGGCCACATCGTTAGAGGCATCAATAAATGGCAATCCAACCTTCTTAACAAAACCATCTCTCACTAATCGCGCAACAGAAAGTTTTGTGCGGAAGGTATCACTAAAAGGTACGCTGATGGCACCTTTTATATCAACCCGATTAAAACTCCCTACAGTGGATTCAATATAACCACTTAGTTCATCATCAGGCCTCTGTGATATTATGTTTATAGCCCCCCCAATGGTATTCTTTCCAAACAATGTTCCCTGAGGGCCACGAAGTACTTCAATACGCTGGATCTCCAGCACATCCAAGACACCACCCACAGATCTTGCAACGTAGACACCATCTACATAAAGGCCTACACCAGGATCAACCGTAAGGGCAAAATCTGCTTGTCCTATACCACGGATATAAATTGAAGATGAAGTACCAGAGCCCAATGACGCGCCTGATTGAAATGTTAAGTTAGGCGTAAAATCTGCTATTTGCGAGATATTTGACAGGCCTCTTTTTTCCAAGGAAGCACCCGTGATAGCTGTGACAGAGATAGGCGTATCCTGCAGGTTCTCCTCCCTCTTCCTCGCAGTTACAACTATATCTTCTATAGTTATATCGGAATTTTGAACATCCTTTTCTCGTTGCTCTTGCGCAAATACAGTATTGGAAAATAAGAATTGTATAACTGAAGCGGTTAAAAGTAACTGCTTCCCCTTGTTTCTAAAAATCATATTCGTAGGCATGAAGTTCCCTTTCTATTTTTTTTTGCTCTCCCTACTCGGGGAGAAGTATCATCGCTTATATCCCTTCTTTTCTAGTCAAATATAATGAATTATTAGCATAAAAGCATTCCAAACAGGAATATGATTTCATGATATGAATTGAAGTGCTGTCTAGGATATTGTATTTATTAAATTTTTATCCAACCTTGTAAAAAGGAAATAATAGTCATGTCAAATTTTAATCCTAACCAACAAACTAATCTGAATATTATTAAATCCTTAAAACTCAGCCATTTTCAACTTATCAAAGAAATTGTTCAGCATGGCACTCTTTCCAAAGCAGCCATAGCAATGGCACAAACTCAATCATCAACAACAAAAAACCTCCAACATATTGAATCTTGTTTGGGTGTTACACTATTTCAACGAAAAAATAGGGGATTAAAGCTTACACAAGCAGGGGAAGAATTTTTGCGTTATTCTCGAAAAATACTCTTGGAATTTAATAATACATCCCAACGAATTTCATCACTGACGACAGGCACTTCAGGGCATATTTCTATTGGTGCCCTGATAACAGGAACACCAGAACTCCTTCCAGAAACATTACTTGCATTTCAAAAAGAATATCCTGATGTTACAGTATCGATTAGGGAGGGCACAAATGATACATTATATCCAGAATTGAGAACTTCCGAGTTAGATTTAATAGTGGGGCGCTTAACTACACCCCAATTTCTACCGGGTATAAAGCAGATCTCCCTATATGACGAACCCTTTCAAATGGTTGCATCTGCTTCACACCCAATCACTAGGAAGCAAAACCTAACCATACGAGATTTATCCAACTATAATTGGATATTGCCACCGCAAGGATCAGCTCTTCGCAAGGAATTAGACCATTTTTTTTACTCGAATGATATGGAACTACCTAAGAGATATTACGAGTCGATTTCCCTAATAATTAACATTAAATTATTATCTGAAGGAAGCTTCATTGGAACACTTCCCAGAAAGGTTTATGCTGCCTACAGTCCCTATTATAATCTGGCACTACTTCCTCTCAACATTAAAGACATATCAGGTCCGGTAGGTTATTCAACCCAAAGAGAAGATAACCCAACTGTCGTAACTCAACTTTTTATCAAATATCTTAGGAAGGTAGCAGGGGAACTTTCTAAGGAACCTCGGGACAAGAGCATGTTTCTGGGGTGATAGATTTGTTTAGCCGGGTTAATTGGCTGAATTTGTTCCCCGCCATGCCCCAAAATGCTGGCACTGAATAGTATCCGTCTTAATCAAGTTCTTTTTTGTGTCCATTCCTTGTCCTGTTTGATAAGTAGTCAGCCATAAAAAGGCTATTCTGCCCTTGATATTTCTTTGGTTTAAAGCGCGTAAGCAGTATTTCAAGCAGCCACAAAAAGATCTTTCTGAGGATTTTTCTCATATTGAAGCCGATATTCGGGCGCTCATTGACAAGATCATCATCACAGTGAGCAAGCAAGGCAACACCGAGATTGCCTTACACGGTGAATTGGATGCGTTGTTGCACTTCATGACGGCGACCGAAGATCAGAAAACGGCAGAAAACAAGGGGTTACAGAATGCAAAAAGCCGCCCCTCATCTAAAGAGGGACGGCTTTACAGAGGTGGTCCCAGAAAATAGGACAGTGTGTTAAGCTTTTATTTTGATCATGAAAGGATCATATAAATGAGTAGAACACGCAAGAACTATCCAGCCCCTTTTAAAACGAAAGTGGTTATCGCCGCGCTTCGGGACGACCGCCCGGTATCAGAACTGGCTTCTCAGTTTGGCGTGCATTCGACGGTGATTGGTCGCTGGAGGAGGGAAGCTCTGGCTTCCATGGAGGCCGGATTTTCCGGCAAACTGGAGGTGCAGCAGAATAACCATACATTAGAAGTGAAAGCCCTGCATGCCAAGATTGGCCAATTGACTATTGAGAATGATTTTTTGTCCGAAGCCTCCAGCCGCTTGACCCCCGGAGGCGGAAAGAAATGGTAGTGGCCGCCAATATTAATCTGAGCATCACCGTGCAATGCCGCC
>NVVU01000097.1 GCA_002733485.1 Robiginitomaculum sp.
AATAAACAAGGAAATGTTTGGGGAATAAACTACCAATGGCAAGCTCAATTAATTGCATTTAAATCAGCGCCTGAAAAGTTTGACGTTGACAGGGGAGAATTTATCACGCCACCTAAAAAATATAAACTATGGCAAGTGACATTAATTTTAAAAAAAAATGGTTTAACTAAACAATACACCCTAAAAGAGCTAAGTTGGTCTGATGTTTAATCAAAAAAGCAAAAATAAAAAAATGAAATTAATGGGGCCGGTGACAAATGAGTAATCATGTTGTTGGTAACCATAATCAAGATATTTGTCACCGACCCCTTAAACGGCCTAAACGCAATAGACAGCAAGGTTTTACACTAATAGAGCTAATGATATCCATATCTATTTTATCAATGTTACTTTTTACAGGATCTTATGCCTATAGCTTAATGTCTACGCGTTGGAATAAAGAGCTTGGACATTTTTCAGTATCAGCAAAAAACACTAAAAATTTAGAAGTACTGCAACGCTTACTTGAAGGTGTACAATCGTTTGTCGTGGTCGATAATAAAAAAGTACCCTCATTTTTCTTTATTGGCGATAACACAAGTTTATTAGCGGTGAGCCGAGCAGGGCTTTTTAGTGGTAAATATCCTGAAATATTTCGTTTAACCACCATAGAAAAACCCAATGGTTTAGTAGATTTAGTGTATCAGTCAGCATCAACTGAAAATGTATTATTAACAGGAACAGAGCAATCAATTGATTTCACTAAAAAACTCACTTTATTTTCAAATCTTGATAGTGTCAGTTTTAATTATTTTGGCTGGTCACATCTATATGAAAAAAATGCTTTAGTAAGTGAAAAAAAATATAAGAATAAAAAACCACAATGGTTTGAGCGATTCTCAGGAATTGATAATGAAATAATGCCTGAAAAATTTAATATTACTCTATATAAAAAAGAAAAATCTTTAGTTATTCCAATTAAGCTAGAGGCAAAACCAGAGCGTTGGCTAGCACCTTATTTTAAGGAGAATCAATAGTGTTTCGTTCTAGTAAATTACAAATACAGCAAGGCATAGCTTTAATCCAAGTATTGTTAATTTCAGCTGTATTAAGTGTGCTAGCTTTGTTTTTAACATCGACAGCTAAAGATCAAGTTAAAATTGCGCAATGGTCAGACGATAAAGCGCAAGCTTTGGTTAATTTACAGAGTGTTGAATCAGAACTATTATTTACATTATTGGTTAACTCTAAAATAAAAAAAATAACAGATCATAGTGTTTCACAAAATAGTATAGTCAATAATTGGAATTTTTTTGCTAAGCCATTCGTTATTAAGAATAAAGCAAAGCAACAAGTTCGTCTTATAATTCAGGATCAATCCGCGCTTATTAACGCACATTTTCCCGACAGTAAAATACTCAAAGCACTTATATCTTCACAGGGATACTCTGTAAATGAAGTTAACTCTATTTTTGATAACTTGTTAGATTGGCAAGATCTTGATAGTATTCCCCGCATAAATGGTAATGAATCACTTAATGCGCTTGCAAATATTAGAAATGGTGCAGTACCTGATTTACATGACTTTGGTTTTGTTGAAAAAATCACACCCAAATTACTAAATATACTGGTAAATAATACCACAATGTATGCAAGAGGATTTTTCAACCCTATGTATGCATCTAAAGAATTATTATCGGCAATAACAAATAAAAAAATAGCTCAACAAGTTATTGAAATGAGAGAAAAAAATCAACTAACTAACCGTCAGTTTAGTCAAATAACGGGTGTTGTAGAAAATGAGAAAACTCTTTTTTATCCCTCTAATGTTTTATCTATTAAGCTAACAGGGCAAGTAGGTAAATCAAGCGTAAACAAAAATATAATAGTAGAACTCAATCCGTATGCTAATGAATATCAACAACCTATCAATATTTTATTTCAGCGTGGTTAACTTGTGACCGATTTTAGTCCTTCAGAATTAACCACAATAGCTCGTTTATCACTGCCACTAAAAAAAATTATTTGTGCTTTTGCCAGTTATTACAACGGTAAATTGTATCATTTTGAGTTAACAACACAAAATAACATAGTATTAAAAGAATTTAGTAGTGAGCAGTTAAACAAAAAAAACAATAAATGCATGTTACTTATTATTGCTAGAGAGTTTTATATTGAAAAAACAGGTACCTACCCTATAGTTGATAAACGTGAGTTAAATAAATTACTGAAATTAGAAACCTCTTTATTATCAAATAATGAAAGTCAAAATACTTTTCACCACTGTTGGCAAACTAATAGCGATAAAAACAATAATCAAAGTCAGGTAAATATTTGGCAATTTAAAACTAGCGTGCCCAATGCTTTTTTAAGGTTACCTGAAACGCTCTTATTTGCGCTTACTCTATCTGAACAGCAAATAATGCACAAAACCGTGAATAATAAAGGTGTTTATATCACTCATATTAATGGTTTAATTCATTCTTTGCCGCAATCATCTGTTGTTAACTCACCAGATAATTTTGCTATGTCGGTTGGGGTTGCTCAATCACAAAAAGTACAGGTTATAAAAGCTGAACAACTGGCCGAAAAAATGATTATAGGCTTAAAAAAGTTAACATTACCAATATTGTCTAGTTTTATTAAAGCTCCTCAAGTTGCTAATCGATTGCAGTTAGTTAAAAACATTGCTTTACCATTTTTATTGGTTTTTTCTTGTTATTTAGCGCTAAGCAGTGCTTATTTAATTTATGAACAGCATAATTTGCAGCAGCAATTTACCAACCAAAGCAGTGAAGTATCTTCCGCACTTCAACAACAAGTGATTTTTGATAAAAAACTCGCTAGGTATAATGCATTTAAAAAATTTTTAAGCCAGCAAACCAGTCATTCGTCATTTTGGCTGATAATGGCAGACATATTTCCTGCGGCTAAATTCACTAATGTTCGAGTGAATAATAACCGCTATGTACTTAGAGGAACTGCCATTAAAGCAACTAAAGTATTAGAGTTACTGAGTAGAAATAAACAAGTTATTGGTGCTAAATTTGATTTTCCAACACAAAAAAATAGAGGCAGAGAAAATTTTGTCATTAGTTTTAAATTATCAACGGCAACTAGGGTGAATGCTAATGGCTGAACTTAAACAATATGCTTGGCTGTTATCTATTATCCTTTTGTTGGCGGTTATTAAATTTGTAATAGTCCCTGTTTTTACATGGCAAGATGAAGTATTAGCAGATATTTCCTATTTAGAAAAAAAACAAGATAAAATCAATAGTCTTTTAAAAAACAGTAAAAGCAATAATCGTGTTAACGATGAATTAATATTAATGTTAACACCCGCTAATAAACTATTATTTCCATTACAAAAAGAAGCAAGCTTTAAACTTAAACAACAAGAAAGAATAGAAACATTATTAGCTAAGTATAAGTTACAAGTTCAGCATGTTGGTTGGCAAGTATCGACTTATTTCAATAAACTTTCAATTGTTCGTTACCCTATAGAAATACGTTTTACTGGGAAAACGCTTGATGCTATTGACTTTATTAACGCATTAGAAATAGCTACACCGCACATCGACATCAGAGATTTCAACTTTTCATTTAGAGGACAAATAGATAAGAACTTAGGACGAATAACGGCTAAAATCACCTTGCATTTATATGTTGAAAAAAACGCGCCACTAGTGGTTTCTGCTTTACAGCAAAGAATACCTAGGGTCGATAATAGCGTTGTTGATCAACTCGCAAATAGTCGTCACTATTCACTGTCAACTTTATTAAAGGCGGTATAATGTTGACTGAAATAAAAACATTATTAACAAATAAACTCGCTGTTTTTGTTATGTTGTTAACCTTATTGTGGATCGCACTTGATAGTGGTTCTCGGTTGTTAATAAATCAGAAAAACAACTCTATTAAAAATAGTACATTTAATGCTACTCCGCTAGTGTTACCACAACCATCTCTGCAAACAGTAGCAAAACTAAATGCTGTTTATAATGTTTACCGTCACGATAAAAAAGACACTCGCATTAGTGAACAAGGGCTTTCTTTAGCCGAGCAAGCAAAACAGCACGGCGAGTTAAAGAAACTATTTATTGGTGATAATAAATTAGAATTAAAAGCCGTGATCAGTGTTGCTTTCGCTCAAAAGCCTATTCAAAAAAACTTATTCACAAAAACAAATATACAACAACTTACCGCCTTAATCGCTATAACTAATATAAAAACGGGTAAGCAACAAATTGAAAAATATGCTAATAATTCTTTGGTTTATGGTTATTTACTCACCATTGAAAAAAATACCCAAGTTGCTTTGACTAAAAAAACGTTAAATGGTCAGCAACAAAGTATTGTATTAACTATGTATAAAGGACCTAGGAATTTAGGCCCTAGAAATCTAGATCCTAGGACCTAGAACCTAGGACCTAGAAACCTAGGACCTAAACAAAAAGGACTTTTATGAAATTTGAACAATTAAAAGTATGGCAACGCGCGTCTAGGTTAGCATGTAATATATATGGTTTAATGAAAAACTGTAAAGATTATGGTTTTAAAGACCAAATAACACGTTCAGCTTTATCAATATCGTCTAACATAGCAGAAGGTGAAGAAAGAGAAACAGCTAAAGAATCTGCTCGATTTCTATATTATGCAAAAGGCTCCGCAGGAGAGTTATTAACTCAATTGTATATAGGTGTAGAAATTGGTTATATAGAAAAAGCTAATTCAATAGCTTTACTTACAGAAACAAAAGAAATAGCAGCAATGCTCGCTGCTTTAATTAAATTAAGAAAAGGTTATGTTTGCGAAAATACAGCAGATTATAATCTTGAAGAACCTAGAACCTAGAACCTAGAACCTAGGAAACTAGAACCCAGCACCAATAAATAGTGTCATCCTGAACTTGTTTCAGGATCTAGAACTAAATAAAAGAAATTATAATGAACATTGTAAAAAAAACAGAAAGTAAAAACCTTAAAAATATCAGTATATCGTTAGTGATAGCACTCTCTATAACGGCATGTGCGAATAAGCCACACGTACCGTATAAACCAAAATCTTCTTATTTAAAACAAGATAACTTATACAAGGGTAATAAAACGGATCAGAGTGATGTTAATGGTATCTTAGCTACAGTAACTCAAAAAAAATCTGCTGAGGGGATCACTTATTTACCCTCATTACAAAATGATCAAGCCATTATAAAAAACACAACGGATTTAAATAAACGTTTTAGTGAAAAAGAGATAGTGCAATTAACGGCTGACAGTTTGCCTCTTAAAGATTATCTTCATTATGTTTTTGGTGAGTTATTACAGGTTAATTATATTCTTGATGAAAAAGCTAAAGATGATAACCAAACCGTTACCTTAAATATTCAGCACGATATCAGTAAACGAAAATTATTTTCATTAAGTAAAGAGCTGTTAAACAACAAAGGTTATGTCGTGCGTTTTGATGAGGGTATTTATTATATTCATCAAAACGAAAAAACAGGCTCGCATGGCGAAATAGCCTATGGTTACGGTAAAAGTATTGACCATGTGCCAAATACTTCGGCAACTATTATTCAGTTAGTGCCATTTACTTATGGTATGCAAACGTCATTAGCGAATACTTTACGACAAATTTTAAAAGTAAAAGCTACGCCTGATTTTCAGCGCAGCACATTAATTTTAGAAGGAAAACGCAAAGATATAATACGCGCGTTAGAATTTGTTAATATAATGGACCAGCCAGTATTTAAACATCGTCAAATAGGCATTTATAAAACGGTTTATGTGGGCACTAATGAATTAGTCGAAAAATTACCAGCATTATTAAAACAAGAAGGTATTAGCGTTAGTGCTAAAGGACAAAATGATCAAGCGGTGTCGTTAGTCTCATTAGACAGAATTGGCGCGTTAGTGCTATTTACCAACAGTAAAAAATTATTAGCACGAGTATTATTTTGGGCACAACAAATAGACAAAGCGCCTAGTGGTAATCAATTGCAATACTTTTTGTACCAACCGCAATTTTCTCGCGCAACCGACTTAGGGGTAAGCCTACAAGCGCTAATTAGTGGTGGCAGTTCATTAGGTAATAGCACCTCGGCTGCGTCGCAAAATACTAAACAAGGCCAAGTTAGTTCGGGCAATAGCAGTAAAAATAAATCATCAAGTGTTGTGGCAAAAGGTGAAAACATGTCGATGGTGGTTGACGAACGCGCGAATGCATTAATATTTAGTACCACAGGGAATAAATATCGTCAATTATTACCGCTGATCAAACGCCTTGATGTAATGCCAAAACAGGTAATGCTTGAGGTGATGATAGCCGAAGTTAAATTAACCGATGTATTTAAACAAGGGGTTGAATTTGCCTTAACTAATCAAGGTAGTGCCAGTGTTAGCGGTGGTTTTAACCTGAACAATGGTGCAAGTGGCTTAAGTTATATATTGTCGGGGCTAAGAGGGAAATTAACGCTTAATTTATTACAAACTAATTCGCACGTAAATGTGTTGTCACGCCCCTCGTTATTAGTGCGTGATGGCGTTACTGCAAGTATTACTGTCGGCGATGATATTCCCACGGTAGGCGAAGTTGTTTCGTCGCCTAATGTTAGTGATAAAACCTCCGTGGTGTATCGTAAAACAGGGGTCGAGTTAAAAGTGACGCCAACGATTAATGCCCGTGGTGTTATTATTATGGAAATCGATCAAAAAATTAGTAATCAGGCCAAAGGGGGCAGTAGTGTTGCGGGCTCTCCCATTATTTTTGAGCGCAGCATTAGCACAGAGGCTGTGGCTGAAAGTGGGCAAACCATCGTGTTAGGTGGCTTAATAAGCGAGAACCGCACTATAAATGATAATTCAGTACCGTTTTTTTCGAGTATACCATTAATAGGGCGCTTGTTTGACTCAACGGACGACACTAAAGACAAAACAGAATTAGTGGTGTTAGTAACGCCGCGAGTGATTGAATCACCCCAAGAATGGGACGATATTAAAGCTAAATTAGCGGCAACTTTTAGCGAAGTTAATATTAATCAATAAAAATAGCTAAATAATCACTGTTTTTGGCTTCTTAATACTTGAATTGTTGGTTTTTTTTAGGTAATGTTTGCTTCGGCTAGATTTAGTGTAAAAATATTCCTAGAATCTAGAATCTAGAATCTAGAATCTAGATAATCGTTTGAATATTGTACGCTTAGTTGTTTTTATGTTTGTTTTATATTGACAACGGCGTGTTAGTGCTTAAACTTAGCCGTGTAATATGAAAGTCGCTTAGGCGACGGCCTAAGTGTAATTTTACCTAAGTATTGATTGATTACTTATTTTATTTATCACATAATTAATGTGGAAAGACAAAAAGTGGTTAATCTACCTAAGTATAATTTACAAAAATAAAATCTTGGGTATTAAATAGTTAATACTTCAAGTTTCATGAAACAAAGGAAAATAAAATGTTAAAAAAATCTCTAATTGCTTTAGCAATTGCAGGTGCTGCAATCTCTGGTATTACTAATGCTGCAACTCTTGCTGTTACGGGTAAAACTGTATCTTTAGAAGGTAACTTAAATGCTAATCTAGGTAATTCTATATTAGCTGCAGCTGATGCTAATGCTGTTACCATCACAACAGGTACTGCTTATATCGTTAATGATTTAGTAACTGTTACAGTATCTGGTGCTAAATATGATAAAACAATAACTCCTACATTGGTTCCTGCTGCTGGTACTACTGTTTATAGTTTTGTTGATTTTTCTGATGACAACACTGTACGTTTTCGCGTTACTGTGGCTGATGAAGCTTCTGCCCGTGTTTTGACTTTTGCTGCTTGGTCTTTAAAAACTGCTGGTGCAGTTAATAAAACAGATGTTAAATTTGCATCGACTGCAATTTCAACTAACTCATTAATTGGTTCGTACGATGCAGCTGCAACAGATATAGCATTTAGTTTTAAAAATCAGTTATCAACAACGTTAACTAAATTAAATGGTGAAGTTTCTACTGGTAACGGTCGTGCAGAATTTACGACTAATGCTAACCAAGATGTATTGACAATCGCTAATGTAGATAATGCTGGGGTTGACGCATTAACTATTGCTAAAGCAGTGCATGTAATAACAGGTGATTTTGGCTGGATGATAGATTACGATGCAACTGCCAATAGTGGTAATGCTAATGGTACTTTAGATGTGGCTGAACTTGCTGTAGCGATAACTAACGCTGGCTGTACTAGTGGCGTTGCAACAATGAATTCTACATTGACTTCATTAACTATGACAGACACTGGTGTTATTGCTGCATCTTGTGCTATTAAGTTGAATAACGTAGGTAATGCGGCTGGTGGTAGTGCTATTACTGCTCCGCAATCATTTACTGTTACATCTACTTATACTAATGCAGGTGGTCAAGCTATTAATGTTGCAGCTGGAAGTGCTGGTGCATTTACATTAGATGGTTCTACTACTAATATTCCTTTCTTACCATTTGGGTCTGATTACGCACAATCAATTACAGTAACAAATACTGGGTCTGTTGTTGGTGCTATTACGGTTGATATTTATTACATGGGTACTAAATATACTAAAACCTTAACGGCTACTTCTGCAGCTAAATCAGTAACTGATATTAGCACTGAAATTGCAGCCTTTGCTGCGGCTTCTGGTGTTACGGGTAATGCACAAGTTACCGTTGTAGTAAATGCTCCTGGTATTGTAACTAAAGCACTTTATTACCATAAACCAACTCAAGATCGCGTATTAACTAAGTAATTTTATTAGTTAGTTAATTTATTTTGATTGTAAAAACGCGCTTCGGCGCGTTTTTTATTGGTAGTGTTAAACGGGGTCAGTGACAAAATCATATCGACCACTTTTAAAATTAACTTTACTGTTATTTTTGTCACTGACCCCTAAACCCTTTGACTTTTACTGTAAACTGATAGAATAGAAGTATTACTTTAAAGTTGTTTCCTATGAGCGCACTAACACAACCTATTGATATATTTATTGATGAACAAGTCAAGACAGGTACAGTTTCATCTGTTATAGCAGCGGAAGAAATGATCTCGTGCTCAAGATCAAGTTAAAAATGGACAATTTTATGAAGCAAATGATGACTTCATAAACAATCTTTTATTCGATGCTGTTAAACGGGGTCAGTGACAAAATCATATCGACCACTTTTAAAATTAACTTTACTATTATTTTTTGTCACTGACCCCATAGCCTTTTTTATTCGATGCAAGAAGCCGTATAACGTCAGCTAATTAATGAAAAATGAAGTTTTAAAGTTCATTGGCTGGAAAAATAGCAGACACCCAGTGCGCCGAGCTAAATCGGTAAAAGGTTGAAGGTGAAAGCCCTCTACTAGGTGTTATTCTCATGAGAATACGCATCCTAGTCCCTAAAACTCTTGCTCAGTATTTTACAGTTAAATATTTTTATTTTATACTGAAGAGGTACTTGTATATAAAGTGACTGAAAATGAAGTTTGAATGGGATACACGTAAAKAACTTAARAATATTGACAAACATGGTGTATCTTTTGAACAAGCATCTTATGTTTTTTCTGATCCTTATGCGCTAGATAAATTTGATGAACATCATTCAAGTAGTGAAGAGCGTTGGATAATACTTGGAAAGTCTATAAATGAAACTTTATTATTAGTCGTTCATACATACAGAGAAAATAATGAAATAGAAACAGTAAGAATTATTGGTGCAAGGAAAGCAACTAAAAATGAGCAACAAACATATGATAGTAGGTGCCCAAAATGAAAGATGAATATGACTTCTCTAATGCAGAGCAGGGAAAATTCTATCGACCAATATCAGAGTTAGATATCCCCATTTATCTTGATAAAGAAATTAAAGATTTTTTTATCAAAAATATGAAAGAAAAAGATAGTTCTTTTTCATTAAATAAAACAATCAATAATCTCATTCGTTATGATATTGAAATTTCAAAAAAGCTTGCCATTTGATATGATAAAAGGTCAGTAGGGAT
>NVVU01000098.1 GCA_002733485.1 Robiginitomaculum sp.
TAGAAATCCCTGAAAACCATGACCTGCCCTCTGATATGTATTTCGGGGCGCTAAGGCTTGATGAGCAAAAGCCCCAAACCGAATTTCCTGAAATTACCGACTTCGAGAAGACACGTGGAAAACCTTATTATTTAGAGCTATTGCGTTTATTGCGCATATTGGAAGCAGGTACAGATATAGCCATAGAGCGGTTTTCGCCACCATTTGGGCGTCGTAGAGACTATGCAGTTGAGGCAGTGGTCCGGCGAAGTGCGGATTTTTGGGAGGATGGTTTGGGCAAAAAGTTCACCCATGATTATCAAAAGGGGGCTGGCCTGACGCGCTCATTTTTATTTGTGCAAAGAATTCTCAACGGCATTGAACCTATTGATGACACAAAAATTACCACCGCTATTCGTTCAGTAATCGCGACCCGCAATGAAAACAAAAAAAGAGCTCTAAAATAATTATGCCATTACCTAACAGGAATGCACGTCTTTTTAGACGTGCATTCCTGTTAGTGATTTCTCTATGTTTTCAATAGGGTAGTGCTTATATTGATCTGGTTATCAGTCGCCTAAAAAGCGTTAACCGGAGCCATCGCCATGTCAGTGAGTAATCGAACGCATAAGCAGAAGCTCCGCGCGGCTAATGACAACTTGCAGAAAAAGCGGATTGTTCTCGCCAATTTCTCCGAAATGCCGCTAATATCAACGGTTGAAGTGGAGGTTTTTGACCAACTCATCTCCGACCTGCAAGATATAACGGCGAATGACAATTCCAAGCCTTCCAAATGAGSGACAGCCTTAAGGGGAAAACAAGCTATGCGTTGTGCCATTTACGCCCGCGTCTCAACAGTCAGGCAGGCTGAGCAAAATATTTCAATCCCGGATCAGATCCGCCGTGTTCGGCACTATGCTGAGGCGAAAGACATGGACGTTGGCGCAGAATTTGTTGAACTTGGCATGAGTGCGCGCAATGATCGTCGTCCAGAGTTTCAGGCGATGATTGATGAGGCCTGCAAAACACCTAAGCCATTTGACGTCATCCTTGTGCACAGCTTCTCGCGCTTCTTTCGTGATGAAGTGCACTTTGAGCTTTATCGCCGCCAACTGGAAAACCACGGGGTTGCCGTTATCTCCATCACGCAGGAAATGAGTGATGGCCCCGGCGGTGAATTTACGCGGCGCATCATAGCGCTCACGGATGAAATGCGCAGCAAGGAAGATGCAAAGCACGTTAAGCGCGGCATGATTGAGAATGCCCGCCAAGGCTTTTGGAACGGTGCCTCTGCCCCGTTTGGGTATAAAGCGGTGGCAGCAGAAAAGCGCGGCGATAAGATTAAGAAAAAGCTCGCACCCGACCCTCAAATGGCTGAGATGGTCAAACTGATCTTTACGCTGTTCCTGACAGGTGATGGCAAGTCTGGCCCTCTTGGCATTAAGAACATAGCGGTTTGGCTCAATACGCGTGGTCACAAGACACCCAGAAATGGTGCTTATTACACAAGCCGGGTTCATGCGATCCTGACTAATGAGACCTACATTGGCACCGCATGGTACAACCGCACGAATACCGCCACAGGTGAGAAGCGGCCACGGAGTGAATGGGTCAAGGTCTCGGTTCCTGTGATCATTGCACAAAGCACTTTCCAACGGGTCCAGATGCTTCTCCATGCTCGTAGGCCTTCAATAACACCGCCAAGGCTCTCGAACAGCAAAGTGCTTCTCTCCGGCCTCGCGCGCTGTGAGGGGTGCGGTAAATCGATGATGATGGTCACGGGCAAGGGCGGGGCTTATCGCTATTACAAGTGCTCTGCAAAGTGCCTGAAAGGACGGTGTGAAGGCGATGTCGCGATGACCATACGCGAAGAAAAGCTGGACAAGTTTATAATGGAAGCGCTGACACAAAAATTGCTCACGCCAAAGCGAACCCGAAGCATCGTCGCTGCCATTGCCAAGCGACGAGAAGACGGGCGCAGCGAGACCAGCCACGGCCTCAACCAATTGCGTGGCCAGTTAAGTCAGGCAACCAGGCGCACCCGTAATTTACTGGCGGCGCTTGCTGACGGTATTGCCGGTGATACCGCATTATTTCAGGAAGCCCTCACCAAGGCCGAAACCGAACGGGCAGAACTGATCAGCCTGATCACCGTGCAAGAAGCCCAAGTCAAGCAAGCGCTCAAGCCTATTTCAGCGGAAGAAGCGAAAACTGCATCCACCAAACTAAAACAGCTTATTACCGAAGCGCCTGCCGATCTTAAAAAACGCTATATCCGCGCCTTTGTTTCCGACATCGTCGTCGGCAAATCAGAGATTAAAATATCCGGATCAAAAGACGCCCTAGCAGAAGCCATGTCAGGCGAGCCGCTTGCGCACCTTGCGGCGGCCCAAGGGCCGGTTCGCAGTTTTGAACGGGAATGGTGCACCCAACAGGACTCGAACCTGTGACCCGCTGATTAAGAGTTATATTTAGGGGGTCCGCGCTGATTGTCTCCGAACGTCTCTAGAGCGACATTATGCTAATTATTTCAATGCGTTCTCTTGACAGTGATGACTCTGTCCCTCACCGTGATGACACCACGAAGCGCTGTAATGTGCTTCCTATATGCTTCCAAATCGGTGAGACCCATGGGAAAGATCACGAAACGTTCCGTCGATATATTGACGCCAAAACTATCCGAATATTTCTTTTGGGATGACCAAATTCCGGGCTTTGGCGTTCGCGTCTCACCAATGGGTAAAAAGAGCTACATCATCCAATATCGCTCTGGTGGTCGTACCCGGCGCATGAACCTTGGCTCTCACGGCATACTTACACCCAATCAGGCTCGTGATCTGGCGCGCCATGAGTTGGGTACCGTGGCCTTTGGTGGTGATCCGTCCGGCGAGCTTCAAAAGGAACGTCGCGCCCCTACAGTAATGGTATTGTGCGAGCGGTTCTTAGACGAGCACGTCGCGCTTCGGTGCAAGCCATCAACCTATGGCGATTATCGTCAGGTTTGTGAAAAATACATCAAACCAAAATTTGGCAGTCACCGTATTCAGGATGTGACCCGTGTTGATGTAACCGAGTTGCATCATTCTTTGCGCAATAAACCTTATCAGGCGAACCGAGTTCTCTCCGTCATTTCCAAAATGTTTAATTTGGCTGAAGTGTGGGGTTTACGAACTGATGGCACAAACCCGACACGCCATGTTGCCAAATACCCCGAAAAGAAACGTGAGCGTTTTCTTGCCGCTGAAGAAGTTGAGAAACTTTGGCAGGTGTTAGACGCCAGTGTTGAAGATGGCACCGAAACCGCGCACGTTTCCGCCGCGTTTAAAGTCTTACTGTTAACAGGGTGCCGGTTGTCAGAAATCCAAAAGATGAAATGGTCTTATATCAGAGGAGACGTTCTCTGGTTGCCCGACGCTAAAACGGGCCCCCGTCGCGTTCTCTTAAGTCAGTCAACACTTAACGTTCTTAAAGCATTGCAACGCTTTAACGATAATCCCTTTGTAATCATTGGGAAAAACAAAGGCCAATACGTTACCGACTTACAAAAACCTTGGAGACGTATTCGTTGTAATGCTAACCTTAACGATGTCCGTATTCATGACTTACGTCATACTTACGCTTCTTTTGCGGCTATGGCTGGGCATTCCTTACCGATGATTGGTAAACTGTTAGGCCATACACAAGCCCAAACAACGGCACGCTATGCGCACCTTGCCGACACGGTGACACGTAATGCCGCTAATGCCGCTAATGAGGTTGATGGGTTGATTAGTGAGTTTACAACCCCGACACCAAAAAAGGCGCCTGTGTTGAGGCTGGTTGATGATTAGGGTTGTATAAGAACGGCTGCACCTACTTCTCGATGAATTAAAAGGGAAAAGAATATTGATCGACAAAAAACCTAGCAAAACCGTTACGTTGAAATTAGATTTACCGGTGCAAACGGGAATGTGCTTTTACCCAGTTAGGGAGCTTACAAATGATGAAGTGTCTCAAATTTGTACTGAATATGAAATAAAAAATGCCGAGAATTTAAAAGAAGACTTCGCCTGCTGGACAGCAATATATGAAGATCACAGACTTGAAGAAACAGCGGCTAGTCCAAGTGAAATTCGAAATTCTGCACTGGCGCTCGGGGAAAAAGCCTCTGCGTTGGCTGAGAACCTCAACATGCTATCTCAACGGACAGTGCAAGCTGTAAGCTGGTTCAAACTTGATGATATTGATGACGCTGGAATACAGGAAGATGCCCAAGCCCTAAGTGGCAGTAAAGTTTCTTATGAAGATAATCTGATTGAAGGTGTAACCAATTTGGATTTAGAGCTAATTGAGAAATGCGTACGAGTGCTTGCTTGGAATGCGAAAGAGTCTGCAAAAAAAATTCAAAGCGTTATGGATGAACATGGCCGTAAAAAGCCCCCGCGTGACTATAAGACTAAGAAATCACTTATGATCATTATTAGTAATTTGAGAGATTTTTGGCTTGAGAATACGAACTTGCCTTTTACTTGTAATTTTAAGGATGTGAACGATAAGGGTTCTCCAGGATCATTTGCAAATAATCCATGCTCTCGCTTTTGTGCTCAAATTATAAACCTCATAGATAATAATATTTCTGGAGGCTCCATACAGCTTGCAATGCAAGAAAATATAAACTGGGAACGAAAGCGGAAATAAGCACGTAAAAACAACGGTATATTGAACCTAGTATTTTTTTTGAAGGATTTTATTTTTTTTACTAGCAAGGGTGACCTTCATTTCGTGTCTTTTGAGGGTACAAGGAGTCCCTTAGGCACTCCAAAAGTTAGTGGAGGCCATCATGGTTGCTATCAAAACGACAAACGAACAACGTCTGGTTACTGAAAAGCAGGCTGGAAAGTTGCTTAGCGTTTCGCCCCGAACCTTACGAAACTGGCGAACACGCGGCGGAGGTCCGTGCTTTGTCAAAATCTCTGGACGGTGCATTCGTTATCGCGTCGCTGACATCAATGAATGGACCAAGAAGCGCATCAAGCGCAGCACATCAGACCTTGGCATTCTTCCCTTCGAAATCTGAGTTTTTGCCTGTAAGGGCCTGACAGCACCTTACAGGATTTTTGGAGAGCAATGCTCCCTCAAAAGGGGCCGAAGTTCGCTTCGGCCCCACCGGGGAAGCTCTGTCTGCTCTTCAAAAACCCAAGCTGTCCCTGCGCGGAGCGCGCGGTGTGCTTCGTGTTTTTTCTAAACTTAAATGAAAGGCTCTTATTATGAGCACTATTGGCAATTTCACTGCCCTACAAACAAACGACGAGCTGGCCGAACTTAGTGGCCATATCAAAACCATGGAATTTGAGGCGAGCATAAAAATTCGGCGTGACGATCCGCCGAACAACCCCAAAGCCCCGACACATTCAGTATCGGCACGCTCACCCAAAGGTAACTTTGTTCCAGTGGGTTCTGCTTGGACAAAGAAGATCGTCAACGGACCAAACGCTGGCGGCGAGTTCTTATCGGTCACACTGGACGATCCAAGCTTTGAACATCCTTTGAACTTTGCCGTTTTTCAAGGCGAAAACGGACAATGGAACGCGGTTTGGTCGCGTCCCAAAGCTAACGCCGCGTAAAGGGCGTATTTCAAGAGGGGGGTCCCTGTAACACCCCCCTCTAGAAATACATTGAGCGTTTATGCCCAACCCAATCATGCTTCATTCCGGGTTTGATGGACTTGATATATCCTACCAGACCCATGTTCCTCGCAAACTCTTGGACGTTTTAGGCCTAGCCAAGCTAGAAGCTGCCGCCACACGCCAGAAGACGTCTGTTACGTATGCAGGGCACTCTATGCTGGTCTCTGAGAGTGGTAGTCGCGGCGGTTATACCTATACGGTTGATACCGGAGTATTAGGTGCCACTTGGTTTTTCAAAGAGAATAAATCATCGGCAGACACATGGGGCGTGCGTGTGTCGTCTAAATCGCTTCCCTTGGCTCTAAACGGCGCGGAGCATGTCAAACGCCAGCATGATGCCTTCCTTACCGACCTAGGCTGTGCATGGCACCCAACAGGGTGCCGGGTGTCGCGCATAGATTACGCCATAGATTTCTTACTTCCTGAGTTCGAAATAGAGCCAGATTTATTTATTTGTCATTCTCGAAAAACAAAATCTTGGAGTGAAAAAGAAATTATTGGAAATTCAAATAAAATTACCGGAATTCGCATTGGAAAAATGCCGGGGGCGCAAGTTGTTGTTTATGATAAGAAAAAAGAAGTTTTAGATAAAAAGAAAAAAGAATGGTGGGAAGTTTGGGAAAATAACTCAGGGATTAAATTCAATAAACAATCTCCAATCTGGCGTTTTGAGTTCCGTTTAGGAAAAAATACCATTTCTAGACATTGTCCGTTGCGATTATGGGGTGATGCCCCTCAATGGGCACCAACAGGCTTAATCCAAACGGCTAATGAGTGCAGGCTGGTTCAACCGGGAACGGACACAAATAGGTCGCGATGGCCAAGCTCTGCCCTTTGGCAAACCTGCCAAGCTGAATTGGCAAAACTGGTCTTTGAAAAGACGCAAGAACCCGAACTTACCAAGCGAATAATGGATCTTCTAAAGGCCGAACGCATGGAGGGGCTCGACCGGCAAGCCTTGGGCCTTCTGCTAACGTCAGCAGCGGGGAACGGGTGTGACTTCGAAAAGTTGCCTGAGTTCATTGATTATACGCGCCATCAGCATCTTGAGGCGTTAGAAAATGATCCCGATGAGATGAAAAAGAGGTTGGCGCAAAAAAGTGATATTTGGGGAACGTTGTTTCCAAAAAATTGCTAAGGCTTAACTCCGCCCTTTTATGCATGGTATCATTGAGACATGAATACAACGAAAGAGATTTATAAAAAGACATATGAAAGCCGGGTAGAGGTAATAAATCGCGCTATCGAATTAGCAGATCGGGAAAGGATCATCGTCATTATCTGTGCAGATTTGGATACACCGCCTGTAATGATACATCCGGGCGACACATTCGAGCAAACTGAGCGCCGTATGAGCTTAATGGAGCGTCAGGGCGCCATAATGACCCTTATTGCATGGGGGGTAATGGCTGCAATAGTGGTAACACTAGTGGTGCTCCTCATGGATTATTTAATGCATTGAATCGCCAAGAGAGTATTTTACCAAATGCACTTTTACTAAGTGTCGTGAAAGTCCGTATTTTAACAAATTTGCTGCAAATATTAAATCGGAAGACATTGGATATAAGCTCTGCAAATCCTTTTCGATATTAATGGCAAGCTCATGAAGACCATTGAGAGCAATGATTTTTTTAGTTTCTTCGTTATCAGAGCACATTTTCAAGCAGCCTCAATAATTTTTACTTTTTCTAACGGCTTTTTGCTTCGAGCAACCGACAAGTCTAGCACGCCCCCCTTATCCCACTCCCCGTCGGGTCGATTGAGCCTCATTGGATTGGTGTTCATGTTTATGGCTTCATTTGAAGGGGTAATTACCTTTTCCATTTCAACATAGTCATAATCCGAATAACTAAATTCTGCACGGCCTTGTCGCTCAGTAAATCCAAAGCGTCTCCAATATCTCCGTAACTGACTTTGTGCGTGAATAATGATTTTTCTATACCCTCGCTTTTTTGAGTACATGAAGGAAAAATTCATTATCTCTTTAATGACGCCAAATTTTCGGTATTCTTTGATGACCGCTGCTCGTTCGAATTTAACAAACATCGCGAACCACCTCAGACGCAGAACGCCCACTGGCTCTCCGTTTACATATGCAATGATGTGGGATGCGCCGGTAAAGTCATTACCATCATACTCCTCTTCATACGGGCAAGCCTGTTCGCCAATATAGACAAGGGTTCGAACAGAAAATACGTGCATGAGTTCGTCAAGTGAACGTGCAATTCTCACAGTTATGTCAACCATTACGCTACCTTCTTTTTACTGGCTTGATATTCGGCTTTACTCATTGTTTGTTCAGGAAAAGCACCTTTTCCCCATAGATCTGGTTGATTTGGTAGAGAAAGCACCAGCTCGTAACCCATTCGTTTCATTAGCCTGAGCCCATGACGAGTAGCGGCACGAGAATATGTAGGCATGCCTGGATACAAGTTATTCCACAAAGATAAAAGTGATGACACTATTGAGGTTTGGTCGCGAACCGTTTTTCCACCCATGCCCCATAACAAGCCAGCTTCGAGAGGCGCACCTTGTGAGGCAACCCATGACTTTTGAATATTTGCCCCTGTTAATTTACCCGACCGTAGGGCTCTATGCCCCTCCCGTGTTAGAGGTATCACAGCAAGAAATCCGGTAATTTCTCTATCAATTACTCGAACCAACAAGGAAAGGTGGGACCACCGTTCCACTTTAGCCAAAACCTCAACAGGGGCGGGCTCAAAGTCAAATAGATCTGCGGCAAGGGAACGGACTAGGGGGATTTCTTGCGCATGGACCCTCCGCATTTGGTGTGCAGCAAGAATTTTGTTCAGCTTATTCGATTCTTCAGGATGGCGCGCTATTAGGTTGTATTGGTGGCCTTTTACCATATTCATTTTTCTCGATCCTTTTATATTGCTTCGAGAAAAACACCTCTAAGGGGAATTTCAGCGGTAGTATTCTCCAAATGATATACATCAGGTATAAAAAAATCGAAGGACGTTAGCGATTGTCAAATTTATTAGACTGGAGTGATTTAGAAATAGCATTAGCTATTGCAGAGGCTGGCTCACTTTCGGGTGCTGCAATAATTCTTGGAAAGCAGCAACCCACAATCAGCACTAGATTGAATCAGCTGGAGGGAAGGTTGGGTGTAAAGCTGTTCATCCGATCACGAAGCGGTACTAAGCTTACAGCAATTGGACAGGGGGTTATTGAAAAAGCCAAAATTATGCAAATTACCGCCTTTGAGATTGAAAGGTCTACGCAAGGAAAAAATTCTCTAGAAGAAGGTATCGTCACTTTTCATTGCACCGACGGTCTAGCCACGTATTGGGTTGCACCAAAGCTGGCTGGTTTCATTTCATCCCACCCGAACATTAATTTGGAAATTGATACAGGTGAAATCCCACCGAGCGTCAACTCTAATCAAGCCGACCTAATGCTACAATTTGATGACACCAAAGAGATGGATGCAATTGCGGTTCCGGTTGGATGGTTGCATTATATTCCATTCACCACAAAAGAGTATTTGAATAAACACGGTACGCCAGCTGATGTTTATGATGCACTAAAACTCAATCACCTTAAACTTAGAAATGCTCAGCATCGACGCGAAAGCTGGGACCCCTCCGTAATATCTATGGATGAATTAATCACATACTCAATGACCACAAATAATAGTGCAGTGTATTTTGAGGCCTTGCGGGCCGGAGCTGGAATTGCTTTTATACCTAGCATGTTTGCGACAATTGATCCAAATATAGTATATATTGATTTTGGAATTTCTGTGAAATTACAGTTTTGGATCGTTTACAATAGAGGGCTAAGAAAAATAGCCAAAAACAAAGCTGTTTTGAATTGGTTGAAATCCATATTTTTGCCTTCTGAACACCCATATTTTAGGCAAGAATTCGTTTGCCCGACTGAGTTTTCTGATGTTGAGGTGATTCGACCAATTGAGCTGCAAACGAAATCAAAATAACAGCTACCTATTCGTATTTCACTTTTAGCACCCGGCACATGGATCGCACTGAAAAAGTCCGGCGATAGGCCTTGATGAAGGCGTAATTCTACAAGCGGACCCCATCAAAAATGGGGGGATTACCACCGGCACTCGCTGGCAAAGTACGCGTTCGTCGGGGAAATGATCCCCCGGATCATTCCCTGATCCTTCTCACCCTGTTTTAAAATATCATGTTCCTCT
>NVVU01000099.1 GCA_002733485.1 Robiginitomaculum sp.
GAATTGGCAGCTGATAATCCTCGCGCACGGCAAAGCTGGCGTCGTAATCACCGGCCCATTCGGCATAAAGCCGTTTGGAATCACGCGGTGTTTTCAGCCCATAGGCTGTATCAAGATCAGGTTTGTCATCATTCATACCCCGAACAAAGCGCAACGATAGATTCGAAGCAAGCCCAACCAACGCTTGCTACCGCCGCCCCACCGACGCATCAAAGGGCATGAGCAACTCACTTCTGTCTTTTGGCCACGGCTATTCGGCGCAGGCCCTCGCCGCAGCGCTAATCCCGCACGGGTGGCAGATCACCGGCACCACGCGCAGCGCCGACAAGGCGTTGGCGATCCGCACCACTGGTGCCACCCCGCTGATCTGGCCGCCCAATTCAGAGGGCTGCGCCCAAGCACTGGCCGAGGCCACCCACTTGCTGATCTCGGCCGCGCCAACCGCATCGGGCGACCCGGTATTGGCCTTGCTGCGTGATCAGATAACCCGGATAGCACCCCGCCTTAAATGGGTCGGTTATCTGTCCACCACAGCGGTTTATGGCGACCACGGTGGCGATTGGGTGGATGAGACGACACCCCCCAACCCCGCATCAGACCGGGGCCAGCGACGGGTGGACGCCGAAGCCGCCTGGGCCGCGATCCCCGACCTGCCCCTGCACATCTTCCGGCTTGCGGGTATTTATGGCCCCGGACGCGGCCCGTTCGCCAAACTACGCGCAGGCACGGCGCGCCGCATCATCAAACCCAACCAAGTGTTTTCGCGCATTCATGTGGCAGATATCGCTCAGGTTCTTGAGGCGCTTGTCCACCTATCCCGGGCGCTCGCAATACCAGTTGATTATCGAAAGCATGGAGCCCGCCGGGGCCGGGGCTTTGATGGCGCTTTTAGAAGAGCGCCGCAAAAAATTTCAGGCCGAGGGTCTCTTTGATGATGCGCATAAAAAACCCCTGCCATTTTTACCCAAAACCATCGGGGTGATTACCTCGCCCACCGGCGCCGTCATTCGTGATATTTTGCACCGCCTGCGCGATCGTTTTCCCCGCCATGTGCTGCTCTGGCCGGTTCTGGTGCAGGGCGATCAGGCCGCCGGTCAGATCAGCGCCGCCATTGATGGCTTTAACGCACTAGGCCAAAGCGGCGATGTGCCCCGGCCCGATCTTCTGATTGTGGCGCGCGGCGGCGGCTCGATCGAGGATTTATGGGCGTTTAACGAGGAAAACGTTGTGCGCGCAGCTGCGCGTTCCGACATTCCGCTGATCTCGGCTGTGGGTCATGAAACCGACTGGACGCTGATAGACTATGTCTCGGACCGGCGCGCCCCCACCCCCACGGGCGCAGCTGAAATTGCCGTGCCGGTACGCACCGAATTGCTGGGCACATTACAAAGCCACCAAAGCCGCCTTGGGGGCGCTATGCTGCGCCTGACAGGGCGCAAAGAAACCGAATTACGCGCCGCCGCGCGCGGCCTGCCCCGCCCCGAGGATTTACTGGGCGTGCTGTCCCAACGTTTTGACTATACCGCTGAACGCCTGACCCGCGCTTTGCAGGGTGGGCTTGAGGCCCGCACTGAACGCCTGCTCATACTTGGCGGGCGGTTGCGGCCAGAACATTTACGCCATGATGTGCAAAGGCGAAGCGAAGCCCTGACGGGCCTTTCCAGCCGCGCCCGCATTGCTTTTGCACGAGGCATTACCGAACGCGAGCGAAACCTGAGTGGTACAGGGAAATTATTAAACTCCCTGTCTCATGAAGGGGTCTTGGCACGCGGCTTCGCGATCGTACAGCGCCCGGATGGCGCTTTGGTGCATGCCGGAGCCGCGCTGATAAACGGCGAGGCGGTACACTTGCAATTTGCCGATACCAGACGGTCTGCGCGCATTGAGGATGGTGCCAAAAGGACGGCACCAAAGCCGCGCGCTAAAAAGAAACCTGCCCCGCCCCCTTCCGGGCAAGGGTCGCTCTTTTAAACCACGTGAAAACGGCGGGTATCGAAGACCTTGAGCACGGCGCGTAAATCCTTGCCGCGTTTTAAAATCTGATTGCCCGGGGCCAGCACTTGATACTGTCCCTGACGATGCAAAAGGGCTGGGATTTTCTCCACACGATAAAGCGGCATTTCACTGGCGTGACGAAAAATAGAAAATATTGCCCGGTCCCGCAGCGAATCAATGGCGTAATCCCGCCACTCCCCCGCCGCCACCATGCGCCCATATAGCGCCATAATGGCATTTATCTCCTGTCGGTTGAAATGCACAGGGGCTTTGGCGATATGATTCATAAAAAATCCCAGGCTGTAGTCGAATCTTTTTTCATTATTACAGCGAATTTAGACAAAAACACAAAACCGCCACATTTCCGACCTGAACGCGCCCCATCCGGGCACCATCTTGCACTTGTCGGTTCGGCGCAGCAGTAACGCCCGCCCTGGTTTCCAGACAGCCCCCCCAGCCCCCCCGGGACAGGCGGCAGCATCGAACCGACCCCTCTTCCCTCATTTTAAGCGCTTGCCACATTGGCCGAACTGGCGAACCATAGCGCCATGCTGGAAGTCCGTAATTTAAAAAAATCTTTTGCCGGTAATCCTGCGCTGAGAAGTATTTCCCTGAGTGCACAGAGCGGCGAAGTGGTGGCGCTGGTGGGCCGCAATGGGGCCGGAAAATCCACCTTGATGCGCATCATTGCCGGCTGTCTGCCCCCGGATGATGGGGAGATACAATTCCAGGATGGCACCACCATTGGTTATCTGCCAGAAGGCGCGCCGTTATATAAGGAGCTTAGCCCGCGCGCCTGTTTGAAATTTGTGCTCAGCGCCCATGGCATACACGGCAAGGCCCAACGCCTGCGCATCACAGAAATTCTGCAAAGTCTTGATCTGGAAGATACTGCTGATCTGGTCTTGAGCACATTATCCAAAGGCTATCAGCGGCGCACGGCCCTGGGTATGGCTCTGGCTCCGGATCCGCATATTCTGATACTGGATGAACCGTTTGATGGCTTTGACCCCATCCAAAAACATGCCGCCGTCAAATTGCTCAAACGCATGAGCGCTAATAAACTAATCCTGATCAGCACCCACACGCTCAGTGATGCCAAGAGTCTGTGTACCCGCCTTGTGGTGATCGATCATGGCTTGATCCGGGCCGATGCCCCCCCCAAGGCCCTGTTGAAACAAACGAAAAGTGCCAATATGGATTCGGCCTTTCGTAAACTGGTGGGCAACACACCATGAACGGGTTTTGGGCATTATTGCGCAAGGATCTAAGGCTGGTGCTGGCCCGCCCGGCCATGTTTGTGTTTATCGCGCTTTTTGCCATCAGCGCCGGGGCGCTTACATTTTATACAGGGCGTTTTTTTGATGCCAACCGCGCTGATTTGAGCCTGCTATTTACGACGTTTCCCTGGCTGTTTGCCATCTTTGCGCCAATGCTGGCCATGGAAACCCTTAGTGCCGAGCGCCGGTCCGGTACGGCGGAGCTGTTACACGCCTTGCCCCTCCGTCCCATGGCCATCATCCTGGCCAAATGGCTGAGCATGTGGCTGATCTGCCTGTTTGCCCTTGGCCTGACCATGAGCCTGTGGATCAGCATTAGCTGGCTGGGCACGCCCGATCATGGGGCCATTATTGCCGGCTATCTTGGATCAGCTTTATTGGCGGCCAGTGCCTGTGCACTTTCGCTGGCGGCCTCGGCCCGCACCAATAGCCAGATCATGGCGTTTCTGGGGGGGCTGGTGGCCAATACGCTGGTCACCATTGGGGCCTTGCCATCGCTGCACCGCCTGCCTCAGATATTTTCACGGGCCCTGGCCGACTTTGCCGTGCCAGTGCATCTGGTGCCGTTCATCCGGGGGGTGATCAGCCTGACTGATGTTATGTTTTTTGTATTGCTGATCCTGTTTGGCCTGTTCATCGCCTGCGTGCTCTGGAAAGAAGGACCTTGGCGCCTGCAAAAAATCGCCAGCGCCGCCTTGGCCGTATTGCTGCTGAATATGTTTTTTTCGAGCCCCATCTTGCGCACGGTCCGGCTGGATTTAACTGCTGGGCACCTCTATACGCTTAGCCCGGCGGCCAAGAAAATCATCCATGATCAGACCAAACCAGCCTGGTGGACGCTTTATTATTCGCGCGCTTTGGCGTCGCATTATCCCGATATTCGCAATTATGGTGCTCAGGTCGAAGAAAGCCTGCGCAGTTTTACCGATGCTTCTAATGGCAAAATCCACCTGCGCATTATTGATCCGGGGGTGGATACCCCGCACGAGGATCAGGCCATGGCCGTTGGTATGGAAGCCCTGCCCACGGATCGCAACCAGCCTTTATATTTTGGGCTGGCCGATGAAACCCAGGCCATCATTCCCCGTTTTGATCCACAAAGGGCAGGTAGTCTGGAATATGATCTGGCCCGGGCACTGGAACATAATACCACTACACAGCCGCAAATCGCCCTTCTGGATGGTATCGACCTAGCCGGACGAGACTGGTTTGTCACCGGGCGCAAGGAAAGCCTGATTTTTCGGCAAATCGCGGCGCGCTATCGTGTAGATATTCTGGGGCCGGACTTTGGGCTGGAAGATCTGCAAGATCATATTCTCATGCTGGTGCACCCACCAGCGCAAGGGCAGGCGCAGGATCAGGCCATTAGCAATTTTATTGCCGCCGGTGGCCGGGCACTGGTGTTTCTGGACCCCTATAGCGAAGCCTCGGCCCGCCCCGCACTTAATGGCCTGCCTAAAACCGGGGCTTATATGTCGTCCACCGCCCCCGGGTTTTTAGTGCCGATGCGACTTGGCTGGTCCAGCACGCGCATCGTTCTTGATCGCGATGCCGCCATGCCGGTAGAGCGCAAGGCAAACGGGATCACCCGCACCCTGCGCCAGCCCGCCTGGCTAGGGATCACCGCTGCCAATATGGCCCCGAATAGTCCCGTGACCACGCAATTACATCGCGGCCTGGTGATGGCCAGTACTGGCAGATTGAGTGCCAGCGCCTCCGCAGGCTGGACGCCTCTGATATTCTCCAGCCCCAATAGCGCCCTTATTGATGCCAGTGTGTTTGCCACCGATCCGGACCCGGCCGCCCTGATGCAGGCCCTGGTCTCTACCGGCCAGCCCTATTGGCTGGGTGCGGTCAAAGGCGGCGTCATCGTGCTGGGCGATGCCGATATGCTGGATGATGATTTTTATGTGCAAAATGATCCGGTATTTGGTGCCCGCGCCCAGACCGACAATGCAAACTTTGTCTTAAATGCCCTCGACTGGCTCACCGGGGCAGATGATGTGTTGGCCCTGCGCGCCCGCCAGCCCGTATCCCGCACTCTGACCCGCATCGACACATTACGTACCCAGGCGCAAATGCGCCTGCGCAAAGAGGAATTAAAGCTGGGCAACACACCCGATAAAGAGGCCCGCCAGACTTTACGCACGGTGCGGCAGAAATTTCATCGCCAGATCAAGGGCGTGGAAACTCTTCTTGAAATCACCAATATCTGGCTGGCACCAGCGCTGGTGCTACTACTTGGTGGTTTACTGACCTTATGGCGACGGCGACAGTTTTAAGCGTGCGGCCTACTGACAGGCGAGGCATTCCTCGTAATCGGTCGGGGCCACCATTTGCAGGCCCTCTTCCTTATTATCGACCTTGGTGCCATTGGCAAAGGCGGTGCGTTGCACCGATTTTGAGCGGCAGTAATAAAGCGATTTAACGCCTTTTTCCCAGGCTGACCAATGCAGCATGTGCAGGTCCCATTTGCTGACATCGCCGGGCAGAAAAACGTTGACCGACTGGGACTGACAGATCAGCGAGGCACGATCCGCCGCGTGTTCAATGATCCAGCGTTGATCAACCTCAAAGGCGGTGCGGAAAAGATCCTTCTCATCAACACTGAGCACATCAAGATGCTGCACAGAGCCTTCGTGCTCTAAAATGCTGTCCCAGGTGTCTTGTGTATTGGCACCTTTTTCCTCCAGCAGGCGTTCCAGTTGCGCATTGCGTACGGTGAACGAGCCGGAAAGTGTTTTGTGGGTGTAGATATTGGCAGGGATGGGTTCGATTCCGGCGGAGGTGCCGCCGCAAATGATCGAGATCGACGCCGTCGGTGCAACGGCCATTTTATGTGAAAAGCGTGCCTTCAGTCCGGCATCTTTCGCATCCGGACAGGCGCCGCGCTCTTCCGCCAGCTTGACCGAAGCCGCATCGGCCTTGCGGCGAATATGTTTGAAAATCTGCAAATTCCAGGACTTGGCCAATGCCGATTCAAACGGTGCGTTTTGCGATTGCAAAAACGAGTGAAAGCCCATCAGGCCCAGCCCGACCGAGCGCTCGCGCTCAGCCGAATATTTTGCCCGGTCCATAGCGGTTGGAGCGGTATCGATAAATTCCTGCAGGACATTATCCAAAAAGCGGTAAATATCCTCGATAAAGTTTTCGTCTTTGCGCCATTCCAGAAACTTCTCGGCGTTGAGAGAACTGAGGCAGCAAACGGCGGTGCGTTCCTTGCCCAGATGATCCGGCCCGGTGTGCAACATGATCTCGGCGCAAAGATTGGATTGTTTGACGCTGAGGCCCAGATCGCGCTGATGCTTGGGCATGGCGCGGTTCACGGTATCAGAGAAAATAATATAGGGCTCGCCGGTCTGAACCCGCATTTCCAACAGTTTCTGCCACAAGGCACGCGCATTGACTGTTTTTACCCGCTTGCCGGTTTTGGGGCTAAGAAGATCAAATTCGGTATCATCGCGCACCGCCTCCATAAAGGCATCGGTGATATTAATGCCGTGATGCAGGTTCAGCGATTTGCGGTTAAAGTCGCCCGATGGTTTACGGATCACCAGAAACTCTTCAATTTCCGGGTGATGGATATCCAGATAAACCGCCGCCGAGCCCCGGCGCAATGAACCCTGGGAAATGGCCAGAGTGAGCGAATCCATTACCCGCACAAACGGGATAATCCCAGCGGTGTGGCCTTTTTCGCCGACCCGCTCGCCAATGGAGCGCACCCGGCCCCAATAGGTGCCTATGCCACCGCCATTGGAGGCCAGCCAGACATTTTCATTCCAGGTCTCAACAATGCCATCCAGCGAATCGCTAACGGAATTCAAAAAGCATGAAATCGGCAGGCCGCGCTTGGCCCCGCCATTGGAAAGCACCGGCGTCGCCGGCATGAACCACAGATTGGACATATAATTATAAAGGCGCTGGGCATGTTCCAGATCATCGCCATAAGCCATGGCCACCCGGGCAAACATATCCTGATAGCTTTCGCCCTTCAGCAAATAACGGTCACGCAAGGTCGTTTTACCAAAATCCGTCAGATTGGCGTCTTTGGAATGGTCAAGTTCAATGCCTTTGATGACGCGCAAACCGGCCTGTCTGGCTCCATTCTGCTGGCCATCAGCCCGCGCAGAAGTCTCCATAATATCCGTTGCAATTTTCGCTTTTTTGGCGATTGGCATCGTCTTGTTCATTCTCACTCCACCCCCCGGTAGTTGGCACAAATCTGCCTCGTGTACGCCCCGCAAAGGCAGGGCACACCTGATTGATTRTTACGCTCTGAATTGTCAGAAATTTCGCSCCTGACACCACATATAGTGTTTCGCTTCGCACAAAGGGTCAATATGTTGGAGGCAAGAAAAATGCTTTTTTTCTTAACAACTGGTTAAGCGGCGAAAAACGCTTGAGAAATTCTTTACAATTTTATGACTGCAAGTGCCTTAAAATTCTGACCAGATGCACAAGATTTCTGGGGATAAGCTGTGAACATTTTCAGAAAACTGTGTGTTGCCAAACGCTTGTAAAATCTGTTTTAAAAAAACAGATTTTGGGATTCACGCCTTGCCACCCAGCGGGTGTGATTAAAGAACACTACTTAAGGGTGAACGATAAACGGTTTTGACCGATTCAACGGTAAAACCATGACCAAACCTTTTTCTAAAAAAACCCATTTTTGCCATAGCTGTGGCAATAATTAATGCACTTCGCGTTTGCGGCTCTGCACATCGGCGTCGTCTTCACCCTCGTCTTCGACCAGAGGCCCCGGGTCATCGGGCTGGCGCGGAAAGCCGGCAACATTCAAATCGGGGCTGGGGGCCGATGGCGGCTTTTTCTCTTCCACAATGGTTTCCGGGGCCTTGGCCTTTTCCCTGGGCTTGGCCGCCCGGCGGCGCCGTGGCCGTTTGGGTTTGGCGGGCGCGATAATTTTTATAGGCTGCGGTTCTTCCTCTACGGCATCCACATCCTCTGTACTTTCTGGTATATCAGCAACACTGGCGCTCTCCTCACCATCCGCATCATCATCGGCTTCGTCTTCCGCATGCTGCGCTTCCAGAAATAGCATTTGATCCGGGTTTAGCGGGATGCGTTCAAAGCGTTCATGGCGGGGATGGATCAACTCGCCCGCATCCCCATAGGAATAAACCAGCCGCGCCCAGTCTTCATCACGATAGCCAAAAGCCGGGCCTTCGGGGTCCAGATCCGACCAGTCCGGCTCAGATGGCGCCGACAGGGAACGCGTCAGCCATCCATTGGCCGCTTTACGATGACCGGCCTTGCGCTCGATCTGGTTCATCAGGGTGCAAAGCCGCGATGAGGGCGGTGATTCGGATTCCAGCACCGGCATAATGGCCTCGCGGGCGGCCTCCACATCCTCTTCATCCCGGGCAATTTCAGCGGCAAAAATACGGCTTTCACGGTGTTTCGGGTTCAGCTCCACCAGACCGCGCAGACGTTTGGCCCGCGCCCTGGGTTTTTCATCTTCTTTTAAATCGCGATAGGCCAAGGCCAGTGCGGGGTGCGGTTTGGCTGCCCAGGCATCCTCGAGCAGGCCAGCGGCACGCCAGCTTTTGCCCGCCGCCACCAGCAACCGTGCGGCCAATGCCGCGCCCGGGGCAAAGCCCGGGGCGGCACCTACGGCCTTTTCGGCCAAACGGCGCGCTTCATCCATGTCGCCGCGCGCTTCGGCTTCGGCGCTTTCCGCGGCCAGCAAAACCGCCCGGCGACGTTTGGCCGCCAAAGGCACAATATGGCTGCGTTTTTCCCCACGGCTCAGAGTAGCAATAGCTCCGCCCCAGTCGCGGGCCGCCACTTGTGCATCAAAAAGCGCATCAAAGGCCCATTTTGCCCCCGGTTCCGCATCCAGTGCCGCCATGGCCTCTTTGATGGCCGCGCCGTAATCGCGCCGCTCCAGCGCCGCACGCACCAGGCCACGACGAGCCGCCAGCACCGTGCGTTTATCCTCCAATAAGGTCTGGTACTGGCGTTCCGCCCCGGCGATATCGCCCACCGCCTCGGCGGCGCGGGCCGCCAACAGGCCGGACAAAGCCGGGCGATCCAGCAGCATTTTTACCCGTTCAGCATTTTTAACCGCGCCTTGCGCATCCCCGGAGGCCGCAGCAATCACCGCCATCTCCAGCGCGTCATAACCTTTGTCACGACGCGATTGGGCGCGCCCCTTGCGTACCTGCTCCGGCAATTCAATCAGCCAGCCCAGACCGCGCCAGAAAAACGCAAAGGCAAAGGTAAGCAACAGCAAAACCACCATGGAGACGGCGGCGCTGGTGCGGATTTCAAACCCAAAGGCGGTGATTGCCACCTGCCCTGGATGAGCCGCCAGCCAAAACGCAAAAATGCCAATGAGCAAGGCAATCGCCACATAAAATGCCAACCGGATCATGG
>NVVU01000007.1 GCA_002733485.1 Robiginitomaculum sp.
TTGCTCATGATTTCCTCACATATTGCAAGACGATAAGATTGAAGAAGGATACGCAAATCACCACGGTGACGAACAAGAGCAGATACATGATCGGGGATGGGGGCGATGCAGAATGAGATATCCCGCATCAGAAAAGCTGGAGATTATCCGCACTGTTGAGCGCTCACACCTGCCTGCCAAACGGACGCTGGACAAGCTGGGCATTCCCAGGACCACGTTTTATCGCTGGTATGACCGATATCTGTCTGGGGGCGCTGAGTCCCTTGAGGATATGGCGTCCATGCCATCAAGCGTATGGAACCGCATCCCAGATGTGGTAAGGGGCCAGCTGATCGATCTGGTACTGGAATGCCCGGAGCTATCTCCTCGTGAGCTGGCGGTACGCTTTACTGACACACAAGGCTACTTTGTGTCAGAAAGCTCGGTGTACCGGCTCCTGAAGGCCCATGATCTGATCACCAGCCCGGCCTTTATCGTGATGAAGGCCGCTAGTGAATTTACCGATAAGACCACCGCCATCAACCAAATGTGGCAGACCGACTTTACGTACTTCAAGGTCATCGGTTGGGGCTGGATGTATCTGTCGACTATTCTTGATGATTTCTCCCGCTATATCATTGCCTGGAAGCTGTGCACGACCATGAAGATCTCTGACGTTACAGATCCCTGGAGCTTGCCCTGCAGGCTTCTGGATGCGATCAGGCCAATGTTGCGCACAAACCAAGGCTGCTCAGTGATAATGGTGCCAGCTACATATCTAGCGATCTGGCTGACTGGATCAAAGACAAGGGCATGTCCCATGTGCGGGGCGCGCCATACCATCCGCAAACCCAGGGCAAGATAGAGCGCTGGCATCAAACCCTGAAAAACCGCATCCTGCCGGGCGACTTGCGCAGCCAGATCGCCGCCTTCGTCGAGCACTACAACCACCAACGTTATCACGAGAGCATCAACAACCTCACCCCCGCTGACGTCTACTTCGGACGCGGGCAATCAATCCTGAACAGAAGGAGAAAAATCAAACAACAAACAATCCAACACCGGCGCTTGCAATACCGCAAAGCCGTCGCTTAATATCAACACACACGATGAGCAAAACCCTCGCAAACCTCAAAGGGAAATCTGTCCGTATTCATATGAAGACGGACACTCCGTGAGATCAAGATGAACAAAAACCTTCCCTTAGCACAGGCCTAAATCAGACCCATACGAGCTGAAGGGGGACACTCTAAAACTTGATGCCGAATTTGCCACCCAGATAGTGGCTTTGCGTGCTTTTTCCGGCTTCATACTGATAGCCCAGCGATATGACCCCGTTTTTGCCGGCAACCGTTTCGACACCGATTTTGGCAGAATATGATTGTGCATCGATGCTATTTGAGATCAGGGCTGAGGGGGTTCCAGTCGGAGCATCCACAAAGCCAAAAGGGAGGGAAAGCTGATCTTTAAGCTGGTAACGAGCGCCCAAGCCCAGTGAAATACGAGAGCGTCGTTCGCCAGGGTTGTTGCCATAGGCCCAGCCCATTTCCAGTGCGGGCATAATGCTGGCCAGATTTTGTGTATTGCCTGGCGAAGCCACGCCCAGCCCGGCAATCCCCGTTTCGGCAAATTTGTTCTGGTGCAGGCTGGTCAGTGAAAACTCCGCCTGCGGGATCATGAAAAAATGCTTTTTCTCATATTGCCAGGCCATTCGCAGTCGTGCATCGAAAAATTCTGTCGATGACTTGGCTTCGGCAATTCCTGGTTTGAAAATATTTACACGGCGAGTAGTCGTATAGCTGGTCCTTCCCCCGGAAATAGAGGCCGCCACCAGGCCGGCATCGGCCACTTTACGCTTAAGGGACAGGCCAACCATGACCCCATCGCCCGAAGATTGGGCCCGCAGCGTATCATTTTCGGAAAAACTATTGCTCTCTACACCCAAGGCCACGCCAGCTTGCCAGTCATTGTTAAAGGTACGCTCAACCCCTGCCTGAATGCCGGACACTGAAGACGAATAACCAAAGCGTTCAAACGAAGCATCACGATTGACTTTGTTGGAAGTCACAGAAGACCAGTAGCAGTCTTCTAGTAGTATCGAGAAAATATTGGACTTGTAACGGTTTTGTGCCGGTTACTGGTTTTCAGGGACCAGCGTARTTCTTTTCTCCSCACMCGCCAGTGCARGTCCTTGGGRATGACAAGGCGGATTTGGAACTGATCCCCCCGTCGCGACAGATACCGCCGTCCGGAATGTGCCATATCACCCTCCAACCGCTAAGGATTGGAACAGTGGATTGGAACAGTTCGGCCAGTGTCGGGAAGTCACTTTTGTTAAGTGATTGTTATATAGTGATATTATTGGAAAATGGCGGAGAGACAGGGATTCGAACCCTGGGAACGCGCAAGCGCTCAACGGTTTTCGAGACCGCCCCATTCGACCACTCTGGCACCTCTCCGCATAGGGCGAGGCAAGCTAGCTGTCACCGGCACACCTGGCAAGCGTGAAGGTCACGCAGGGCGCAGTCTCTCCCTTTAATCAGGGATTCAAGGCGTGGGATTTGCCAAGTGTTAACCTTGTACATTATGCGGCCTTTAAGGCTTCTTTGGTCTAATGGCAGATCAGTATCAGGCATTTGGTGTATAAGGCAGTTTGGGTTTAGACCGTATGATCTTAACGACGGCATATAAAGGCATTGGCGGCTTTTTTTGGCGCTTCAGGCGTGCCAAAAAGGGCGCGACGGCTGTGGAATTTGCCCTGATCGCCACACCGTTTTTCTTTTTACTATTCGCCATCGTTGAAATCACCATGGTGTTTTTTACCTCCACGGCACTGGATCAGGCCAGCATGGAGGTGGCGCGCAAGGTGCGTACCGGCGAGTTCCAAACTGCTGGCGCGTCTACTTCTGATTTTGTCGACCAGGTCTGTGCTAAAATGAATAGTCTGATTGCCTGCAATGGTAATGTCAGTGTGGATATTCGCACTTTTAAAGATTTTGGCGATGTGGTGGTTGATGACCCGATAGATCCGGATGGTAATCTGGACAAGGACGGGTTTGAATTTGAACCGGGCGATGCYGGCGAYATYGTRCTGGTKCGGGTRTTTTACAGCTGGAAGCTGARCACGCCGYTGATCGGYAAYATATTYTCYAATCTWTCMGGKAAYCGKCGCTTGATTGTRTCGTCKCTGGCGTTTCGCAATGAACCGTTCGGGGGCTGAGATGAGCACGCAGATAATCAGGCGCGCCTTTATGGCTCTTCGCAGATCGRCAAAGCGCCTGCACCATGATGTACGCGGCGTTAGCGCCGTGGAATTTGCACTGATCGCGCCGGTGATGATCATAATCCTGTTTGGGGTGATTGAAATCAGCCAGCTGTTTACTGCGGACCGCAAAGTTACACGTACCACCAGCACCGTKGCTGATCTGGTGGCGCAGGATGATGTTATTACCGCCGATGAAATGACGGATATTTTTACCGCCTCYRGYGCGATTATGCAGCCYTATGAYACCGCMGGATTRCAAATGCGGGTRAGCAGTGTGGTGATGGATGATAAAGGCAAAGTGGCCGTGGACTGGAGCGAGGGCCGCAATATATCGCCGCGCGCCCCCGGCTCTGTGGTGAGTGTTCCAGCGGGGATATTACAGACCAATACCAGCGTAATYATGGCCGAGGTCAACTATAATTACGCTTCAACGCTGGGCACKTTTTTATCAACGCCGGTCAAGCTGGGGGAGACGTTTTATTTGCGCCCCCGCCGAGCATTGAAAGTAAAGGGGCCATAAAGGCCATAAAGGATGGTGAGGAATGGGTCGTAAAGCGCACCGCCCCCTCTGGCCCAAAATCCAACCCAAAAAGTAATTGCATACCAAGAAGCGCGTTGGTCATAAAGGCACCTTTGGCCGTAAGCAGCGCGGCTGGCCGATACAAGCCTTCTTGTATTTCCATGCCCAGATCATGGGCCTTAACCAGCACCCTGGCGCGCATGGTACCAGGTATAATGGCTCCGCCAAGCGCCGGGGTGTATAGTACTTGCTCATCCCACCAGAAGAGGTTGGCGGCACTGGCACTGGCGATATGACCATCAGTGTCCAGTATCACTACCTCATCACGTTTTATGGTGCTGGTCTGTTGCATGCGGGCGGCGATGTTATCGATATAAGACAGGGTTTTATGGCAGGACGACACAGAGCACGCATTACGTTTAATCTGCGACAATCCCAAAACGGGGGCATGGTCGTAATGCGGCAGGCCATGTGCAGTGGTGAGCATCATCACCGGGTCAGGGTTCACCGGCAGGTCCAGGCCCCTTGGCCCCATACCCCGCGACAGGGTGAGACGGGCAACGCCGTCCGTAAGGCCATTGCATCGTGTCAATGAGACAAGCCCCTGAAGGGTGGACGCACGCTCAAAGGAGATCGGCAGGTTGAGAAACTTGGCAGAGGTACAAAGCCGCGCCCAATGATCATCAAAATAACAGGGCTGGCCTGCAAGGACTTTAATGGTCTCAAACAGGCCATCCCCCAGCAGGGCACCCCGGTCCGTGGCCATAAAAACCGGCAGGCTCGCCTCTTGCACCTGGCCATTGATCCAGATTTTATTTACCGCTTTGCTCATAACTCTGCCCCGGCGGCACGGGCCAGGGCGCGGGCCTTGTCCAGCATTTCCTGTGCCTCCATGGCCGGATCGGAATCCGCCACAATGCCGCCCCCGGCGCGAAAGTGCAGATGGTTGCCATCCTGATCATGACTATGTTCTGCGGAACGGATCAGCACATTAAATTCTGCCCGGCCATGACGACTGATATAGCCCAGGGAGCCACAATAAAGCCCTCGGGMGGTGTCTTCCATATGGGCGATAATTTCCATAGCCCGTATTTTGGGAGCACCGGTTATGGATCCAGCCGGAAAGCAGGCGGCCAGAATATCGATCACGGTTTTTCCGTGATCCAGCTGTCCTTCAACGGTTGAGACAAGATGGTGAACATTGGCAAAAGATTGCAAGGCACAGTGTTTAGAGACCTTCACCGATCCGGCTTTGCAAACGCGCGATAAGTCATTGCGCATTAAATCCACAATCATCAAATTCTCTGAACGATCCTTGGGGCTGTCCAACAGCGCTTTCGCCAGTGCCTGATCCGCGTTGGGGTCCTTAGCCCTGGCCCGAGTTCCTTTGATGGGTGACGTTTGAACCACGCCCAGCTCATCCAGCGCAAAAAACTGTTCGGGTGAATTAGATATCAACACCTGTTTGGGGTTACGGCGAAAATAGGCGCTATAGGGGGCGGGGCTTTGGGCGCACAGGCGGCGATAAAATGAATACGCATCGTAATTATCGCCAAGGTCAATGTGAAACCCCTGGCTGATATTGGCCTGAAAAATATCGCCCGCATGAATGAGCGCGATTACCTTTTCCACCTGTTCCATGCATTGGGTGCGGCTCAGTTGAAAGTTTATAATGTTTTTTTTTCCGACCTTAAGGGGAGGCAGGGAGGCCTCCCCCAATCGTTCTGCAAACTGGTTGGCGCGGGGATTATCCGGGCCGACAACCCAGAGCGATCGGGTGTGATGGTCAAATAGAGCGGCGCAAGGGTAGTTTCCAAAAGCCAGATCTGGCCAGTGGCCGTCCGCATGTCGTGGTACCCGGTCCAGCGCCGCACCCAGCTCGTAACTGGCAAGGCCAGCATAGCCGCCAACAAAGGGTAAAGGCGGGGCATCTTCAATGGGTTGCAAAGGCGGTAAGGCACTTAGTGCATCCGGGCCGCTGCGCTCGTATACCGCGTCCGGGCGTGCCAGAATTATGGACCATCGCCCGTTTTCTTCGTGATCATATCCCGGCCCCAGCAAAAGGGCATAAGGCTCTGTGCTTAGGGGCGCGAAGGCCAATAAAGGCTCGCGCCAGGGCAGGGTAATGCAAACGCAGGCGCGCCTCTTCACTGGACCAGAAGAGTGTCGCGCAGGGCCTGCCGGTCAGCGTCTGTCACCCCCAGCGCGCGTTCAAAGTATGCATCCAATGGACCGATGACCTCAAAGGCGGCGTGCAGAAAATCTGCTTCCACGCCCAGCATGGGACGCAGGGCTTCGGGTTCTACATCTTGTTGTGTTTGCTCGGAAATACGCTTGGCGATAGAGGGCAATAACGCATCAATATCCACCGCCGTATTAGTCAGCAAATAATCTTCAAATGCCTGATCGGGCGTCACCCCCACGGCCAGCAGGATCAAAGCGGCTAAAATGCCGGTGCGATCTTTACCGGCGGCGCAATGGATCAATACCGGCTCGTCATGAGTTAATTGCTTGAAAACCTGCGCAAAAATGTGTTGGTGGTGTGGCTCCATGGGAATACGCTGATAGGCGCTGACCATATAGTCCTGCACCGATTTTACGCTGAGATTGCCTTCGCGCAAAAACGCTAAATGTGGCGCTTCGTCATGACCGCCATGGGCAGTTTCAAACATATTTACCGGTGCCGGGTCTGGTAGAATGTTTGGCTCTCGGGTGCGTTCGCTGGGTTGGCGAAGATCGGCCAGAGTTGTTAACCCCAGAGCATTGATCTTTGCCTGATCCGCATCGGTGGCCCGTGACAAATGCCCGGAGCGGAACAACAAACCGGTTTTGACGCTTCGGCCATCCGGGGTCGTCCAGCCGCCAAAGTCCCGAAAGTTGTGGACGCCTTCCAGCGCCATAAATCGTGGATTGCTCATCGAAAGGGTGGCTCGTTAAAGGCGCGCAATTTGCGGCTGTGCAAAGCATTGGTAACGTCATTTCTTAAAATGTTGATGGTTTCCAGACCGATGCGTAAATGCTCGTTGATTGAACGCTCATAGAAGATATTGGCCGCGCCCGGAAGCTTGATCTCGCCGTGCAAGGGCTTGTCGGAAACACACAACAAGGTGCCATAGGGCACGCGCAATCGAAAACCGTTGGCGGCAATGGTGGCCGATTCCATATCAACGGCGATGGCGCGGGATTTATTGAATAAACGTGCTTCGGCGCTGTATCTTAGTTCCCAGTTCCGGTCATCCTTGGTTACCACCGTGCCGGTACGCAGGCGCGATTTGATCTTCTCCGGTCCTTCGCCCGAAACCCGCCCTACGGCCACTTGCAAGGCGGTTTGAATTTCTGCCAGCGGCGGCACAGGTATTTCCAGCGGCAGGCAGTCATCCAACACATGATCATCGCGCAAATACGCATGCGCCAGCACGTAATCTCCAAGCCGCTGAGATTGGCGCAGACCGCCGCAATGGCCAATCATCAACCAGCATTGCGGGCGCAGTACCGCCAAATGATCCGTGGCGGTTTTGGCGTTTGATGGCCCAACGCCAATATTGACCAGGGTTACGCCGCGCCCACCTGGTGCCTTCACGTGGTAGGCTGGCATCTGGTATTTGCGCCACGGTGCCTCGTTAATGCGTTGCACCGCATCGGGGGTATTCTGATCAATGCTGACAAACCCGGCTGCCGAAAAGGAGGTGTACTCGCTGTCACTCTTTTGCACTTCACCCACCGCCCATTTGACGAACTCATCCACATAACGGTGGTAATTGGTAAAGAGGATGAACTGCTGAAAGTCCTCATATGGCGTGCCGGTATAATGGCGCAGCCGAAACAGGGAATAATCCGTGCGTGGCGCATCAAACAAGGATAATGGCAGGGTCAGCCCGTCGGGTACCATCTCCCCGTCGGCCAGTTCATCGCCCACCGAAACCAGATCCGCATAGGGGAATACCCCCGCCAGTTCGCTGGGCGAGGCTTTGCCCATATCCAGATCAGCAGCGCCATCAAGAACATAGGAATACGGGATTTCCTGATCCGAGGGGCCGATGCGGGTTTCCACATCATAGTCGGTAAACAATAGCTCCAGTTGTTCGATCAGATAGCCGCGAAAAAGCTCCGGGTTGGTGATGGTGGTGGCGTATGTACCGGCGGTTGAAAACTTGCCGTAACTGCGTGAAATATGCGGCGGTGGTCCGTCGGGGTTATAAATAACCTTTAGTTCCGGATAGGAAAATACGCCCTGGGTGCGCGCGGCTTTATCGGGCGTTTTCCCGTGTTCAAGATAGGCTTTCAGGGCAGTCTGCAACCGCTCAACCGACGCCGTATAATGCGTTGACAGCGTATCAACGCATTGTGCGGCGCGCTTTGCAGCCTCAGTCGATGACATGCCCATTTTCGCTCAATCTTCTTTTTTAACAAAAGTAACGGCGAAATATGGTTTGCCTTCAAACAAATCCTTTGGCGGTTCCATGCCATCGATAATTTGAAAAACATGAGGCTGGATACGGCCTTCCATGCGGTATCCTCTGGCGGCCATTTTAGAGCGGTGAAACTCCATGGCGGCTTCGGAAAAGCTTTTGGCCAAAATAGTTACGCGATCTGGCGTATCAGACATCGATATCTCCTCATTAGCCCGGTCATGTGTCAGGGGGCGTCCTGCCTCTGTCTAACGCGGAACGTCTGCGCCGTGAAGGGTGCTGGGTGAGAAAGAGGCGCAAATAAAGAGGCCGGATCGGCTCAGGCGACGTGCTGTTTGTGTTCCTTGTGCCGGGCGCGTGAAACACTGGCGGCACGGGCAATCGCTGTATAAAGCGCACGCGGATCAATAGGCTTGGATATGTAATCATACATCCCGGCGGCCAGACAGGTTTCGCGATCGCCCAGCATGGCATTGGCGGTCATGGCGATAATCGGCGTGTCGGCGTTGCGGCTGGTCCCGGCACGCAGCTCTCGGGTCGCGGTCAGGCCGTCCATAACCGGCATTTGTATGTCCATTAATATGACATCAAATTGCGAGATAGCGGCTAGTTCGAGGGCCTCTTCGCCATGACCAGCCCAGGTGATCTCTCCGCCTACGGGGCGTAAAAATGAGGCCAGTACCCTTTGGTTTATGGGGTTGTCTTCAACGGCCAGAATGCGAACGCCTTTTTTCAATTCTTTTTTCTGTGTACTATTCTCAGTTTTGGCAAGGGTTTGCATCTGTGCGCTCCGGGTGTTCAGCACCAGCGTGAAAATGGTGCCCACATCCGGTGTTGAACGCACGGTAATATCGCCCTTCATCAAATGGGCCAGCTGGCGTGAGATTGCCAAGCCCAGCCCGGTTCCCCCAAAACGGCGTGTGATCGAACCATCGGCCTGCTCGAAGGTTGAAAATAACCGCCCTTGCTCCTCTTCCGACATGCCAATACCAGTGTCTCGAACTTCAAAAGTAATACTGGTTTCAGCTCCAGAACCGGGTTTCGCCGATACATGAATGGCCACTTCGCCCTTTTGCGTAAACTTGGCGGCGTTGGATAGCAGGTTGAACAAGACCTGTCGGATGCGAACCGGATCGCCTTTGATGGCTGATGGTACGTTATCATCTATATTTACTGTAAAATTCAGGCCTTTGTCTTCAATGTTTGGACGCCAGAGTCGTTCCAGCTTGCGCAGGGCATGACGAATATCAACATCAATGTTTTCTACCTGCAGCTTTCCGGCCTCAATTTTGCTCAAATCCAGAATATCATTCAGAACCGACATCAACACGTCACCGGCATCAAGCAGCGTTTTGACGTTTTCACTCTGTTCATGATCCAGATCGGATTTTACCAAAAGCCCCGCCATGCCCAAAACCGCGTTCATGGGGGTGCGTAATTCATGGCTCATCATGGCCAGAAATTCGGACTTGGCCTGATTGGCTTTTTCGGCTTGCTTTCGTGCTTCTTCTGCATTGCGCTGAACGCTTCTGTTCAGGGTAACATCGCTTATCGAGATCATCATGCCGCCATCCCCAACGGGGCCAAATCTGGCTTCAAATATTTTTTCTGATGACCGTTGAAACTCCAGCATGCCTTTCCTGTATTGACGCACCAGCTGGGTTTTTTGCTCAATTATGTCCGGCGTATTGCCAGGGAAAATATATTTGGAAAAATCAGCAAACGACATGCCAAGCACGTTAGTGTCTGGATTGATTTCCAGAAATTCTATGGCCTGGGTATTGGTTCTGGTAACCTTACCGGCGGAATCAAATATAATGATGCCCTGCAGGATGTTATCAAGAACGGCGTGCAAATAGGCACTGTGTGTATCGTTCTCTGACGGGTTGAATTGCTCGTTCACAGATTTCCATCCACCATAATCGCCCGGTCTTTTATTGATCGGTTCATTAGCTTTGGGCCACTATGCCCTTCTTGCACTGAATAAGCGGTTAACTCTGGCCATTTGTGCAACCCTACCCTGTTTTTGCATCGTCCAGACGTTGAATGCCTGGGCAAGCTGTGGTCTATGGGGGCTCGTTTTGACGGAGCCATTTACCATGCGCATCATTGTCGGCATTGCCGGGGCCAGCGGCGTTATTTACGGCATCAGATTGCTGGAATACCTGAAAGCCATGCCGGATGTACAAACGCATCTGGTGCTGACCAAAACCGCCAGGATGAATATTCCGATCGAAACCGACTGGATCGTCAAAAATGTAGAAGCCCTGGCCGATAAAACCTATCATAACAATGATCTGGGGGCGGCCATCGCCAGTGGCTCGTATAAAACCGATGGTATGATTGTGGCCGCCTGCGCCATGAAAACCCTATCTGCCATTGCCAATTCCTATGCCGATGACCTTCTTGTACGCGCCGCCGATGTGGTGCTCAAGGAACGGCGCACGCTGGTGTTGATGCCCCGCGAAACACCGCTGCATGCGGGTCATTGCGAGCTGCTGAGCAAGGTTTGTGCGCTCGGGGCCATCGTCGCCCCGCCTATGCCGGCCATGTATATCCGCCCGCAAAGTGTGGATGATCTGGTGGATCATGCGGTGGGGCGGATTTTAGACCAGTTTGGCCTGGAGGCACCGGATATGCAGCGTTGGGATGGTATTGCCAGTGCCCGCAACCGCCTATGAGCACCACCAAACCCGTGTCCAGCACCTCCCTAAAGGTCACGCCGCTTTCTTTGCCCGGTTTAACCCTGCTGGAGCCAAAACGCATTGGCGATGATCGCGGGTATTTCAGCGAAACCTATAACCAGCACGATTTTACGGACCTCGGCCTGAGCGCCAGTTTTGTACAGGATAACCAGTCCCTTTCGGCACAAACCGGCACGCTAAGGGGCCTGCATTTCCAGATATCCCCCTTTGCACAAGTTAAGCTGGTCCGGGTGCTACGCGGTTCCATATACGATGTTTGTGTAGACATCCGCCATGATTCCCCCACATTTGGACACCATATTGGCGTGACGTTGAGCGCCCAGAACGGTCAACAACTTTGGGTGCCCGAAGGCTTTGCCCACGGGTTTTGCACGCTGGAGCCCGATACCGAAGTGCTCTACAAGGTCTCGCAATATTACGCCCCTGCCCATGATAAAGGTCTGCTGTGGAACGATCCACAATTGGGGATTTCCTGGCCGCTGCAAAACGGCATTGCAAGCGTTCTRTCCGACAAGGACCGCGCYCAGCCGCCCTTATCGGCTCTGCCCGCCTTTTTTGAATACTCACCAGAAAACCAATGAGCCCTCAGCCATCATTATTGGTCATTGGCCGCTCAGGACAGCTGGCCCGGGCGCTGGTGGAGGCCGGTGGTGATCATATCACGGCCCTTGGCCACCAAGAGGCAGATATTACCAATGCAGACAGCGTAAAGGCAGCACTGGAGCAGTATCGACCTGCTYTGGTCATCAATGCGGCGGCCTATACGGCGGTGGATGCCGCGCAAACGGACAAGGTGGCMGCGCTGGCGCTRAACACAACCGGYCCGGCTACGCTGGCCGGTTTATGTGCAGAGCGGGACGTGCCGCTGATCCATATCTCCACCGACTATGTTTTTGATGGCACCAGTATAACGCCCTATCAGGAAGACGATGTGCCATCTCCTTTGGGGGTATATGGGCGTACCAAACTTGCCGGAGAGCAGGCGGTTCGCCAGCATAATCCACGCCACATCATTGCCCGTACCGCCTGGGTGCACAGCCCCATTGGCAAAAACTTTGTCAAAACCATGCTGCATCTGGCGCGCGATCGCGATGATATCCGCGTGGTTGCTGACCAGTTTGGCAATCCCACCTATGCGCCGCATCTGGCACATGCACTTTTGCACATGGCAGAACGCATCCTCAACACGGCTGGTTTTTCGGACTGGGGCATCTATCACCTGGCTGGCACCGGACGCACAAGCTGGGCGGATTTTGCCGAGGAAGTGTTTGCGGTTTCTGCGGCTCTTGGTGGCCCAAACGCCAGGGTAACGCCAATTCCCAGCGCGGATTACCCAACGCCCGCCCCGCGACCAGCCAATTCCTGCCTGCAATGTGACAAGGCCCATGAACGCTTTGGTATTACCATGCCGGACTGGCGCAAAGGGGCAAAATCCTGTGTGCAGGCCCTTTTGGTCTCAGGCTAAATTGCACCATTTTAACGGGTCTTTTCCCATGAGGGACAGGTTCGTTTTATCCCCGAAATCGTGAGGGATCAAAAGGGGTAAAAAGGAGTATTCAAGGGACGTTTTAGGGGCCGTTCAGTCAATTTTAGGGGGCAATAAGGGGTAAAGCAGGGTTTTCTGAGGGGTAGGGGTTACCCCTTATGAACCCTTGGATTCGTTATGCTGAGGATAACCTTGGCCGCTTCTTTCTTCTTGTCATCCTCCGACTTGATCGGAGGATCCATTCTATATGCCTATGTCACTGGGAATACCCTATGGGTCCCGGCTCGGGGCCCGGATGACACGCAGTGTAGGGGGTGTGGGGGTATTGCAGGTTTATCCCACACCGGCACAGGTGGGGTATAGTATTTGTTTTGTCCCGCACCCGGATAAACCGGGCAATGACAGGAGTGGAAAACTCCTCCTCATCCTGAGTCCGTCGCAGGGTGAATCCTCCGGACGAACCAATTTGGAGACAGGACATTTCTTGCAATGCTGAATGTCGCCGTTTATGCACGGCCAACAGATGAGAGATGAGTATGGCGATTTTTGAACTGGATGGCATATCGGCCATCATTCCGCCCAAAGGGCAATACTGGGTGGCCCCTAATGCCAATTTGATTGGCAAGGTTGAGCTGAAGACCGAAGCTTCGATCTGGTTTAATGTGGTGGCGCGCGGCGATAATGAACTGATCAGCATTGGTGAGCGCTCCAATGTTCAGGACGGCAGCGTGCTGCATACCGATATAGGGTTTCCCCTGAGCATCGGCGATGATGTGACCATCGGGCATATGGCCATGCTGCATGGCTGTACCATCGGTAATACCACCCTGATCGGTATTGGAGCGACGGTACTGAATGGCGCACGCATTGGTAAAAATTCGCTGGTGGGCGCCCATGCGCTTGTCACTGAGGGTAAGGAGTTTCCTGATAATTCCCTGATCGTGGGCACGCCGGCCCGGGTGGTGCGCACTTTGGGTGATGATGATATTGCTATGCTAAAGGCCTCAGCCGAGCATTATGTACAAAACTGGAAACGCTATGCGGCGAGTCTGAAGAAAGCGCTATAGACTACGCATCATCAACATATAAAGGCCAAGACGGCATAGCAGAGTCGCCAATACGGTAACCCACAGGTGTTTGCCCATAAACCACCCGGCAAAGACCCCCAAAGCGGCGGCCAGGGCTGAAACAAAAACAAACCCCATCAGATTAAAAACGCCCAACCCCAACCAGAAAGCCACTGACAGTCCATAGGACACCAGAAGCGCCCCCAGAAAATGCATGATAAAGGGGGCGTTATGGGCCTTGGTCATTCACTTTCCTGCCAGAACTGGCGAATACGTTTGTCCGTGTCTTGCCCCACATTAAACCAGGCCGAGCTACCCTTGGTGGCGTCGGCAATAAAAAGGGAATCCTCGGCTCTCAATACCTGAGACATGGCATTGCGCAAAGTGGCGGTGCTGGCGCGGGCGCTCAGCAACCAGACATCGGGCATGGCTTCGATGGCAATGCCAAAATTGCTGATCACTTCTATAAAGGCCGGGCGGGAAATTTCGCCGACCCTGGCAAAGACCACAAACCGGCAGGCCTTTGATGATGCCGTTTGCTCAGTATTCTGCTGGCCGGTTTTTGGCAAAAGGGATGCAAAAACATTATCCTCGCCGGCGGCATGAAAAGGACCGTTTTTGTCCTGACTGATCCGTGAGCGGCTGTTCAGGCGGCCCTCACGGGTAAAAACATGCATTTGCTCTTCGTTATATGGCCCGTAAACGGTCTCTTTGACCTTGATAAACCAGACCGTTTCGCCCATGGGGTCGATGCTCACGTATTCTCTCCTTGCGGGATCTGTTCGCCTTTGGTGAAACGTAACACATGGGGCAGTTTAAAGACCACGTCCTCGCGGGCCGTTACCTGGTTTTTAACAGTAACATCAAAGCGTTTTTTCAGGGATTCCAACAGATCCGTGACCAGGTTTTCCGGGGCCGAGGCCCCAGCGGAAATTCCAAGCGTGCAAACGTCATCCAACCAGGCCGGAGAAACATCGTCGGCGCTTTCGATCAGGCGAGCCTGGGCCGCCCCGGCACGGAGCGCCACTTCGACCAGGCGCATGGAATTGGAGGAATTTGGCGCGCCAATAACCAGCACCAGCTCGCATTTTGGGGCGATGGCCTTTACCGCCGTTTGCCGGTTGGTGGTGGCATAGCAAATGTCTTCACGATGCGGTGCGGCGATATCGGCAAAGCGCTTTTTAAGGGCGGCAACAATATCGGCTGTATCGTCTACGCTAAGAGTGGTTTGGGTGACGAAGGCCAATTTGGCCGCATCATCGGGTGCAAAGGCGATCACATCATCGCAGGTTTCAATCAAGGTTACCGCGCCCTTGGGTAATTGTCCCATGGTGCCGATCACTTCGGGGTGGCCCCGGTGCCCGATCAGAAGCACATGCCGTCCGGTACTGTGATGGCGTTCGGCCTCCACATGCACTTTGGACACCAGCGGGCAGGTGGCATCTACATAAATCAGATGGCGGCGTATCGCCTCCCGGGGTACGGATTTGGGTACACCATGGGCGGAAAATACCACTGGGCGGTCACCCGGGCATTCATCCAGCTCATCAATGAAGACGGCTCCCAGACGTTCCAGATGTTCGACCACATGTCGATTATGGACAATTTCATGACGCACATAGACCGGGGCACCAAATTTTTCGATGGCCCGCTCCACGATCTGGATGGCCCTGTCAACACCGGCGCAAAACCCTCTTGGGGCTGCCAGAAGGATGGTTAGAGGCCGATGGGAAGTCAGGCGTGCGTCTGTATCGGGCATGAATTGCAGATATCTTTCGTTGCCGTTGGCGTCGCGACGGTCTATCAAACTCTGCGCTCTGGTCAACGGTCAGAGTTAGGTCCAGACCCTAACCATATGGGAAGATTTACCATTCATGTCACGATCACAAAAGCTTCTGCTTCTCCTAGCCCTTCCGCTTTTCCTTTCCGGTTGCAAGACGGTTAGTGGTGTCTTTGAAAAAAAGAAAAATATTGGACCGTGCCCGGCGGCGCTGGTCTTGTGGGATGCGGCACGCAAGGTCGAAATCCATGGTGCAGATAAATATGATAATGTTGGATTTACCGCCGAAGTACTGGGCACGCGGTCTTTCTGTAAATATTCCGGTACCCGCCCCCTGACGGCTGATTTGAAAATAGACATGGCTTTTGGACGCGGACCGGCGGCGGTTGGAGACACCAAGGAATACAAATACTTTGTCGCGGTAGTGAGAAAAAATCTGGCAGTAATCGACAAGCAGATATTTTCAGTAAATGTACATTTCAAACCCGGTCAGCCGATTGTCAGGCGCACTGAAAGGTTCGGTAGAATCGTAATTCCGCGGGCCAAGGAAAACACCTCGGGTACCAACTTTGAAATCATTGTTGGACTGGAACTTACACCGGAAGAGCTGGAATTTTCCCGCTCCGGCAAACGGTTCCGGGTTAATTAAGGCAAAGAGTTCTGATCCATGGCTGCACTTGCACAACAGCTCAGCACCCGTCTTGGGACGGCCTTTGCCGCCCATGACCTGCCCGAATATCTGGGACAGGTACAAGGCTCTGATCGTCCAGATCTGGCACCGTTTCAGTGTAATGGCGCACTGGCGGCGGCAAAGTTGGCCAAAAAAAGCCCGCGCGATATTGCCGCCCTGATTGCCACCGATCTGGAGAGCGATCCACTGATTGCCAGTACCAGCATTGCCGGGCCAGGGTTTTTAAACATAACCCCCTCTGATGCGGCCTATGAGGATCAGGCCAATGCCCTGATGGCCGACCTGCGCACCGGCGCGGCGAAGTCGCCAGCGCCGGAAAAGCTGGTGATTGATTTTGGCGGCCCCAATGTGGCCAAGCCCATGCATGTGGGCCATTTGCGCTCGTCCGTTATCGGCGATGCCTTGCAACGTCTGGGGCGCTTTGTCGGCCATGAGGTGATTAGCGATATTCATCTGGGCGATTGGGGCCTGCAAATGGGCCATTTGATCACCCAGTTACAGGATGAACAGCCGGAGCTTTGTTATTTTGACAAGGACTTCGCCGGTCTCTGGCCAGATGAGCCACCCGTTAACATTGATGATCTGTCGCGCCTGTACCCAGAGGCCGCCGCCGCCGCCAAAGCCGATAAGGCGCGCATGAAGCGTTCGCGCAAGGCCACCGCAGAGCTGCAGGCCGGACGCGAGGGTTATCTGGTGCTGTTGCGCCACTTCATTGCGGTTTCGCGCACCGCACTGGAACATGATTTTAACGCTCTGGGGGTGCATTTTGATCTGTGGAAGGGCGAGTCGGATGTGAACCACCTGATCCCGTCGATGATCGACGATTTCAAGGCGCGCGGCGTGACCGAAAAAAGCCAGGGCGCGCTGATCATTCGGGTGGCACGCGCAGACGACAAAAAGGAACAGCCGCCGCTGATCCTGGTCTCTTCCGAAGGCTCGGCGCTTTATGGGACCACGGATCTCGCGACCATTGTGGACCGCAATCAAAACATCAGCCCGGACCGCACTCTCTATGTGGTGGACCAGCGCCAGAGCCAGCATTTTGAACAGGTGTTTCGCGCCGCCGACAAAGCCGGCCTGATGGCCGAAGATCGTCTGGAACATATCGGTTTTGGCACGGTCAATGGCAAGGATGGCAAGCCGTTCAAGACCCGCGAAGGCGGCGTGATGCGCCTCTCTGATCTTATGAAAATGGCCCGTTCTGCGGCCCGTGCGCGCATGGACGAGGCCGGCATCGGGCAGGATATGGACGAAGCGGCCCGCAGCGATGTGGCCCGTATGGTCGGCCTCGCGGCGATCAAATTTGCCGATCTGCGCAATCAACGACTGACCAATTATGTGTTTGATATGGACCGCTTTACCGCCTTTGAGGGCAAAACCGGGCCGTATCTTTTGTATGCCGCCGTGCGGATCAAATCCATTTTGCGCAAAGCCGTGGGTAAAGGCCTTGCAGGCGGTAAAATCTTGCCCAAAAGCGCCGAAGAAAAGGCGCTGGTTCTGGCGCTGGATGGCTTTGATAGCGCGGTTCACGGCGCCTGGGCCAAACGCGCGCCGCACATTTTGTGCGAGCATGTATTCGAGCTGGCCCAGGCCTTTTCACGCTTTTATGCGGCCTGCCCGATCCTGCCCGAAAAAGACGATGCCATCCGCGCCTCGCGCTTGTCCCTGGCCGCCCTGACCCTGCGCCAGCTTGAAACCGCCCTTGGCCTATTGGGTCTGGATACGCCCGAGCGGATGTAAGGGGCGATCTAGCCCTTGCGGTTGATATTGACCTGATGCGGGTAGGGGATGGAAATGCCTTTGGCGTCAAAGGCTTCTTTGACGTTTTTCATGGCGTCATGATAAATGCCCCAATAATCGCCCGCATCGCACCAGACCTTGGTGACAATATCAACCGACGAGCCACCATGGGCGGCGACGCCTGTGAAAATGTCCGGGTCTTTGTGCACGCGGGCATCGGCGCGCAAGGTGTCCTGAATAATGTTCATGGCCGTGCCGATATCGTCGCCATAATCAATGGAAAAAGTAAAATCCACCCGCCGTGTGCCGTTCACTGAATAATTGGTGATGACATCGCCCCAGGCGCTGCCGTTTGGAACAATGATGCGTTTATTGTCACCAGTGGAAAGCACGGTGGTAAAAAGGTTGATGTCTTTTACCGACCCGGCCTGTCCGGCAATCTCGACAAAATCACCCAGGGAATACGGCCGAAAGAAAATGATCATTACCCCGGCGGCGAGATTAGAGAGCGTGCCTTGCAAAGCCAGACCAATCGCCAGCGTGGCCGCACCAAGGGCGGCAACCAATGAGGTCGTCTCCACGCCAAAACGGTTCAGCACGGCGATCAGGACAACCGCCATAATACCGTAATAGGCAATAGATGAGAAAAAATTAGCCAGCGTATTATCAATACGTTTGCTCTTGTCGGCTGAGCCACGCACCGCGCGGCGCACGGTACCCGCCACCATCATGCCGACGATAAAAATCAAACCAGCCAGCGCCACACTGGTGCCCGCATCAATGGCGCGCTGCCATAAGGCGCTAATGGCTTCGGCGTTCAGTAGATCCTGAGTGTTCATTTTTCCCCCCTGTGATTTCCATGGTAATTCTAGTGAATTTTCAGGTTTTTAATAGCGTCAGGTTTTGCGCAAGAACAAAACCCGGGCGGCTCCATAGGTGCGCTCGTCCAGGGTTTCCCAGCCGGGCGTTTGCGGCTCTTCATCGGCGGCGCATTCACAAACCGCCAGTGTGTTTTCGGCGAGCCAGCCCCCTTTGATCAGTTCAGCCAGCGCTTTTTCCCCAAGGCCTTTATGATAAGGCGGGTCGAGAAACACCAGATCAAAAGGCTCGCCCAGTGGGGCCGGTTTCTTGCCCAAATCAGTGGCGTCGCGCCGATGAATGCGGGTTTGGCCAAAAAGACCAAGGCTTTCGATATTATCGCGAATGGTGCCGCGCGCGGCGGCATCGGTTTCCACAAACAGGCAAAATTGCGCCCCCCGCGAAAGGGCATCAAAGCCCAAAGCGCCCGAGCCGGCAAAAAGGTCAATCACCCGGGCACCAGACAGCGTGCACCAGTCATTATGATCCAGAATATTAAAAACAGATTCGCGGGTACGTCCCGCCGTGGGCCGGGTGTTTTTGCCCGGCGGTGTCGCCAGCACACGGCCCCGATATTCTCCGCCGCTAATGCGCATTACTTTGTTTTCGGCAGCATGCCGCCCAATTGCTCGCGCAATTGCTTGGGCCGCACTTCATCCACCGCACCGCGCGCCAGATTGCCCAGAATAAACGGACCATAGGAGATACGGATCAGCCGGTTGACCTTTAAATTCAGAGATTCAAGTGCCCGGCGCACTTCGCGGTTGCGGCCTTCTTTCAGGCGCACTTCGATCCATGCATTATCGCCTTTTACGCTCTCTATCTTGGCCTCAATGGGGCCGCTGCGCCGCCCGTCCAGCATCACGCCTTTTTTCAGGCGGTCCAGTTGGTTCTGCGTTACCCGACCCCAGGCGCGCACCCGGTATCGCCGGGTCCAGCCGGTTTTGGGCAATTCCAGCGTGCGGGCCAGCGTCCCATCATTGGTCAGCAATAACAAGCCTTCGGAATTCAGATCCAGCCGTCCGACCGAGATCACCCGGGGCATGGTGTCAGGCAGGCGTTCAAACACCGTGGGCCGGTCCTGTTCGTCCTTGTGGCTGGTAATCAGGCCCAGCGGTTTATGATAGCGCCACAGGCGCGGCGCGGGCGGTGCGCCCACCATTTCGCCATCGACGCGAATGTTCTCAGATCCATCGACCAGAAAGGCCGGAGTGGTCAGTACTATGGCATTGACGCTGACCCGGCCTGCCTCGATCAGGCGTTCGGCTTCGCGGCGCGAGGCCACACCAGCGCGGGCAATATATTTGGCAATGCGCATTTTATCGGTGTTTTGTGGCTTGGCGTTCACTTGACGGCCCTTCTGTGACATCGGATCAATAGATATGGAACTCGCGAAACTTGATCTGCGCTTAATGTCACGCGCCTTACAGCTTGCGCAAGGGGCAAGTGCGGCTGGCGAAGTGCCCGTGGGGGCGCTGATCTATGATCCGCGCGCCAAAACCATCATTGCCGAGGCCGCCAATGCCCCCATTGCCAGCCATGATCCCACCGCGCATGCCGAGATCAGCGCCATCCGAGCTGCCGCCAGCACTCTTGGCAATTATCGTCTTGGGGGCTTATGGCTCTATGTGACGCTGGAGCCGTGCGCCATGTGCGCCGGGGCGATTGCCCATGCGCGTATTGAACGTCTCATTTTTGGGGCCAGCGATCCAAAAGGCGGGGCGGTCATATCCGGCACTCGTTTTTTTGACCAGTCGACTTGCCATTGGCAACCCGAAGTGACGGCAGGTATTCTGGCCGATGACGGCGCGGCGCTGTTAAAGACGTTTTTCAAGGCGCGGCGTAAATCCTGAGATCTTGGGACGGCAGCCATTGCCCGCTAATGGTCAATGACCTAACACTGGAGCAGCGCAAATCGGTTTGCGACCCGGAGAGACAGAATATGCAATTAATGGCAGCCAGTGCGGATGATCTTCTGGTGGTATCGGCATTGGTACAGGATGGCATTGCCCGGGTCCGTGACCTGCAGCGCGAAGCGGGCGCAAGGCGTTTCACCATTGGGCTTAACCGATTTCGCTGGGAAGTGGTTAGTGAGGGCAAACAGCCCTCCCGCGTGCGTTCGGGTTTGATGATCGAGGGTGTGAATGCCGTGCGTACGCAAAATCTCAACCGGGGTAATCCGGATGCGGTGGTGGATGTTCTGTCGCTGGAATTTACCCCCGACAAGGATCATCCCCCGGCCGGAACGTTAAACATTTTTCTGGCCGGCGGCGGTCTGATCGCACTGGATGTGGAATGCATAGACGTCACTTTGGCTGATGTCAGCAAAACCTGGGGAACCCGGCGTATGCCGGACCATGACGGCGATGACTGAGCCGACACGCAAGGACCGCATAGCCAAATTGCAATTGGACGAGCGATCCCTGTCAGCTTTATCGGCGGATTCAGAGCACGAACGCCGGGTGGCCATCTTTGATCTGCTGGAAGAAAACACTTTTCGCCCCGTTGGTGCGCCTGATGGGCCTTATATGGTGGATCTGTCGATTGTGGATCGCAGGCTGGTATTTGATATTGCCGTGCTGGATGGTCCGCCGGTGCGCCGCCTGATTTTATCACTGACCCCGTTTCGGCGCATTGTGCGCGATTATTTCATGATCTGCGAAAGTTATTATGATGCCATTCGCACCGCCGCTCCGGCTCAGATCGAAGCCATTGATATGGGCCGCCGGGGCATCCACAATGAAGGCTCTGAATTGCTGGAAGAGCGATTAAAGGACAARGTGGAAATGGATTTTGATACGGCGCGCAGGCTTTTTACGCTAATCAGCGCCCTGCACGTAAGAAACTAGAGGTCCGCCTTATGAGCAAGAAGTCAAAACCCAATGCCGTGCTGTTTTCCTGCACCATGAATTCCATACGCTCGCCCATGGCGGCGGCGCTGTTGCGGCGGCGCTTTGGCACCGCCATCGGTGCCGATTCGTGCGGCGTATATGAAGGCTATCTGGACCCCTTTATGGTGCAGGTGATGGAGGAATGGGGCGTGGATCTGGCCGATCATGAACCCAAAAGTTTTTCCGACCTGAGCCCATCCGCCTTTGATCTGGTGATTGTATTGACCAGGGACGCTGAAGAAAATGCGCAGGGTTTTCTCAAAGACAGTACCGTGGCGCTGGAGTTTTGGGACACCCCCAACCCCACAGACGAAATGTTTGGACCGCGAGATCTGCGTATTCAGGCCTATCGGGATTGCCGCAATTTTCTTGATAAAAAAATCGCCGAACGCTTTGGCTCGGCGAAGTAACTAAAATAGCACGCGCGGGTTCATAATATTATCCGGGTCCAGCGCGGTTTTGATGCTGCGCATCATGTCCATTTCCACGCTACTTTTTTGGGTGCGAAGCGGCTCTTTTTTTAGAATACCGATGCCATGTTCGGCCGATATAGAGCCGCCAAGGGCCAGGGTATGGTCGTAAATCATGGAGGTAATGGCGGGGGCGAGGGCCAAAAATTGATCACGGCTCATGGCGCGCGGTTGCAGGATATTAAAATGTACATTGCCATCGCCTACATGGCCAAAGGCAAAGATGCGGCAATCAGGGGCGAGGCGCTCTGCCTCCTTTGAGGCCGTTTTAATAAAGCTCGCCATGGCCGATACGGGTACGGAAATATCATGTTTCAGGGTCAGCCCTTCGCCCTTTTGCGCTGCGGATAGAGATTCGCGCAGGTGCAGGAAATCCTCTGCCTGGGTGTCCGACTGGGCAATGGCGGCATTGCTGATCAGGCCGTTTTGCATGGCTTCATCAAGGATGGTTTCCAGAGCGTTATCGCCCTCGGGTGCTGTGAAAAACCCAAACTCGACCAACACATGCCAGGGGCTTGACCCGGGCAATGGTGCACGGGTGCCGGGGATATTTTTCAGGGCATAGTCGACGGCGATCTGGCTGATCAGCTCGAACTTGCCAAGGCCGTCACCATAACGGGCKCGCAAGTATGCCAASAGCTCTATGGCGTCYTTAACGYCATCCAGYGCGCACCAGATCGTGCGTCGTATGGGCGGCGCAGGATATAGCTTTAATACCGCMGCAGTGATGATGCCCAGTGTGCCCTCCGCGCCGATAAAAAGCTGTTTCAGGTCATAGCCGCTATTATCTTTACGCAGGCCYTTCAGGGTGCTCAGSAYTTCGCCTTTGGRGGTRATGACCTCCAGTCCCAGGCACAGATCACGCGCKGTGCCATAGCGCAGCACCTCCATGCCGCCGGCATTGGTGGAYAGCACGCCGCCTATGCTSGCSSYGCYTTSGCTRGCRATGGAGAGRGGRAAAAGMAGGCCCGCCTTTTTGGCCGCCGCCTTGGCCGCACCAAGCGTCACCCCGGCCTCGACCGTGAGGGTAGCGTTTTGCCTGTTCAGATCGCGCACATGGTTCAGGTGTTGCGTGGAGACGAGCATTTCGCCCTGTGGAATTTGCGCGCCAACGAGGCCTGTATTGCCGCCCTGGGGCGTGATGGCAATGTGATGGGCGGCACAATAGGCCACAAGTTTTGCGCATTGTTCCGTACTTTGCGGTAATGCCAATAGCGGCGTTTTACCTTCCCAGCGATCGCGCCATTCGTGCAAAAAGGGAGACAGTTCATCATCGCTGTCTTTCCAGCCCTTGGGGCCAAGCATGGATTTAAGGTAGTCAATATGATGCGCGGGCAAGGTCATGGGCGCGGGAGGGCTTCCATGATGTTGTCTCTGGTCAAGCTGCCCTGCCGCAGAATTTTCAGGTTATCACCGCTGATATCCACCAAAGTAGAGGCAATGCCGTGCTGACACGGGCCATCATCAAGACAGATGGCCGCACCAGCACGAATAAATGGCGCAATGTCTTTGCCCTTCGTGGGGGCGGGTGCCCCGGTGCGATTGGCGCTGGGGGCGGCCAGCGCGCCATCAAATTGCGCAATCAGGGCGCGGGTGTTTTGGTGGTCTGGCACACGCAGCCCAACGGTTTTCCCACTTGCCTGTACCACGGGACACAAGGGGGCATCCGTTTTGAGGGGAACAATCAGGGTAAACGGCCCCGGCCAGAATGCCTTGGCCAGAGCGCGGGCGCGATCATCAAAAATACCATAGCGCATGGCCATGGAGAGATCAGCAACCAGCAGGCTGAAGGGCTGGCTCAGCGGGCGCTGTTTTAAGGCATAAAGCCGCTCTATGGCGGCAGCATTACTGGCATCGGCGGCCAGTCCATAAACGGTTTCGGTGGGCACAATGATCAGTTCACCATCGCGAAGGGCGGTCATGGCGTCGGGCAAGGTATTGGCAAGAGATTGGTGTATGGCCATCACCGGCGCATTAGAGCGGCTTGCGGGCATCGCCTCAAGAGGCTTTGCGCCGTGTTGCGTTCAGGGACAGTTTGACCTGCACGGCCCGTTCCACATATTCGGCGCTGGGATCGGCATTGGCACCAATGCCGAAATCCAGCCGGTCCAGCACGGCAGTGCCTTCGGCATGGGCACTGTCCCCGGTGATCTGCAACTCGAAGGGAAAGGATACCGGCAGGCTCAGCCCGCGCAGGCTCAACCGGCCATCAACGACATAACTGCCGTTTTGAATGGCGCGAATATCCTGGCTTTTAAACATTGCGGTATTGTTGGTGGCAATATCAAACCAGTCGGCCTCGGGCAGGGCACCATCATAAGTGGCATCACCGGTATGCGCTGAGCCAAGGTCAATAATGGCCGTGATGTGCGCTTCGCGCAAATCCGCCGGGTCCAGAGAGATGTCCGCATTCCAGCGCACAAATTTCCCCTCTACGGAATTGCCTGCATGATTAAAGGCAAAGCTCAGCGAACTGGTGGCCGGATCGACGACCCAGTTACCGCTTTGCTCCCCGGTCATGCTGGCCGCAGGCACCGGGGCTGCATTGCCTGCCGTATTTCCCAGAAGCGCGATCAGCACAAATAATAATGCTGTACCGCCAAATACCAGCAAGGTTCCCCGAGGTTTTCGCGTTGGCGGATTTGTCCCGCCCAATTTGGGCAGCATGCGCGCCATTGCATTATCTTTGTCCATATACTGGTGCTTTAACGCAGCGCCGATATGCAAGACCAGTAGCCCCATCGTGCCAAAGGCCAAAATTTCATGCACTTCGTGCAGGTCTCCGACAATGGCCTTTTTCTGCTCTACGGCCATTTGCGCCAGAAACCAGATATGGGGCCAGTTAAACAGAGTCAGAAACATGGTGGGGATATTTTTGGGCGAAGCCGACACCATCATCCAACCCGACAAGGGAATGGCTAAGATGAGTACAAAGAATGTAATATGGGTGACTTTCGCTAAAATTTTTTCCCAGGGTTTCATGGTTGTCGGCAATGGTGGCGGCGGGTTCAGCAAACGCCAGCCAACACTGGCCAGTGATAAAAACAAAACCATCAGGCCAAAGCTTTTGTGCATCTGATAAACGGTGACTTGTATGGCCTTTGGCGTGTCCTCCATGAACAGGCCCACCGGAACCAGGGCAATAATAAATCCGGCGATCAGCCAGTGCAGGGTGATGGCGATGCGACTATAACGCTCCATATTTCTTAATCCTTTGGTTTAATAAACTCGGCTTCGATGATGATCTGAACATCATCACCAACAATTTTGGGGGCATAGGTGTTAAATCCCCAATCAGATCGTTTGATAATGGTTTTGGCGGAAAATCCCAGGGTGGGAACGCCGGCAAAAGGGCGCTTTTCATGGCTGCCAGCCAGAGTCACGTCCAGAGTGACGGGTCTGCTCACGCCCAGAAAGTTCAAATCTCCGGTGACGGTCCCAGTGTGATTTCCGGTCAGGGTAATGCCGGTGGCAGTAAAGGTAATCTTTGGGAACGCCCCGGCGTTAAACCATTTCGCATCGCTGGCCAGCACCTTGTCGAAATCCTCTTTTTCCGGATAGGGGTAATCGGTGCGAACCGATGCCGGATTAATCACGGCGCTAAGGGTGCTTTTTTCCGGGTGCGCCGCATTAAAGTTTAAATCAATATCAAAATCGGTAAAGCGGGCGGTATAATAGGCCAGCCCCATATGCTGTACTTTCCAGGTCAGGCTGGCATGGGTTTTATCCATTTCATAGGTGCCGTCGAACACCGAAGACATGGTCGGGGCCGGGGTGTGGGCGGCCAGGGCCAGGCCGGGCCCGGCAAGTGACAGGCTGGCCGCCAGAATCAGGGTTTTCATGTTATTTTCCTTTTGCGGGGCTGTACGTGGGGGATTTCATGTTTTTAGAAACTCTGCCTCGATATGCACAATAATTTCATCGCCAACCCCAAATGCAGACCAGGCATTTGCCCCAAAGGCACTGCGGGAAAAATGACCATCGGCAGAAAATCCAAGCACCTGTGCGCCGCGTAAGGGATCGCGCGCACCGCCATTAAAGTGTACGTTGAGTGTGATCGGTTGTGACACGCCGCGCAAGGTCAAAATACCGGTCACCGCACCATCTTGCGGCCCGGTACGGGTGATGGTTGAGGAGGTAAAGAGGATTTGTGGATAGGCTTTGGCGTCCAGCAGGTTTCGAGTGCCCGCCAGTTTGTGGTCAAAATCAGCCATGCCGGTATTGATCGAGGCCGCTTCAATCACCACGCTGAGTTGGCTGTTTTCAGGGGTATCCGGATCAAAATCAAGCGACGCATCAAAATCATCAAATCGGGCCGTAAACATGGAAAGTCCACCGCTATGGCTAAGACGTAAAATCAGGCTGGCATGATTTTTATCGAGTGTGTACGCGCCTTTTGGTGCAGCGGCAGGCCGCACGTCCGGTGTAGGGACACACGCCGCCAGCAACAGGAAAAGTCCGAAACTGATCAGAAGAGCACGCATAATGAAGCCTAGCGCATTTTCAGGTAAAACTGAACTGGCCATTCATCATGATCCATTGAGACGCACTTTTGACCGGGATCAAAAAAGAGGGCTGGCGCGCAATGCACCAGCCCTTTTTAGGTCGGTCAATGAGGGGCGTTTCCTCCCCGAAAACGCCGAATGAAACGCCAAGCGCTTCATCTGCTTGCATCTTTGGCGGTCAGGCGCAGAGAGTCAAGGCTCTGGCCGTTATTGATCATTTTGCACGGCGTCATGTACCAGCGCCACCAAAGAAGCCCGAGGGCCACTGGTTTGCGCCGGGCGCCCCTCGCGCCATTCTTTATTGTCCTTGATCTGCCCGGACATTTGCTGGCCCAGCACCAGGTTTTTCACCGTGACCTCGCCTATGGCGCGCTCATCCTCGCCCACGATAACCACGGCAGGAGCGCTGCGCTTGTCGGCATATTTCATTTGCGCCTTCATGCCGCTGCCGCCCATATAAACTTCGGTGCGGATCCCGGCGGCGCGTAATTCGGACGCTATGGCAAAATAGCTGGCCATCTGATCCGCCTCCAGCGCGAGCACCACGACCGGGCCACTGGCCTCGCCGCCAAGGCGGCCAAGAGCGTGCAAAGCGGCAGCAAAGCGCGATACCCCAAAGGAAAAGCCGGTGGCCGGCACAGGCTGGCCACGAAAGCGGGCAATCAAATCGTCATAACGCCCGCCGCCGCCGGCCGAGCCAAAGCGCGCCGGCTCGCCCTTGTCGTTCACCGTTTCAATGCGTAAATCGGCCTCAAATACCGGCCCGGTATAATAGCCAAGTCCGCGCACAATGGAGGGGTCAATCATGGCGCGCCCATCGTCATAACCGGCGGCCTGCAACAGATCGGCAATGGCGCGCAGCTCGTCCAGGCCATCCTTGCCAATGCCCGATACCCCCATCAGGGGATCAAGGGCAGTAAAAGTCTTGTCCAGTGTATCGGCACCGGCACGGGTAAAGGCCAATACGGCCTCTATGCCTTTGGCATCCAGACCGGCGCCTTGGGTAAAGTCACCAGACTCATCCTTGCGGCCTTTGCCCAGAAGGTAGGCCACGGCATCCGGACCAAGGCGGTCCAGCTTGTCGATGGCGCGCAATACCCGCAGGCGTTGCACCGCACCTTCATCGGTTTCCGGCACGCCAATACCGCCCAATATTGCGTCCAGCAGTTTACGATTATTGATACGGATTACATATTCACCGCGTGCCAGCCCCGCCGCATCCATCACATCAGCGGCCAGCATGATCATTTCCGCATCTGCCGCTGGTCCGGGGGCGCCCACGGTGTCGGCATCGACCTGTATAAATTCGCGAAACCGCCCCGGCCCCGGTTTTTCATTGCGCCAGACCGGCCCCACTGCAAAGCGGCGCAAGGGCTTGGGTAGCGGGTCATAATTCTCGGCAACAAAACGTGCCAAAGGCGCGGTCAGGTCATAGCGCAGAGCCATCCACTGATCATCATCATCAGGTAGCGCAAACACCCCTTCATTGGGGCGATCATCATCGGGCAAAAACTTGCCCAGACAGTCTGCATATTCCAGCGACGAGGTGGAAAGCGCCTCAAAGCCGTGGGCGTGATAAACCCCGGCGGCGGCKGCAATCAGCGCGTTTTCCGYATTGGCCAGCGCCCCARAGCGATCTTCAAACCCTTTGGGGCGACGGGCTTTGGGGCGAAAATTTTTCACTTTTTTACTCATCGGGGGTGGGTGATCCGTTTTATCAGTGCTGCTGTGGAAGCGTCCATACCCTGTGTGGTGTTTTTCTCAAGATGGCTTAGCACCTCCAGCGCCACATGCTTGCCCAATTCCACCCCCCATTGATCAAACGGGTTGATACCGCACAGCACCGCCTGTGTAACCGTTTCGTGTTCGTAAAAGGCCAGCAGTGCCCCCAGCGAGAAAGGCGAAAGCGCATCCATCAGCAAAGTGGTCGAAGGGCGATTGCCGGTAAAGTTTTTATGGGGCGCATCCTTTGGCGCTGGCGAGCCACCCATCAAAGCGCGGGACTGGGCCAGCATATTGGCCAACACGCCGTGATGGTGGCCGGGGTTGTGCTCCTGATCGGCAATAAAGCCGATAAAGTCCACGGATGCCGGGTCGGGTCCCTGATGCAATTGCTGAAAAAAGGCATGCTGGGCATTGGTGCCCTCGGCCCCGAAAATCACCGGCGAGGCCACCAGATCGGCTGGTGTGCCATCGGCGCGCACGCTCTTGCCGTTGGATTCCATGATCAGTTGTTGCAGATAGGATGGCAACAGGGCCAGCCGCGCCGCATAAGGAACGATGGCGCGGGACTGCATGTGTAGAAAATTACGGTTCCAGAACTGGATCAGACCGGATAACAGCGGCGCGTTTTGCGCCACTGGCGTGGTCAAAGCGTGCGCGTCCATGGCGGCCGCCCCGGCCAGCATGTCTTCAAAGGCACCCTCTTTTAGCGCCGCCATGACGCTAAGCCCCACCGAGGACCAGAGCGAATAGCGCCCGCCCACCCAGTCGTGCATGGCAAAGACATTGTCATCGGTTATGCCAAAATCGGCGGTGGCGGCCAGATTGGTGGAAACCGCCGCCATGTGCAGCGTCGGGGCGTCTTCGCCCAGATGCTGCACCAGCCAGGCCCGCGCCACCTGGGCATTGGCCAGCGTTTCCGCCGTTGAGAAAGATTTGGAAACAACGATCACCAAGGTGGCTTCGGGATCACAACCGCTAAGGGCGTCGTTAATATCGGCGGCATCCAGATTGGCTGCAAAGCGCAAATCAATGCCCGGCGCGTGATAGCGTTTTAGCGCCTGCATCAACAGACGCGGGCCAAGGTCTGATCCGCCAATGCCGATATGCACCAGTGTGCGAATGGCGCGTCCGGTTACGCCTTGGCGTTTGCCATTGCGAATATCATCGGCAAAGGCGCGCATGCGCGCGCGTTCATTGGCGACCGTTTCTGAAATGTTTGTCCCAAGGGCTGTGAAGTTTTCACCCTTGGGCGCGCGCAGGGCCATATGCTGGGCGGCGCGATGCTCAGTCGGATTGACCACTTCGCCAGCGCGCATGGCGGCAAAAAAACCGCCAAGGTTTCGCGCCTCTGCATAGGCGAGAAGCGCATTAAGGCTTTTTTCGTCAACCTTTTGTTTTGAAAAATCAGCGTATAGCCCGGGGGCCTGAATGCTTAGGCGCTGCAGACGCGATGGCTCGTCATCAAAAAGCCTTATCAGGGATGAAGATGACGGGGTTGCTGCCAGTTTGGATAACGTATTTATGATGGTTTTTTCAGACATATGCCCTTTTTGCGCGCCGGGCCGTGCATTGCAAGGGCTGTACCGGCAATGGCAGCGGTTTTTCCGGCGGCAAAGGCGCTTTGGTGCGGTTTTGGTATTGGTCTTTATGGGCTTTGGCGGGTTGGCCAGTGCCGCCGATATATTTACCGACTTTCAGTCGTTTGATGCGCAGGCGCAGACCTTGCAGGTTCTGGCCGAACAGGCCGCCAATAATGCCAGCGCGCATCCCTTTGCCCCGCCCGAGGGTTTTGCGCTGTCTGGCGAGTTTGCCCGCCGCATCACCGCTTTCAGCGTACGCGCCGCCGCGCTCAGCGCGCGTATTGATGCCATGGGCGGTCCCAGAGACCTGCGCTGTATTTACCGGGGCATGGCCGAGGATGCAAAAAAGCGCCTGACGGCCTTGCATCACGCCAAAAATGCCGGCGAACAGGCMGTGGTGCTCAAGGATATGGGCGCGCTTTTCATGGATGCCAGCGAGGTCACCCCAAAGGACAAGGCCGCCTTTTCCGACCATCATGATGGCGATGGTGGCCAGTGTCAGGCCACCCCGGATCAGGCCATCAAAAGCCTGCCATAAGGCGGTTTTAACTGGCCCCGATGGTGGATAAAATAAGCGCAGCGGCAGCCAGAGCCGCAGCTAGAGCGAAGCGCAGCAACATCAGCATTTGACGATGTGTCGGTCCATGCATGAGCGCATGCTCTCACACCCTATCTAGCCTGACCATGCGGCGCTTTAACGCGCTACCCTACCCTGTAGCCGCGTTATGGCTTGTCGCGCTTCATCAATATTACCCCCTATGTCCTCCGGCGTGGGCAAAGAGGCCATAAAGGCAGGTTCGGCCTCGCACCGGCATGATAGCAGAGCCAGGTTGCTATAGCGGTCAATGGGTAAAAAGTCAGGAAGATAAAGCTGAAGATAACCGATCATAGCGGCGACCGTAATATCAGCCTGCGTTAACCGGTCACCCATCAACCACGGCGTTAACGGATAGGCTTCAAGAGTAGATAAGGCACCATTCAATTGTTCACTCAAACGATTGATCCAAGGTTGATGCATCTTTTCGGGTGGACGTCTGTAGCGTTCATAACTGATGCCCATAGCCTTATCTATGGCGCCGGTGGCGATAGCTATAATGCGTAATATTTTACGTCTTGCCGCGCCGCTGTTCGCCATCAGAGCGCGTTCTGTCCCAACCGTTTCGTCCAGCCAGTCTAAAATGGCGGCAGAATCGATAAGTACTTCACCATCATCCAGGGTCAAAGCAGGAATGCGAATCAGCGGGTTAATTTGCTGCATTTTGGCCGCATCGCCAAAGACTGAAAGGCGGATATTTTCAAAGCCAAACCCAAGCATATGCAGGGAAATGGCTACCCGGCGTGTATAGGGTGAATCGTATTGGCCGACCAGTTTCATAGAATTATTCTCGCTTGATGGCGTTGATGACCATGCCTTCGCTCAAGATCTGTGGTAGCACTTGCGGCTCTTTTATACCCGGGTGATAAACCAGATACAGCGGCACCCCGGCGCGGCCATGTCTGGCCAGCTCGCGGGCGATATCATCATTGCGGTTGGTCCAGTCGGCGACCACATAAACCGCATTTTCTTTTTTAAAGGCGCGGGCAACTTTTTTGCTGGAAAGCGCAACGCGCTCATTGACCTGACAGGTAATGCACCAGTCGGCAGTAAAATCTACAAACACCACATGATCTTTGGCAAGCAGGGTTTGCACAATGGTGGGACTCCAGACCTGTGGTTCAAGGCCTTTGGTGTCCTTGCCGTTCAGGCCAGACCAGAGCACCCAGACGGTAGCAAGCACCGCAATGGCGGCGGTAATTTTCCCGGCCCGTTCCCCCTTGGCAGCCCAGATGGCAAAGGCGATCAGGGTCATGGCGGCCAGCACGGCGGCCACGCCAATGGACCCGGCCTGACCATCCAGCACCCAGACCAGCCAGACGGCGGCGGCAAACATGGGAAAGGCCATCAATTGGCCAAAACGTACCATCCACTGGCCGGGCTTTGGCAGCAGGCGCAACAGGGATGGAAAAAAGCTGAGGGCGAAAAACGGCGCGGCAAAACCAAGGCCCAGTGCTGCAAAGATCGCCAGCGTAACGCCCGCGCCCTGGGTCAGGGTAAAGCCAAGTGCAAAGCCCATGGCCGGGGCGGTGCAGGGTGAGGCGACAATCACGGCGAGTACGCCGGTGAAAAACGCGCCCGTATTGCCACCGGAACTGGCCAGCTCGCTGCCCATGCCCATAAAGCGGCCACCAAAATGCATAAAGCCCAACAGCATCAGGCCCAGCACAAAGAACAGCAGCGCCAGCGCGGCCACAAAAGGCGGGTATTGCAATTGAAAGCCCCAGCCGATTTGCTGACCGGAGGCTTTCAGCGCAATCAAAAGACCGCCAAGGGCAAGGAAGGAAACCATCACCCCAACCAGAAACAACACCCCGTGGCGCCGGATTTCACTGGCATGATCATGGGCGCGCTTCACAAAGCCCATGGCCTTCATGGACAGCACCGGAAACACGCACGGCATCAGGTTCAAAATCACTCCGCCGATAAAGGCAAACAGTAAGGCTTGCAATAAGGCCCCGGGGCCAGTGGCGGCGGGCTTGGCACCGGGCAGTGTATCCGCACCGGTCTCAGCCGGGGCGGGGCCGGGCTGAACGCTCAACGAGATGGCTTTGCCATCCAGTGTCAAAATGCCCTCTATCGGGTCATTCAGGCCCCGTTTGGCGCGAAAGCCGGGCTTGGTCCACAGAGTGAAGCCATCGGTGCCGCGCGACAATAATTGTGGCTCCGCATGGCGCACTGCGCCGGTGTCGACAGGGAAAAAGTAAGCGGTTTTTGCCTTTCCAAGGCCCGGCCCGGCAAAGCTGTAGGTCAGGGTTTCGCCTTTTAGAGTCGCGCCGGTTTTTATGCTGGCATCAGGTTTGGCGGTTTCTGCCAAAGCTTTTTGCGCCATTTTTTGCCATTTCGTGTTGGCAATGGTGGCGGGGCCGGTTTGTACACTGAAAGAAAATTGTCCGTCCTCGGGGATGCAGATATCTTCGCATACCAGCCAGGTGATATGGGCGGAGAAATTCAAGGTCTGCCCGGCGGGCAGCTCCGCCGAGGTCTGGATCGGGACGATATATACCGCCTCATCCTTATAGCCGTAATTGATCAACGGGCCGAGCGCTATGGTCTGGGGCACTGGCCAGATGATATCGCCAGCGGTTACGCCTTCGGGCAGGGTCCAGTTGATCCGCGTTGGCTCGCCGGCATCGCCAGGATTGAGCCAATAGGTGTGCCAGTGCTTGCGAATGTCCATTTTAAGGACGGCATTAAAGGCCTTGCCCGGCACGATGGTGGTAACGTCCGCTTCCAGCTGGGCGGCGACATTATCGGTCTTGGCAGTGCTGGCATTGGCATGCACATTGCCCAGAACCAAAAGAGCAAGGGCCATGAAGGGGGCCAGAAAAATACGCATGGGTGTACTCCGAAACTGTCGTTAATGGCCCTATAGCGCTTATACGTTAAAATAGGCAGTGCCCCTCGCGTAGTTGTGACGAGGTTGTGTTTATCCTGTGGTCAGATCACCGGCCAGGGCGCGCTCGATCAGGGAAATGGTTTCCTCTACCCCATAAATGGCAATGAAAGAGCCAAAACGTGGCCCCTGTTTCTGGCCCAGCAGAACTTCGTAAAGCGCACCAAACCAGGCGCGCAATGGCTCAAATTCATGATCCTTGCCCACGGCAAAGACCAGAGTTTGCAATTCTTTGGCATCGGTTTCACCGGCGTTTTCGCGCAAACGATCCGCCAGATCGGATAGCGCCGCGCGCTCTTTATCATCGGGTGCGCGATAGGTTTTACCCGGTTTCACAAAGTCCTGATAATAGCGAATGGCATAGCCAACCAGACGATCCAGCAAAGGATGGGTATCGGCCGAGGCGTCGGGGGCATAGCGCGAAATAAAGCCCCACAGGGTTTCCTTCTCGGCGGCATTGGCGGCACTGACCAGATTGAGCAGCAGCGCGAAGGTGACCGGCATATCAACCTCGGGCACATCGCCTTCATGGATATGCCAGACCGGATTGCCCATTTGCTGGGCCTCGTCTTGCGCCGGATAGGCGGCCAGATGTTGCAGATATTCATCCACGGTTTTGGGGATCACATCGAAATACAGCTTTTTGGCCACCCGGGGCTTTTGAAACTGATACAGCGACAGACTTTCAGCGGGGGCATAAGCCAGCCATTCTTCCACCGAAATGCCATTGCCCTTGGACTTGGAGATTTTTTCGCCTTTTTCGTCCAGAAACAGCTCGTAGACGTATTGGGTTGGTGGGCGCACCCCCAGAATTTTACAGATTTTGGAATAGATCGGCGCATTGTCCTGATGGTCCTTGCCGAACATTTCAAAATCCACGCCCAGCGCCGCCCAGCGCATGCCAAAATCGGGCTTCCATTGCAATTTGGTCTGCCCGCCGGTCACCGGGATGGTCACTTCGGTTCCATCTTCATCATCAAAGGTGATGGTGCCGGCCTTCGCATCCACGCTTTTCATCGGCACATAAAGCACCTTGCCGGTTTTGGGCGAGATGGGCAAAAACGGGCTGTAGGTGGCCTGACGCTCTGCGCCCAAAGAGGGCAGCATCACCGCCATGATCTCATCAAATTTTTCCAGCGCCTTTCGCAGCATGGCATCATAGACACCGGATTTATAAAGTTCGGTCGCCGAGAGAAATTCATACTCAAAGCCAAAGCCATCCAGAAAGGCACGAAGGCGCGCATTATTGTGGTGCGCGAAGCTTTCATACTCATCGGAAAACGGGTCCGGCACGGCGCTCAAAGGCTTGCCCAGATGGGTGGCCAGGGTTTCCTGATTGGGCACATTGGCGGGAATTTTACGCATCCCGTCCATATCGTCAGAGACACAGATCATCCGGGTGGGGATTTTATGATTGGTCAGCTCGTGAAAGGCATGGCGGACCATAGAGGTGCGCACCACTTCGCCAAAGGTGCCAATATGCGGCAGGCCGGACGGGCCATAACCGGTTTCAAACACCACGGGGCCGTCTTTGGGCTTGCCCACCTTTTCCATTTGCTCAAGACGTTTGAGCAAAGCGCGGGCTTGTTCAAAAGGCCAGGCCTTGGCGGAAAGGGCAAGTGCGTTCAGTTGCGTCATGACGGTCTCCAAAAGTCATGCGCTGGGTAACATGCCGCGCGGCCCGGTCAAGCGCCAGGGCCTAATTATGACATTCGCCAAAGCGGGCATTTTGCTGCACCAATGCCTCAGCCAGTGGCGGCAGGCCCATGGGTGCGCGGCGGGCATCCACTTCGGCCGGTGTTTCGGTGACATCGGCGACCCAGCGCCCTTCTTCGCACAGGGTCTGGGTGCCATAACGCTGCGGCTTGCCGCGCGCCCGGGCCAGCTTGTCATAAAGGCGGGCATAGCGGCGGCCATCAAAATTTCCAGAAAGCGCGCGCGGCTCTATGGCGGTCAGCACCTTTTCCTGAAAATCCAGATCATGATTGGCGTGCAAAACAATCAGCCAGGCGTCCAGCTCGGCAGCGCGGCCAATGGCGCCGGGGGCAAACCACGGCTCGCCGTTCAGCAACCCCTTCAAACGGGCCAGGTGGCGCTCGTCCATTTCATCAATCATGGTTTTAGTTCGCATAAGGGTCAACATGGCCTCGGCAGAGGGCAGAGCATCATGATTGCGTGTGTATTTTTCAAAGTATTCACGCATGGCCCGGTCTTCGGTGGCCATGCGGCCAAGTGGTCTGGTCAGATCGTATTGTTGCTCTACACGCTTGCTAAAATCTTCGGCAGCGGTGCGAGCCATTTGTGCGGAAGCTTCCCAGCCTTCGCGGCTTTTTGCCAGCCCGGCGGCAATGATGCCCTGACCAATCCGGCCTTTGAGTATCCGTACCGCCCCGTTCTCTTTGGGATCAAAGGCTTCGACCCATTGGCCAAGAGCGTCCAGTGCCGTTTTGCCGGCCTCGCCATGGCTATAGGCCAGCTCGCCATAATTAAAATAGACCGCATTTTCCATAACCATATTGGTGGGCGTGAGCAGCGTATTGATGTGCAAAAACGCTTTTKTTTCATCTGTGTTATCGGGAATCGGTATCGGTTTGCTGTCGTCTGCATCGGTATCAGTGCGTTTATATTCCCAGTAATTTTCCGCCGCCTTGGCTTTGGCAATACCGGCCAGAATATCCGGATCACCCGCTGCCTCCAGACGCGATAATACGGCCTGACCGGGCTTGCCCAGCTTGAATTTCAAAAAGCCAAAATCAAAATCTGCGGGCATGACCTTGCCGCTGATCAGCCGGGCTTCCTGATTGCGGGCGGAAAGCGCGATGGGGTCCAGCACCGGCGTATGGATCAACACCAGGGTTGCGACCCACACCAGCGCCATGGCGGTGTTCAGCTTGGCTACCGGGGGCATCCAGGTGGACAGTTTTCTGGCAAAAAACTCGCTGAGCAGGCCCGCGAGTAGTAATATTGTATAGGCCGCCGTCAGCGTCAGCGCGATCAGGGCAATGGTGCGTGACGGGGTGAGACCATAAGCTTCCACCCGCATCCAAAGGGCAGCGGCCGCCGACAAGGTATAGATCGGTAATATTGCCAGTGCCAGCCAGGTGGAGAGGCGCAACCAGCGCGGCGGCTTTTCATGGCCATCCTGATAGACTCCATTGAAAATCAGCTCGGAAATGAGTGCCAGTGCCAGCAATAAACCCGTTGGAGTCAGGGGCACTTTTTCAAGACTGTCCACACCGCCGCCGACAATACCAAGGGTAAAAACCAGCGAGAAAAGCGCCGCCAGCGGCAGACCGATCCGGCACCCGATTAACAAGATGCTGCGCACCGCTTCGCCCAAACGGGTATTGCTGCGCGCCAGTCCGCCCGCCAGCGCCGCCGCGGCCCCGCCAAGGGGCAGAAGAAATGAAGGGCTGTGGGTGACTTTGGCGGCCCACGTCATGTCAAAGGATTTAAACGCCGCCCCCCAGAGCGCGACAAAGGCAATCGCCGCCATACCTACGGCTGCAGCAATAATGGCATCAGCCAGAATGCTCGCCCCCGATTGCCATAAGGCCTTATAGGGCCAGAAAAGCGTGCGCTCCCTGAGGCTGGCGCGGGCAAAGGCGGTGAGTAAAAACCCCAACAATGGCCCGCCGATTGCAACCCAGAAGACCAGAGGCGCATCGCTGGCATTGGCCGAACTGGTAAGGCTTAACCAGGTTAGAAAGGTTAAAAGGGCAGCCTGTCCCAGGATCATAACCAGCCGGGTCAGCAAAAACTGGCGACGCCATAACAGCGTGAAACCGGCGGCAAAAGACAAGATAAAGGCCATGAAAGGCGCGCGCAGCGTTTCGGCGATGGCATCCCCATCCACGATTAGCTTTAACGCTATGCCCGTGATGGCACCAATGACGGCCAGCACCAGATAATCAACACTGTTAAATGGGTCGCGGTGCGGGGACGTGATGACCTCTGTGCTGGTGTCCGCYGTTTTAGACTCTGTCATGGCTGTCCCCTTTTGCAGTCACCAGTATATCCAATGCAAAGGCGTTCGTCATGGGGGCATATTGGGGCATTTAGGTCACAATGGTTGCCCCCGTCCTTTAAACGGGTCGTTTCTCACTATTCCTTGTCTCGTTTTCGTTTGGCTTTGAGGGCGTTTTTGATCGATTTGCCAAAATTACGATCCCGGCTCCGCCGTCCGATCTGGGTTGAGGTATTAAACGCCTCTTCGGCGGCCAGCTTTTTCCAGCGCCCATAGCGTTCTGCATCCAGATCGCCTTTGTCCAGGGCGGCCATTACGGCGCAGCCGGGTTCCGCCTCATGCTGGCAATCATTGAATTTACACTGGCCCTGCAGTTCCAGAATATCAGCAAAAACCGTCTCGATTCCTGCTTTCACATCGGTTAATTGCAATTCGCGCATGCCCGGTGTGTCCATAATCCAGCCGCCGCCCGGCAGGCGGTACAAGGTACGCCCCGAAGTGGTGTGGCGGCCTTTGCCATCGTCTTCGCGAATGTCCTGTGTGGGAATTTTCTGGGTGCCGGACAGGGTGTTAACCAGTGTGGATTTACCAACCCCTGACGAGCCGATCATGGCGATGGTCTGCCCCTGAGTGCACCAGGGAGCCAGATGATCGATGCATTTCGGATCGCGGGCGTTCAGGGCCTCAACCAACAGACCCGGCTGTAATTTGGAGGCCGCCTGTACATACTCCTGCGGGGCATCCACCAGATCGGCCTTGGTGATGATAATCACCGGATTGACATCGGCTTCGCGGGCCATCACCAGATATCGCTCCAGCCGCGCGATGTTAAAATCCTGATTGCAGGAGGTGACAATAAACAAAGTATCAATGTTGGCGGCGATGAGCTGTGGTTTGTTCTGGGTGCCGGCGGCCCGGCGCTGGAACAGGCTTTTGCGGTGCAGGCGCCGATAGGGGCGTAAAGTTTGCGGGTCCAGCAACAGCCAGTCGCCGACGGTGGCGTTGTCTGGTTCGCCATTTTCATCCAGAAAATATGGTGGGACTTTTTGGGCCAGATCGGGGCCGGCAACCTCCAGCGCATTGCGGTGCACGGCCATTACCCGTACTGCCACAGCCTTTGAAATGTCATCAGGATCAAGTTGAGTGCTGAAAAAAAGGTTCCAGCCAAATTCGGCCAGATCGTCTAGGTGAATTGTCATGGGGGCCTGACCCTAACCTGCTGGCATGCAGTCTATGGCTATTCATAGCTACGAACAAGCTAATGCATGCTGCGGCCTGTCTGGATAGAGCGGTCGGAATCAGTTTATCAAACCAGTGGGAGAGTGATCATGCAGGCTTATCTGGATTTATTGCGCGATGTTTACGACAACGGGGTAGAGCGCGGCGATCGCACCGGCGTGGGCACGCGCGGCGTGTTTGGCCGACAAATCCGTTTTGATCTGGGCGCCGGGTTCCCGGTGTTGACCACCAAAAAACTGCATCTGAAATCCATCGTACACGAGCTTTTATGGTTTTTACAGGGCAGTACCAATGTGGCCTATCTGCGCGATAATGGCGTGCGCATCTGGGATGACTGGGCCGATGAAGATGGCGAACTGGGCCCGGTGTATGGCAAGCAGTGGCGCTCCTGGGCCGCGCCGGACGGGCGCGTGATCGACCAGATCAGCAAGGCCATCGCGCAAATTCGCGATGATCCACACTCAAGGCGGATTATTGTTTCGGCCTGGAACCCCGCCGATGTGGATGATATGGCGCTGCCGCCCTGCCATTGCCTGTTCCAGTTTTTTGTCGCGGACGGCAAGCTGTCCTGCCAGCTTTACCAGCGCTCGGCTGATATTTTTCTGGGCGTCCCGTTTAATATTGCTTCTTATGCGCTGCTCACCATGATGATGGCGCAGGTGACGGGGCTAAAGTCCGGTGAGTTCGTGCACAGYTTTGGCGATTTGCATCTTTATCTGAACCATCTGGACCAGGCTGCCGTGCAATTATCGCGCAAGCCCCGGGCCCTGCCCACCATGGCCCTGAACCCGGATGTGCATAATCTCTTTGATTTCACCTATGACGATTTTGAACTGCAAGGATATGAGCCACAGGCCCATATCGCCGCCAAAGTCGCGGTTTAGCCTTTTATCGTTATGGGAGCGCCACCAATACCAGAATGTCATCACCCGATTTATTCGGGTGATCCAGTTTTGTCTTGATCATTCTCTGGATTGCCGGAACAAGTCCGGCAATGACAGCATGAAGCAGTTTCAAGTGTATGCGGTTTAGCTTATGCGTCTCTCCCCGCGCCAGACCACCCAGGACACCACCACCGCGCCCACCATTTTGCCGGCAATCGACATGATAATATTGGCCAGGGTGAACGAGCCGGCGCGCAGAAAGTTTGCTCCATAAAGAAACACCACACTGTCGATAGGCGCAGCGATCAGGCTGGAGACAAACACCCGGCGCGAAAGCGGCCATTTGGTAAAGGTAAAGATCGCCCAATCAACCAGTTCAGCAATGGCAAAGGCGGCCCCCGATGCCAGTGCCAATTGTGGCCCGGCCAGCCATACCGTCAGGATCAGCGCCACCACCATGGCAAAAAGCACCCGGTGACCAATTTCGCGCTGGGCAAAGTCACGTAYCACCAGCACCAGCCCGGTCACCACCGTTACCGGATTGAACGACCAGCCTGCCATCAGGGTAAAATTGGGTGCCCATGTAAAAGACCAGTTCACCAGCGGGATAATGGCGATATAAATCAGGGTCCATTTATAGGCGCCCGCGCGCGTGATAAGCGATGTCATGTTTACCCTGTATATGAGTTCATGTCCTAAGGTGGGAAGAGACTAGCCGATGATTGCTCAAGATGAAATCCTCCTCTCGCTGATCGTGGCGCATGCCCGCAATGGGGTGATCGGGTATCAGGGAAAAATGCCCTGGCGCCTCCCTTCTGAACTGACGCATTTCAAGCGCACCACTTTGGGCAAGCCGGTATTGATGGGGCGAAAAACCTGGGATTCTCTACACGTACAGCCTCTGCCCGGCCGTGATAACCTGGTGCTGTCTCGGGACCCGGGATTTAAGGCTGATGGGGCGGAATGTTTTTCAGATTTTGAGGCTATGCGCGAGCGAGGCGCAGATTTGGCACGAGAAAACGGGGCTGGTGAAATGGTGGTGATCGGCGGGGCCATGTTATACGCGCTGGCCATGCCCTTTGCTCGAAGAATATATCTGACGAAAATTGATGCAGATGTTGCCGGGGATGTCTGCTTTGAGGCCCTAAGTGAAGATCAATGGCGCTTGTCCACCTCAAGAAAAGGTGAACGCGGACCAGTAGATGAATACTCATACACGCTCAAAACATACGATCATTTATAAGAGTTCTTATAATACTTCTAATATGACTCTGCGRCAAATTGGCRCMYCAKTCAAAACATGCAAGTTACCACTTACTAAATATAGGGAGAGTTGGTAGAATCTAAAGAAATTTATATTCCACATAACAAGGTGGTGCGGTCATTAAGCAGAAATAGATGACACAGTATAAGCATATCGATTACTTARWCGKYGACYRGTATTTAAATTAAYAAAGGTTTTRTGACAGTCTATTTYYCTTATTRARTTACCRCATTGGTAAWTTATYRTTGTTTATGGTTGAAATGAGAACATAATTATTGTTTAAGGTGTGCCCGGAGGCTTTGTAATGCTTATTAAAAGATCCCTTTCGATATCTGGCCACCGGACCTCATTAGCTCTGGAGTCTGAATTTTGGTCTGCGCTCATTCACGCCGCTACCCAGGAAGAAAAATCTTTGGCCACGATGGTAGCAGAGATTGATAAAGCCCGTGAATCCCGGCAGGAGAAAAGTGGTCTGGCCAGTGCCATTCGGGTGTGGCTGTTTCACCGCTATTCATCTACAGTCGTTATTCCCCGGGTCGCACAGCAAACCAAAGAAAAACAATGGTGCGACGAGTGTGAAGCACCCACAGCAACTTGCGCCGATCCGCACGATGCAGGCGAATAGTCAAAAGTGCGCCAGAGTATATCAGGTCAGTCTCTACGGGCCATTGTACTGAGAAAATTCATGCACCGCGCCTTGCCCATAAGGCATCAAAAGGTTAGCGTGCGCGCCCATTGCAAAGGCCTGCAATCATCAGGCTTTTGGCCGCATTAGCTCAGTTGGTAGAGCACGTCATTCGTAATGACGGGGTCAGGTGTTCGAATCACCTATGCGGCACCATTTTTCTTTTCATGTGCTATGGTGACGGCAAGCCTCGTTATTTGAGGGCAGGCTCACCAAATTGCAGTTCGGCCAGACGGGCATAAAGGCCACCGCGAGTGAGAAGCTCGCTATGGGTACCCTGATCAATGATGCGACCCTTATCCATAACGATGATGGTATCGGCGCGCAAAATTGTGGCCAGGCGGTGGGCAATCACGATGGTGGTACGATCTCTCGATATGCTTTCAAAGGCCTGTTGGATGGCGCGCTCATTCTCGGAATCCAGCGCGCTGGTGGCTTCGTCCAAAAGCAGGATTGGCGCGTCGCGCAATACCGCCCGGGCAATGGCCAGTCGCTGGCGCTGGCCGCCGGAGAGCATGGTAGCATTTTCACCAACCGGTGTGTCATATCCTTCGGGCATGGCCATGATGAAATCATGGGCATTGGCGGCCCGGGCTGCAGCCCGGATATCATCATCACTGGCCGAGGGTTTGCCAAAACGGATATTGTCCGCCACGGAACCGGAAAACAGCGGTGCATTTTGCTGTACGATGGAAATGGCGCGGCGCAATTGGGCCGGATCCAGTTTTTTGATATCAACACCATCAAGGCTGATCGTGCCGGCCTGCGGATCATAAAACCGAAGGATCAGTTGAAATATGGTGCTTTTGCCGGCGCCGGATGGGCCGACCAGGGCTATGGTCTGGCGCGGGGCGGCGGTAAAGGAAATATCCTTCAGGGCCGCAATTTCGGGTCGGGCAGGATAGTAAAAATCAACCCCGGTGAAGGCCAGTTCGCCACGAATGGAGGTAAGGTCTGTTGGTGGGCTTTTGGGTTTGGCAATATCCGGCACGGCGGCCAGCAATTCCATAAGGCGTTCGGTGGCCCCGGCGGCGCGCATAATTTCGGCATAGGTTTCGGTCATTACCCCGACCCCCATAACGGCTACAAACGCGTACATGATAAATTGGGTCATGGCCCCGGGGGTGATGGCATCGCTGCGCACCTGCAGCGCGCCAAACCATAATACTGCAATCAATCCCGATAACACAAAGGTGGAAATTATGCCGGTCATCAGCGCGCGCACACGAATGCGTTTCAAGGCAACGCTAAACGTGTCCTCTACGGCGTGAGCAAAGTTGGCTTGCTCCTCTTTTTCGCGGGTAAAGGCCTGCACGGTTTCAATGGCACGCAGGCTTTCGCTGGCCCGGGCCGAGGCCTCGGCCAGACTGTCCTGGCTGGAGCGGGAAAGCCGTTGTACGCGCCGCCCGAAAAAAAAGATCGGACCAAGAATGATGGGACCCACTGCCAGCATCAACAAAGCCAGCTTCCAGCTGACAATCACCATCAGGACCAGCGCGCCGACCGTAGTGGCAATGGTGCGCGCGGCTATGGAAATGGACGAGCCAACCACGGTTTGAATGAGGGCGGTATCGGTGGTCAGGCGCGATAACACTTCGCCGGTACGCACATGGGCGTAATAGCCGGGGCTGAGGGTGAGGAGGTGATCATACACGGTGCGGCGCAGGTCGGCGACTACGCGCTCGCCCAGTCGGCTGATGAAATAATACCGAAGGGATGAGGCCAGCCCCAGCAAAAGTGCCAAGACCATACCGGCCCCAAAATAGCCCGCCATCCTGTCGCCAAAGGCAAATTGCTGGCAAAATTCTGAGCTGCTGGACCCGGAGAACCCACAATCCACCACCAGACGAAACGCGGCCGGTAATAACAGCGTCAGCCCCGATGCCAGGGTCAGAAAAATGACAAAGGCAATCAACAGACCGGGGTATTTGAGAATAAATGGAAACAATCGGCGCAGCGGTTTGGCATTGCGGGCCTTGGCACGGTGCTCCCGGTCCTGTTGCAGCTCGGCGGCAAAGGATGAGCCACGATCCACATCGACCTGTGCGCGCGGCGCGTTTTGATAATTTTCGCCTGCGCGATCCTGCGTCATGGGGTTTCTCTTGGTTTGCTAATGGGGGACGGCTAGTCTTCAGTCACACCTTTTGCCTTGATATTCAAGGCATGCAGGGTTCCGGCGAACTCGTCATCCAATTGGCCCATAACGGCCCGGTGCATGGCAAGGCGGTTTAAGCCGTTAAACGCAGCGCATGCAATTTCCACCTCAAAATGGGTTTGCCCGCCGGGCCGCGCACCCGCATGACCGGCATGGTTTGCCGATACATCGCGCACAATCAGGCTTTGCGGCGCAAAGGCCTCACGTAATTTTGTCTCAATTGCTGCTGCCATCGCACTCATATGTGTTTTGCCCCATAGACGTTTGTAAAAGCTCTTTGGTAATATGGGGGCATGGATGATGATTTTGAATACGAGCCCAAGCTTTTTGACATACGGGTCAAACCGCCGGGCAAGGATGACGCCAAAAAAGGCGATCAGGCCTGTGAGTGGGATGGGTGTGTCACCAAAGGAGATTGCAAGGCCCCGCAATCACCGGACAAAATCAACGAGTTTTTTTACTTCTGTAAAAAACACGCCGCCCAATATAACAAAACCTGGAACTTTTTCCATGGCATGAGCGATGGGGCGGTTCGCGCCTATCAGGCCGATCAGGCCACTGGTAATCGCCCGACCTGGAATATGAACCGCAATCTGGATGGCAAAGGGGTGCACGCCAAGGGCGCGCGCTTTAAAGACACGTTTGGCATTATGGGCGAAAAAGTTTCTGGTGAGGTGGATGAACGTAAACGTAGTCTTGGACGTTTACAAAGCCTGGCCATGGACAGTCTGGGGCTGGAATATGATTCGGGGCCAAAGATTGTGCGTGCGCGCTATCTTAAGCTGGTCAAACAATTTCACCCCGATACCAATAAGGGCGATCGCTCTACCGAAGAACGTCTGCAACAGGTCATTCGCGCCTATCAGGTCCTGAAAACCTCGCGTCTGGCTTGAAGCCGGTTCAATGCAGGCGCATAGAGGGCGCTATACATAAAACGAGTAATTATTATGTCTGAACACGATCCCGCTTTTCCGATTTGGGCCCCTGATACGCAAGTCAGCGTTGCCGATACCTTTGGCTTTGAAAGCAAGGACAATGTGCCTGCCTTTTCAACGCCCAATGAGTATGTACCGGATCTGGACCCGGCCTATAAATTTGACCCCCTGACCACACGGGCCATATTGGCGGGATTTTCCCATAATCGACGTGTGATGGTGCAGGGCTATCACGGCACCGGCAAATCCACCCATATTGAACAGGTGGCGGCACGGCTGAACTGGCCCATGGTACGGGTTAATCTGGATAGCCACATCAGCCGTATCGACCTGGTGGGCAAGGATGCCATCGTGCTGAAAGATGGCCAGCAGGTCACCGAATTTCGCGAAGGCCTGCTACCCTGGGCTTTGCAGCGCCCGGTGGCTCTGGTGTTTGATGAATATGATGCCGGTCGTCCGGATGTGATGTTTGTCATCCAGCGGGTACTGGAGGTGTCCGGCAAGCTGACACTGCTGGATCAGAACAAGGTGATTCGCGCTAATCCGTATTTTCGCCTGTTTTCCACCACCAACACCGTGGGGCTGGGTGACGCGACTGGGCTTTATCATGGCACGCAACAGCTTAATCAGGGGCAGATGGACCGCTGGTCAATCGTCGCCACGCTGAATTATCTGGACCATGATGTCGAAGAAGAGATTGTTGCGGCCAAAATGCCAGCCATGCAAACCGCCGAGGGCCGTGATATTATCAAGGCCATGGTGCGCGTCGCTGATATGAGCCGTAATGCCTTTATGAATGGTGATATTTCCACGGTCATGTCACCGCGCACGGTGCTGACCTGGGCGGAAAACACGCAAATCTTTGATGGCGATACCGCCGAGGCTTTCCGCCTTACCTTTCTGAACAAATGCGATGAAATGGAACGCCCGGTGATCTCAGAGTTTTACCAGCGCGCTTTTGCCGCTGATTTGCCCGAAAGCGCCGCCCGGGTGCAAGTCGCCTAAGGGCACGGTATGACGACACGCGAATCCCGTACCGATATGTTCAAGCGCGCTTTGGGGGCAACCACCCGGGCGCTATCGGGCAAACGTGCGCTGGATGTACGCTTTGGCGGTGACAAGGCGGCGATTACCGATGATGCCATAACCCTGCCGGTGCCGGCGGTAAAACCCAGCGCCCGGGCCATTGCCTCTGCCCGTGGCAAGGCCGATGCTCTGGCCCTGCGCCTGGCCCATCATAATGCCAAAACCCATGCGCGCCTGTGTCCCGGTAATCAGCAAGGCCGCGCCGTGTTTGAGGCGCTGGAACAGGTGCGCTGCGAGACCCTGGGGGCGTCGGCGCTAAAAGGGGCCGGTGARAATATGCAGGCGGCGCTGGCCGAACGTTGTGCCAAGCATGGCTTTGCCAGTGTAAGTGAGCGCGAAGCTGCGCCATTAGCCGAGGCCGTGGCGCTGATTGCGCGCGAGCATATTACGGGCGTTGCCGCCCCAAAAGAGGCCGAGGGTCTGTTGGCGCTGTGGCGCGGTGAGATCGAGGACAAAGGCCGTGCGGCGCTCAGCGAATTGCACACCGGCCTGGATAACCAAAGCGCTTTTGCCGCCTTGGCCAAGGCTTTGCTGGATGATCTTGATCTGGGCGATTTGCAAATGCTGCCCGAACAAAAAGACGAGGAAGAGCAATCCGAAGAGGGCGAGGGTAATCCCAGCGCTCAGGACGGCGAGGAAAACCCCGGCGACAGCGAAGACACCACCCCTGATGGCGCCACTGATCAGGGTGAGGGGGACGAATCCGAGCAACAGGCCGAATTGCTGGATGATGAAAGTGATGTAGGCGATGCCCAGGATGGGGCGGGCGAAGATTTGCCGGTGCGCCCAAACTATCAGCCGGGCGGCGGCGATGGGGCACGTTATCATGTATTTACCACCAAGCATGATGAGGAAGTGCGCGCCGAGGATTTGTGCGATGCACCAGAGTTGACGCGTCTGCGCAGTTATCTGGATCGGCAATTGGACAAATTGCGCGGCGCGGTGGCACGGCTGGCCAACAAACTGCAACGCCGCCTGATGGCCCAGCAACAGCGCTCGTGGATTTTTGATCTGGAGGAAGGCGTGCTGGACCCGGCGCGCCTCACCCGGGTGATTACCGATCCGCTGGCCCCTTTATCGTTTAAGGAAGAGAGCGAGACTGATTTTCGCGACACCGTAGTGACGCTACTCCTCGATAATTCCGGCTCCATGCGCGGGCGGCCGATCATGATTGCGGCGCTAACGGCGGACATCTTGTCGCGCACGCTGGAACGGTGCGGCGTCAAGGTGGAAATTCTGGGCTTTACCACCCGGGCCTGGAAAGGCGGCCAGTCCAAGGAAGACTGGCTGGCGGCAAACAAGCCGCTGACCCCCGGGCGGTTAAATGATCTGCGCCATATTATTTACAAGGCCGCTGATGTGCCCATGCGCCGGGCTAAAAACAATTTGGGCTTGATGATGCGCGAAGGCCTCTTGAAAGAAAATATTGACGGCGAGGCGCTGCTCTGGGCCCATACACGGCTGCAAGCCCGGCCCGAGGCGCGGCGCATTTTGATGGTCATTTCGGATGGCGCGCCGGTGGATGACACCACCCAGTCCCATAACCCCGGCGGTTATCTGGAGGCACATTTGCGCGAAGTGATTGCTGAGATTGAAGATTATTCCGATGTGCAGCTGATTGCCATTGGCATCGGCCATGATGTCACCCGCTGGTATTCCCGCGCAGTGACGCTAACCGATGCGGAACAGCTTGGCGGCGCGATCACCGAACAACTGGCCTCACTTTTTGATGAAAAACCCGTCGAGCCCCGGCGGCGGCGTGCTTAGGCCTTACATCCTCCATCTTTCGAGGCTCTCTAATGCCCGGCCTGAAAAACCGTTTCACCATCGACCACGGTCATGAGGATTTTGGTGCTCAGAATATCCATTTCGGGAATGGTCATAATGTCGTCGGCAAAGACGGTAAAATCGGCGCGTTTACCCGGCTCAATAGTGCCTAGCTCGTCCTCGCGAAACGAGGCATAGGCCGGCCAGATGGTAAACATTTTTAGCGCCGTTACCCGGTCCACGGCTTCTTCGGCGTGCCAGTCCTTGCCCTGATAACCTTTAAGGTCATGGCGCGAAACGGCGGCGTAGAACTCGATCCGCGGATCACCGCGTTCCACCGGGGCGTCCGAGCCGCCGGGAACAATAGAGCCCGCCTTGATCAGGGAATGCCACGCATAGGCACCGTTCAGGCGGTCTTTGCCCACTCGGGCGCGGGCAAAGTGAAGATCGCCAATGGCATGGCTGGGCTGCATAGAGGGGATCACCCCCAGTTCGGCAAAGCGGGGAATGTCCACGGGGTTGATCATTTGCGCATGTTCGATCCGCCAGCGTGGCTTGGCGATGCGGCGTTCTTCCACGGGTACATCGTTAAAGGCCGCTTCCATCCAGTCGAGCACGTCGCGATTGGCCCGATCGCCAATGGCRTGAACACAAATCTGCACCCCRTCGCGMAGRGCGCGCGCCATCAAAGTGCGGGTTTCTTCGGGGCCGCGCATCATCAGGCCAGAGGTTTCCGGTTCGTCATTATAGGGGGCCARCAKSGCCGCYCCGCGAGAGCCAAGGGCTCCGTCGGCGTATATTTTCATGGCCCGGGTAATCACCCGGTCATCACCGGCGCGCCGTGGCCCCTTGGCCAAAAGGCGCATGACATCTTCGTCCACCGCATTATAGACCCGCAAGGGCAGTTCGCCCTGATCCGCCATGTTTTCCAGCAATTGCACATCATCGGAACCCACCGACATATTGTGCACCCCGGTCCAGCCATAGGCATTCATCACCTTGGCCCCCATGACCAGGGCCGGGCGACGTTCATCGCCTTTTAGGACAGCGGCTAATTGGGCCACCAAATTCATGGCATTATCAATGAGTATGCCGGTGGGCATGCCCTCTTCGTCGCGCTCTATGCGGCCGCCGGCCATTTCGGGGGTGTCCGGGCCAACGCCAGAGGCTTCCAGCGCCTTGCTGGAGGCAACCAGCGCATGACCATCGGCACGGTCCAAAAGAACAATACGCCCCGGGGCCGCCCGATCCAGATCAAAACGGTTGGGAAAGCGCCCCTCAACCCAGCCGGTTTCAATCCAGCCACTTCCGATAATGGCACCGGTGCTTTGGCGTTTGGCTTCGGCCGCAAGGCGCTGGACCAGCGCCTCCAGAGAAGGCGTGCCTTCCAGATTAAGCGTGGTTTCGCGCCGCCCAATGTCATAAAGGTGCGCATGGGCATCGGTAAAGCCGGGATAAAGATGCGCGCCTTCAAGATTGATTTTTTCGGCGGCCTGATAATGATTCGCCCCTTGTTGGGAGCCGGCAAAAACAATGCGGCCATCCGAAACCACTACGGCCTCGACCGTGGGTTCGCTGTCCAGGCCGGTATGAATGGTGCCATTGCTATAGAGCGTGTCGGCCGCTTCTTTGGCATTGCACCCGCTTAGCACCAGTACAAAAAGAGAAATCAAAATATATCTGTACATAACGCACCCCGCACTTTGCCCCACCATACGCTCATCTGACGCAATAAAAAAGGCGGTCCGTCGGGACCGCCTTAAAAACTTTATATCAGCGCCGGATTTATGCGCTGGCTTCGGCATTTTCTGCCAGTTTCTTTTTCAGTTCTTTTTTGACCTTCAGCGCATTGGCCGACAGTTTGTCGTCTTTGGCCTTGACCAGAAACCCGTCCAGACCGCCATTATGATCGACGGAGCGCAAAGCCGCTGCGGTGATGCGGAACTTGTAGGAACGATCCAGCGCTTCGGAACTGAGTGTGACATTGCACAGGTTCGGCAAAAAGCGCCGACGGCTGCGGTTGTTCGCATGGCTAACATTATTGCCGGTCATAACACCAGTGCCAGTCAGTTCACAGCATCGCGCCATTGTCTTAATCCTTATATCTCTTGAGCGCAGGGCAGTAGAGTCCGCGCGAGGCGCGTCAGATACAAAAGGCTATGGCTTCCGTCAAGCACTGTTACAGGCTTTAGGCAGGCATATGCCATATAATATGTGATCGGGCACTTCGTTACCGTACATCGTAAAGTGCCGTTTGTTCTTGAGGCTATCTTTCACTACGGTAATGTGCGTGAAAATTTTGACGAAAGCCCCTGCCTTATGACCTCTGACCTTAGTGCCGCCCTTGGCCCGACCAATACCGGTAAAACCTATCTGGCGGTGACCCGTATGCTGGCCCATGCCGATGGGGTGATCGGCCTGCCTTTACGCCTTCTTGCGCGCGAGGTCTATGACCGCATTGTGCGTGAAAAAGGCGTTGAACAGGCCGCGCTGGTCACTGGTGAGGAACGCATTGTGCCAAAGAGTGCGCGTTATTTTTCCTGCACCGCCGAGGCCATGCCGACGCATTTTCGTGGCCGACCGTTTTGTTTTATGGCCATTGACGAAGTGCAACTTTGTGCTGACCCTGAACGGGGCCATGTTTTTACCAATCATTTGTTGCACAGTCGTGGCAGCGAAGAAACGCTGGTGCTGGGGGCCGCCACCATGCGCGGCGTGCTGCATGGCCTGACCAATGCAGACCAGATCGAACCCCGGGAGCGCTTTTCACAGCTGACCCACACCGGGCCGAGCAAGCTATCCCGTCTGCCCAGGCGCAGTGCCATCATCGCATTTTCCGCCGAGGATGTGTACGCCATTGCCGAATTGCTGCGTCGTCGCCATGGGGGCGCTGCGGTGGTTATGGGATCCTTAAGTCCACGGACCCGCAATGCCCAGGCCGAACTGTTTCAGTCCGGCGAAGTGGATTATCTGGTGGCGACCGATGCCATTGGCATGGGACTGAACATGGATGTGGACCATGTTGCCTTTGCCGCCCTTACCAAATTTGATGGCCAGCATCGCCGTCCTTTGCGTGCTGATGAATTGGGCCAGATCGCCGGGCGCGCCGGGCGCTATCAGCGTGATGGCACCTTTGGCACCACGGCCAGCGCCCCGGCCTTTGATGAGAATATGGTGCGCCGTCTGGAAGAGCATGACTATGATCGCGTGCACATGCTCTATTGGCGCAACCGGATACTGGATTTTTCCACACCGCAGGCCCTGACGCAATCATTGCAGGAACCGGCCCCCCGCGAAGGTCTTGTGCGGGTCAGCCGTGCCATTGATGAGCAGGTGCTGGGGGCTTTGGCCGAACGGCCTGAATTTGCTTCCTGGCTTGGTACGCCCGAGGGGGTGCGCCGCCTGTGGCAAGTGTGTCAGATCCCTGATTTTCGCAAAAGCGGCCCCGATGCCCATGCGCGCCTTCTGGGCGATATATTTGCACAGCTTAGCAGTCCGCGTGGCCGTATCGAGGAAGACTGGCTGGCCGGAAAACTCAAAAGCCTGAATCATTTGAAAGGCGGGGTGGATGCCATTTCCTCGCGGCTGGCTCATGTGCGCACCTGGGCCTATTGCACCCACCGTGCCGACTGGGTGGGCGATGCGGTGCATTGGCAGGAGCGGGCCTCAGCGCTGGAGGAACGCCTGTCGGATGCCTTGCATGATCATTTATTACAGCGCTTTGTTGACCAGCGTACTTCCGTTTTGGCGCGGGCGCTAAATGCTGGCGAGGAAGCTGATGCGGTGGTCCTGCCGGGCGGCGAGGTCAAGGTACTGGACCATACCATCGGACATCTGGAGGGTTTGTCGTTTCGCCCGGGTTCCGCAGCCCGGGATCTGGCGGGGAAAACCCTGCGCATGGTGGCCAGCGCGGCATTGGCACCCGAGATTAATCGCCGGCTGGCGGCCATTGAGGCGGCCAGAGACGATGCATTTATTCTGGATGATGYRGGGGYCMTYCAATGGGAGGGGGCCGCCATWGCYCGYCTGAAGGCTGGCAGTGATGCTCTCTTTCCCAAGATTGCACTGATCGGCGGTCAATTGGGAAATGGTGCGGCGTTAAGCAAGGCCGAAGGGCGGGTGAAAAGCTGGGTAGATGCCATGATTGCCCGCGAATTAAAGTCGCTYATGGGGTTGCGGGCCAAGGTCGATGAGGGGGGCATAACCGGACTGGGMCGGGGACTTGGYTTTCGCCTGATCGAGGCAATGGGAGCTTTGCCGCGGGCGCAAATTGTCGACGAGCTGCGYGATCTGGAYCAGCCYAGCCGCCATTCKYTKCGYCARTGCGGGGTKCGMTTTGGGGCCTTTCATGTGTTTATGCCGRCKTTGATYCGCCCAAGCCCGGCGCGCCTGTTGTCYTTGTTGCAYGCACTAARCRMGGRTGAAGMGGCCAAGGCGTTTTTGCCGCGTCCGGGYCTGACCGCCTATRTYACRCAGGARSCGGTMTCCGMRGAGGCGGCGCGCAARGCRGGATATGCGCTTTTCTCGCGCCGTTTGGTGCGCATTGATATTCTGGAGCGCCTTGCGGACCTGATTCGCGAAGCACAAAAGGCACACAAGGGCGGCGTATTTGCTCCCAGTGAAGTCATGCTGTCTTTGTTGGGATGCAGCCATGATGATCTTGGCAAAATCCTGGTAGAGCTAAAATACAAATGCAAAACTAAAATGGATGATGAGGGCAAGGGCGAGACCTGGGCCCCGGCGCGTATGGGCCACAAAAAACAGATAAAAAATAAAAAGGCGGAACCAGAGACCGTGATCGATCCAAACTCGCCTTTTGCGGTTTTGCAGGCGCTTAAATGAGCGAAGCGGAAGGCTCTCTTCGCCTGGATTTATGGCTGTACCGCACCCGGTTTTTCAAAACCCGCACGCTGGCAACGGCCTTTGCCGCCAAGGGCAAGGTGCGGATCAGTCGGTTTGGGGCGGTGCGCAGGGCAAAAAACGGGGCGGCGCATGTGCAGGCAGACGATGTTTTGACCTTTGCTCAAAAACAAAGGATCACCATGATCAAGGTGTTGGCCATGCCCGAACGCCGTGGCCCGGCGACTGAGGCGGGGCAATGTTATGAACCTGTGGAGGAAAAGCATGTTTGAGTCTGGACCCTAATAATCATGTCCCGGATTGGTTTTAGCCAATTTGCGCATSAGSCYTGGCCAGAYCAGATTGTCACCCATGCCGGGCAAAAATGCTCCGGCACCCTGGCTGTGAACCCTGGCCGACATCGCGTCGCTTTCTTCATGCARATGCTCGGGGCCGCCAACACTTTGGGCCAGAATTTGCGTTTTGCAGGCATTTTCCAGAAAATACATGCGCAAAAAAGCCAATGCACAATTTTGCCCTATGGTCAGCGTACCGTGATTGCGCAGCATCAATAAATTGTGTTTGCCCATGTCTTTGACAATGCGTTCCCGCTCATCGTGATCCAGCGCAATGCCCTCATAATCGTGATAGGCCAGATCATCATGGACCACCATGGCAAATTGCGTATATTTGCGCAGCCCCTCTTTCTGGACACTGACCGCCACCCCATAAGGGGTATGCACATGCATGACACAGCCCGCATCATGGCGCGCCGTATGAACCGCAGAGTGGATGGTAAATCCCGCCGGATTTACGAAATAAGAGCTGTCACCGATAATATTCCCATCCAGATCAATTTTCACCAGACATGATGCGGTCATTTCGTCAAAGAGGACGCCGTAAGGATTGATCAGGAAACGCTCTTGACCGTTTTCATCAGGCAATCGCGCCGAAATATGCGTAAAAACCAGGTCCGTCCAACCATAAAGCGCAGCCAGTCGGTAAATGGCAGCCAGTTCAACGCGGGTTGTCCATTCAGTGGCGCTGATTTTGCCTTCAAGGCGCTCAACCGACGTCGGGTCCGGAACATCAAACCCCGCACTGATGCCAATGGCACCGGACATGGTTGGTACGTCATTATTTGTGTTGTCAGGCTTGTTGTGCATAACGCTTCCCTTGGCCAGGCTTCACGGCACCTGCATTTTTCATATATAAATTGTAAACTAAATAAAGCGCGGGCCGGATACAGACACTATATTATACTCTGAACGCTTGCAGGAGGATACCCATGTTCGAGGTTATTAAAAAAATGTTTGGCGGCGCATCGGCGCAAACGGACGAGGTCAGTGACGAAGCTGAGGCGCGCGAATGTGCGATCGCCCTGTTGGTTGAGGCGGCGCTGTCAGACGGGATTTATGCCGATATTGAACAGGATATGATCAAAAACATCATTCGCGAGAGCTTTTCAATGGATGATGCAGCGGCGGCAAGTTTGCTGGAGGCCGCCGAGCTGCGTGCCGAAATGGCAGTTGATCAATATGCCTTTACCCATGTCATCAAGAAATATATGCCCAAATCCGAACGGGTGGCCCTGATCGGTCAGCTCTGGGATGTGACCTATGCCGATGGTGAGGAAAGCCCGTTTGAAGACAGTTTAATCCGCCGGGTTGCCGCATTGCTGGCGGTTACCGACCATGAACGCGCCGAAGCCAAAAAGGCGTCGCTTGGCCGCAGGGAAGGCAGTTGACAATTTGGCTTGTACAACCACATACAGGCCCGCTTTTTCAATGGAATTTCCAAGATGACCTATATTGTCACCGATGCATGCATCGCCTGTAAATATACCGATTGTGTCGAAGTTTGTCCGGTGGACTGTTTTTATGAAGGGGAGAACTTTCTCGTCATCCATCCGGACGAATGTATTGATTGCGGTGTATGCGAACCGGAATGCCCGGTGGAAGCCATCAAACCAGACACCGAAGATGACCCCGATGGCAAATGGCTGGCCCTGAACACCAAGTTTGCCGATATCTGGCCGAACATCACCTTGATCAAACCGGCACCCTCCGATGCGGATGCCAAAGCCAACGAAACTGACAAGTTTGATAAGTACTTTTCGGAAAAGCCTGGCGAGGGGGATTAACCTCTTCTGCCGAAGGTTTTGATCAAAGCCTTTGAAAACCCTCAATTTTGTGCTATAAGGCTTGTTATAGGCGTCATCCATGCGGCTATAAACGTATAGGTGTGTGCGCTCCGGCAAGCCGGACCGCCAAAACGGAACGAAAATTTAAGGGCACAGAAAACGGGAAAATGTCACCGCAGGGTGGGCCGGTTTTGTTTGTGCCAAAATTAGTGTGTCAAACAACAGCGAGTGAAGATTACCCATGGCAAAAACCAGTTCTGCTAAAAAATTCAAGATCAATGATTACATCGTTTATCCTGCTCACGGCGTGGGTCGGGTTTCCGCTGTTGAGGTCCAGACCGTGACCGATATTGAGCTTGAAGTGTATGTAATCCAGTTTGATCAGGATAAAATGGTCCTGCGAGTGCCGGTGCCGCGCGCCGAAAGCGGTGGCATGCGCGCCTTGTCAGAACCCAATATTGTCCAGAACGCGATGAAAACCCTCAAAGGGCGTCCTCGGATCAAGCGTACCATGTGGAGCCGCCGGGCTCAGGAATATGAGGCCAAGATCAATTCAGGCGATCTGATTTTTATTGCCGAAGTGGTCCGTGATCTGCACCGCAATGCCGATCAGCCGGAACAGTCTTATTCCGAACGCCAGCTTTATGAATCCGCAATTGACCGCATGGCCCGCGAAGTGGCCGCCGTGGAAAAAATTGAACGCGATGCCGCCTTCGACAAATTGTCAAAAACTCTGGTGGCCAAGGCGGTTAGCGCTACTGCCGCTGCCTAAACGAAGCGATCTCCTCAAATTACCCGGCATTTCATAATGTCGGGTAATTTGTGCCTATTCCAATATTTCCAGTGCTTCGGGGTGATCCAGATAAAGGATGGGTCCGTTTTGACTGCGGATCAGCCCGCGCGCTCGCACCCGCACACCAGACAATCCGGCCAACCTGATCCCGGCGCGCTCAAAGCGTTTAGCATCTTTGGGGGCAATGCTGATGGTGAAATCAGTGCGCCAGTCAGATCCAAAGTTCAGATACACCCGTTTGCGAACGATGGCGGCATCAACAATGCGCCCCTGCACTATCTGGAACGAGCCAACCGAGGCGGCAATGGTTTGCGGATTACGCACAGCGTAATATGCCTCCGCCCAGACGCCGCGCCGGGCGTCTCTGGCGCTTTCCTCCAGCCGTAGTAATTCGGCCGCCCGTGCATGGTCATCACGCCAGGTATGTACACGGGCATAGCCTTGCCGGGTCATGGCCCCCTGCACCCATACCGGCTGACTGCTTTGGCCTGTCTGTGCAAAAACTTGTGCTTTCAGGCGGTCATAGCGGTCTGGGGCGGCGTTTTCAAAGTGTAAAGCCCGGTCCTGCACCAGGCGCGTTAAGGCGTTGCGTGCCGCTTTGGCCAATGGTTCGGCGTGGATGTCCTGATAGGCCATACGCGGGGCATCAATGCTGCCTAGGCGTACCGTGCGCCCATCTTGCAGGGTTATGCTCTGGCCGCTGATCACCCGAGCCACACGGCCAGAGGGGATGGCTTTTTTCTTCTTTTTTGCCCATGCCGGGGCACCACTGGCCAGCCAAACGGCACCGCCTAGCAGGCCACGACGTGACATAGAAATTTTTGATTGCATGCCCATAGCCGATAAGCGTGCACGGGAATGGTCGTTAATTCAACCGTATTGAACGCGGGCCCTTATGGCTTAGGTATCCCAGCCCATATACCGGGAGGTCATGCCGATGGAATCAATGATTCCGTGCAACAGGATGATCGGCCACAAATTGCGCTTGAACACCAAAAACATGGTACCAAAGGCCAGCGCGATGGCACCGGTCACAATAAAGCCGCGCAATCCCTGATAATACATATGCCCATAGCCAAACAGCAAAGCGGGCAACAAGACCGCCAGAACACTGGCCATGGGCAGACCCTTGAAGGCGGTTTGCAAACGGGTGATCAGAAACCCCCGAAAGAACATTTCCTCGCCAAAGGCTGCCGCGGTCCAGACGATACCCATCCAAAGCAAATAATGGGGCAGGCTGCCTGCTATATCGCCCCAGCGCTCTTCAACACCGGCGGGGATTTCGGTCATGACAGTCAACCCCAGCGCCTCGCTTATCAAAAAGATGGGGGCTAGAACGGCGGCAAAGGCAAGAAAAACCAGGAAGGCCTGTGGGATTACCATCAGTTTTTCCTTGATACCGGGCAGGGCGCGCAGCCCCATATCAGACCAACTCAATCCGCGGAACCGCATATACCCTGTCAGGATAACCAAAACCGTGACGAGCGATACCGGCCCCGCAAAACGCCAGATGAGCGGGTCCAGAACCCGTTTGAGTATAAGGGCGAAGACAACAAATCCGGTCACCTCAATCAAGGCGATCAGTTTTTCAGATTTTAGGATATTAGGCATTATATCTCGCAAAAAAAGGCGTGCAAACGACACGCTCATATGGTTCTGACCTTCAATGTGGCACAAGACGGCAGCGGTTTATTGAACGATTGTGCGTAGTTGGTTCAGGCGAAATTTGCTGTCCATTGCCTGGGGGTCAGGCCATAGGCTTTTTTGAAGTGACGGGTAAAATGGCTTTGGTCAGAAAATGTACAGGCGACGGCGGTTTGTGCGATTGAGTTTCCTGCGGCCATCATGATGCGCGCTTTATCCAGTCTTCGCATAGTCAGGTGTCGATAGGGGCTGGTGCCGAACATGGCCCTGAAATGCCTGGATAATTCCCAGCGATCACAATCAGTAACCTTTTCCAGCAAGTCCAGCGTAATTTCCTCATCCATATGCTCATAGATGAATTGCCGCGCCAATTCCGCCGACTGACAGGCATGACGTTTGAGAGGCTTTTTATCGCTGGTAATCTGGTCCATAACCACGGCCAGATCGTATATGGCATCCTGATATTCCAGCGTATCCAAAGGGCGATCCAGGTTTTCCAGCAAGGGTAAAACCGCAGCGTACAGTCTGGGATCCAGCGAAACTCCCCCCTCGATAAATGGCAGTGCTCTGCCACCAAGCACACTTTGGATGTGCGAGGGTTCAATATAGAGGGTACGATAGCGAAACCCGTCCTTGGTGCCGGCGCGGCCATCGTGTAATTCATCAGGATGAAGAACGACGATATTACCCGGCAAGGCATTGCGCGTCTGGCCCCGATAATCAAAACTCTGTACGCCCTGCATGGTAATGCCGATGGCATAGGTGTCATGGCGATGAGGCGCATAGGCGTTGCCGGTAAAAAACGCCTCCAGGCGATGTGCCTGAGGGGGGCAATGGTGTGTCGCTATGAGCGAGGATGAAGGGCCAGGTGTCATTAAATCTTTTTGACGAACTCTGATTTCAATTTCATCGCCCCGATGCCCGGGATTTTACAATCAATATCATGATCACCATCCACCAGGCGGATGTTCTTGACCTTGGTACCAACTTTCACCACCAAAGACGTGCCTTTGACTTTTAAATCCTTGATCACCGTGATGGTGTCGCCATCATTAAGGGGATTGCCATTGGCATCCTTGATTGTCTTGTCGCCCTCTGCCGGTCCGGCGTCGCCGGCGTTCCACTCGTGGGCGCATTCGGGGCAGACCAACAGGCCGCCATCTTCATAGGTGTAGATGGACTGGCATTTCGGGCAGGGGGGTAACTCACTCATCGTTTTTCTGTTTCTTCCTTCATAGGATGATGGGGGATAGCACATGCAAACCCGTGCTCATATAGCGAGGCTTGCCGTTGAGATAGCACAAGCAAAAAATGGTGATCCCGACGCGATTCGAACGCGTGACCCCCAGATTAGGAATCTGGTGCTCTATCCAACTGAGCTACGGGACCATAGCTTCAGATTTAGCAGAGCCGTTTCTATACGGCCATAGTAAAGTATATTGAACACAGCTTTGATGTTAATGTGTGATTTAAATTTCCCAGCCCTGCTTGCATCTCAAGAAACTGTGATCAGGAATATAATTTAAAATATCGACAGCTGTATGGGATCTGAGTATTCATAATAAGGTATATAGCAATCACGGAATGGGGGAGGTCGCATGCTAGTTCAAGCAGGTATTGTAGGGGTGTTTAATTCACAAATGGCTATTATTGCAATTCCGGTGGCGGGGGGGGTAATTGGCGCACTTTATCAAAGTTGGCGTGTAGTCGTGAATTATAAAAGTGAAGTCATGCGGAAAATGAAAGAATACACCCTGGAATATTCCCTGACCAAAGACACGGCACATATAGATGCGCGCACTCATCTTGCGCATATTTTTGAACCTGCAACCCGGTCGGCAAGACGCCTTAGTCTTGAGCAGATTAATGAGAAAATAGACAATGACTCCAGCGTGCAGAGCAAGATCAGGCTATTGTTTAATCACTGGGAAAACATGTCTCTGGCAATCCATCATAAAATTGCTCACGAGGAAACAGCTTTTGAAATGGTATCTGCCAGGCTTGTTAATACTGTTTATCAGTACGGTGCCTATATCGAAAATGTGCAATCTACTAATCCACGATCATACAGGCATCTGGTCCGCCTGGCAAAAAGCTGGAATAAACGTGTTGGCAAGCACAAGCCTTTGTTTAAAAGTCATATTTAATATGACTTGGAGCCAATAAAACGAGCACATGGAGCGACCCGAAACGCTGATGGGCCCAATGCGCTCTTGTGCCTGCCCATGCGGCCATAACAAAAAAATGCGGTTGCGCATGTGTGTGCAGAAAAGCCAAAGCGGTTGCGATATTTATCAACTGCTATATTGGTTTTAATCAGAGTACACCGATCACAACAAGAGGCTCGTATTTGTATGAGTTCTGAGCGCCAAGAGGCCCAGCCCGCCCCTACTATCATTTCAGCACGGGAATGGTTGCCCATTTTAGGCCGGTATTGGGAGCCAAGCGCACTTCGCTCAACCCTCGAACTGATTATCACCGGCGCACCCTTTGTTGTGCTTTGGGCGGCGGCCTGGTGGGCCTTGTCGATCAGCTATTGGTTGTCTCTGGCGATCAGCATTCCTGCCGGTGCCTTTATGGTGCGTTTGTTTCTGATCCAGCATGATTGTGGTCACGGCGCATTTTTCAAAAAGAAAATCTTTAATGACTGGATCGGACGGATATTGGGGGTGTTTACGCTGACCCCGTATTACGTCTGGCGTCGTGCCCATGCCATACACCATGCGACTTCGGGCAATCTGGACCGGCGCGGCTATGGCGATATTGATACCCTAACGGTGCAGGAATATCAGGACCTGTCGCGCATGGGCCGCCTTAGCTATCGCCTTTATCGTCACCCTCTGGTGCTTTTTGGGTTTGGCCCGGCTTATAATTTTTTACTGCGCCAGCGTCTTCCTTTGGGCTTTATGCGGGCCGGGTGGCGCTATTGGCTGAGCGCCATGGGTACCAATGCGGTGATGATCTCACTGGCCATTCTGGTAATTTATTTTATCGGCATTGGGCCGTTTTTGCTGGTGCATTTGCCCATCGCCATTGTGGCGGCCTCAATCGGGGTCTGGCTGTTTTATGTCCAGCACCAGTTTGAAGGTACGTTCTGGGCCAGAGGCGAGGACTGGAAAGTGCAGGATGCGGCGCTATATGGCAGTTCGCATTATGATCTGCCGGGGGTGTTGCGCTGGTTTACCGCCAATATCGGTGTGCACCACGTGCACCATTTATGCAGCCGTATCCCCTATTACCGCCTGCAAAACGTATTACATGATCATCCGGAACTGGCGACGTTAAAACGCGTGACCCTATGGCAGAGCTTTGGCTGTGTTCGTCTTGGCCTGTGGGATGAAAAGGCCAAAAAAATGGTCTCATTCGCCGAAGCCCGGGCGCTATAGAAACTAGCTCAGGTTCAACGTACAGCTTTCATTTAACGAGGGTCGCGAAACCTCGACCGCGCTCAGGCCCGGCAGGGCGGGTTGTGCTTTGGCAGCAATCCAGGCGCACAACCGCTCCAGTGATGGTTTTTGCAAACCCTCAATATCGTTCAGGCAGGCATGGTCTAGCGTAGAGCGGACCATATCCAGCGCGGCTTTGAGATTGGCCAGATCCTCGACCCAGCCATTGGGGCCGTCGGGCACGCCGGTTACGGTCAGTTTCACCAAAAAAGAATGGCCGTGCATATGGGTATAGCCCTGCCCGTCCTTGCATTCGGCCAAATGATGCGCGGCCTCAAACCAGGCGGCGCGGCTGATGCTGGCCGGGCGGCGCTTCATCTCTTCCAGCGTATTTAAGAAATTCCGATCCATTTGTGCGTCTGCAAGCTAAGACCCCAACGGGGGTGTGAAAGACAATACTCTACGGCGCTGCGCGTATATTCCACCAATGCCGGTCCGTCCATGGGCTGCAACACAAAACGGGTGAAATCCAAATTCTCAAAATCTGTCGGGTCATGCTCCGGCTGCGGATAAACCAGCTTTAACTCATCACCGCTTTTCTGCACCAGTACCGTGCCGGCTTTGGGGCTGACGCACAGCCAGTCTATGCCCGCGGGCGCGGCAATGGTGCCATTGGTTTCCACGGCAATTTCAAATCCAACCTTGTGCAGGGCCGCGATCAATGGCGTATCCAATTGCAATAATGGCTCTCCCCCGGTGCAGACCACATAGGGCTTGCCGCCGCCGGGCCAGAGTTTCCATGCGGCAGCGGCCAGATCGGCAGGGCCGGTAAACTKGCCACCGTTTTCCCCATCCATGCCAACAAATTCAGTATCGCAAAATTGGCACTGGGCCTTATGGCGATCTACCTCACGCCCGGACCAGAGGTTACAGCCGGTAAAGCGTACAAACACCGCCGGGCGTCCGGCCTGTGCGCCTTCACCCTGCAAGGTCAGAAACATTTCCTTAATGGAATAGGTCATGAGGCGGCCTGCCATTGTACCCAGCCCTTGGCGCGTAAATCGCATGCGGGGCAGGTGCCACAGCCATAGCCCCAGTCATGGCGTTTGTCCCGTATGCCAAGATAGCAGGYATGGGTATGCTCAACGATCAGGTTTACCAGATCTGGCCCGCCCATATCCTGCCCCATCTGCCAGCTTTGCGTCTTGTTCAAATGCATGAGCGGGGTTTGGATGGTGAAATCGGCCTCCATGCCAAGGCGCAGGGTTTCCTGCATGGCGCGCAAGGTATCTTGGCGGCAATCGGGATAGCCCGAATAATCGGTTTCGCACATGCCGCCGACCAGATGCATCAGATTGCGCCGGTACCCCAGTGCTGCGGCGGCGGTAAAAAACATCAGATTGCGCCCAGGAACAAACGTATCTGGCAGGCCGCTTTCGCTAAAAACAATTTCCCGCTCCCGGGTTAATGAACAATCCGCCACCGCGCCAAAGCCGGTCAGGTCTACGCAATGGTCCTCGCCCAGGTTTTTTGTCAAAGCGGGCAGGGCGGTTTTAATTTCGCTTAAAAACGTTTGGCGCACCTTCAATTCCACATGATGGCGCTGGCCATAATCAAAACCAATGGTTTCCACATGGTCAAAACGTTTCAAGGCCCAGAGCAGGCATAACGCACTGTCCTGGCCACCGGAAAACAGCACCAGAGCGCGGTTATTTTTTTGCATTGTCAAAACCTCGTAAACGCTGTTCACTCAATGGGGAAGGGCGGGCGAAATTATGGGTGTACTGATTTTTACGGATTTTCCTAGTGCACTCACCAGCGC
>NVVU01000100.1 GCA_002733485.1 Robiginitomaculum sp.
GCGGCCTCGGCACGGGCCAGTACCGCATCCACACCCGTGGCCTTGTCGTCTACACGGCGCACACTGATCAAAGACCCAAAGGCGCCCTTCATTTTTCCCACCATGCCCGGCTTTGCCGACGGATTCTGCCCGGCGGCCGCGCGTATGGCGGGCAACACCTTGGTGAAGCTGCGCACCAGCGCCGCCCGGCCGGGAACACCGGTGCGGGCCAAAGATGCCAGCATATGCACATCCGCATTTTGCGGCAAAAGTTGTGACAGGGTGCGCCATTCGCGTTCAAACGGCGCACCGTTTTGCGCGGCACCATCCAGCGCCAACAGGGCCAGAGCCAGGGCGCTGGTTCTGGGGCTGTCGGTTTGTTGGGTTTCCAGCGTCAATAGCCGTGCCTCCACCGCCGCCAGATCACCGGCTATGGTATCAAGGCGGTCAGTAATGACCAGGGATGGCTGGCCYGCACCGCTATTCATTGAAACCGTACTTTCCAGCGCGGCCAGACGGCGCTCCAGCGTCTGAAGACGTTCTTCATCCACGAGGGCCGGGGCCTTGGCCCCTTTTTGAGCCAGCATTTGCGCATCCAGTTGATTGAGCCTTTGTGTCAGCGCCTTCAAAGCATCACTATCAGGGGCATTTGACGGTGCCGCGCTTTCCAGTACGGCGAGCCGCGCCTGCAGATCGGCAATGACCTGATCATCCACCGCCGCCGGGGCCGGTTTATTTTCCAAAGTCTCCAGCCTTGCCAACAAGGTCTGGCGGGCATCCTCTTCGCGACTTTGCAAGGCGGTTAAATCACTTTGCACCCGGKCCAATCGCGCTGAAAGGGGCGCAAGTACGGCATTGGGRTCATCTGCCCCKGACGAGCCATCCGTATTAAAAACCATCAGCTTTACGGCCAACACCAGCACGACCGCGAGCGCCAGTGCGCCAGCCAGAATCATCCAGCTTTTATACTTTGCAGTATTGGCGGTGGAACGAGATGTCTTTCCCTCGTCTGCCGCTTCCTCCAGCGTTTCAAACTCGGCGTCGATCGGCGCGTTGGCATCATCGGGTGTGCTGGAATCGGTCATGGGCTGCTCGATGGTTGATAGAGGTCATAATGTAAGGGCTGCGCACCGTTGCCGAAAGGGCAAACATGCCGCATTTGCCAATTTTCGCTCATAGGATCGGCAAATGACTTTGCAAAGCGCCGATCATGGCTGCCTCCCCCGGCTCAATGGCACAATTAATCTGAAAAAATCCTTTGTCTTCAAGGTTTTTTGCCACTTCAGCGCTAATGGAGATGGCCGTGATATTGGCCAAACTCAGCGCGCTTTGTTGCGCAAGCACCAGGAAATTTTTTGCCCCCCGGGCAGAATGAAACAGCACGGCCTTAATCGCCCCCTGGCGAATCGCCTGACAGGCTTCTTCGGTCAATGTGCTGGCCAGACGTGCTTCATAGCCCTGCCATTCGCGCACGGTGAACCCTTTGCTCACCAGAGCCGCCTTCATATCAAAGGCAAAATGGCGGCCGCGCACCCACAACACCGGTGCTTTATCGGGTGATAATGTCTCTAATACGGTTTTACCCAGCACCCGGGCCGTAATTGCATCTGCATAAAGAGGGCCGTTAAATCCCTTTTCCCGGGCGGTATCCGCACTCGCCCCGGCCAAACACAAAAGCGGTAAATCTCTGGCACCGGGGGCATTGGCGATCGCGGCCACCCCATGGGCACTGGTGCAGATTATCGCCTGCACGTCGCATAATGCCGGGGCCGGGTTTTGTGAGGCACAAATGCTTAGCACCGGGCTGATCAGCGCATTATAGCCCAAACCCCGCAAGGTGGCCGCCGTACGTTCCGCACGGGGCCGGGTACGGGTGATGAGGACGCCTATCCCTCCCATCGCATTTCATCTCCGGCCAGTGCAGCTATCTTTTTCCCCTCGACCTCTCCCCTTTTTGCCGCCTTCTGCACCGGATCCTGCCCGAGCAACAAGGTCACATCACAGGCCCAGCTTTTGTCCCCATTGGGGGTATAGACCGCGCCGCGAAAGCGTAAGTTTTCGCCGCTAATCTCTGCCAAAGCGGCAATAGGGGTACGGCATGAGCCATCCAGCGCCGCCAAAAAAGCGCGCTCGGCGGCCAGCCGGATCGCCGTTTGTGTGCATAATATGGGCACCAGGACTTCGCATGACGCCTCGCCCCTCTCACGCACCTGCAGGCCAATGGCCCCCTGCGCCGGGGCGGGCAGCATTTCATCGGCTTCGATAATGCCGCTGGCCTTATCCGCCATTCCCAGGCGTTTCAGCCCGGCAAGCGCCAGAAACGTGGCATCAAATTCACCAGCGGCAATTTTCGCCAACCTTGTGCCGACATTACCGCGCAAGGTTTCCACCACACAATCGGGCCGGATCTGTTGTACCTGGGCCTGACGACGCAGGGAGGCGGTGCCAATACGCGCGCCTTTTGGTAAGGCTGCAAGGCTTGTAGCTCCGCTGGAAATCAGGGCTTCGCGCGGGTCTTCGCGGGGCAAAAACCCCGCCAGTTTCAGACCGCCCGGCTGCATAACCGGCATATCCTTCATGGAATGCACAGCCACATCGATATCACCATCGAGCAGCGCCTGTTCGACCTCTTTGGTGAAAAGCCCCTTGCCACCAGCATCAATCAGGCGGCGGTCGGTGATGCGATCCCCCGTGGTGGTGATGCGGGTTATGGGAAAGGCCGCTTTTGCCTCTTCATCACCATTAATACCCATTTGCGCGGCCAGCAAGGAACGGGTCAGGCGGCTTTGCGCCAGCGCCAGCGGTGATCCGCGAGATCCCAGCTTCAAGATTGGTTGCAAGAGTGTGCTCCGGGCGTTATCGATCCAGCCATGGACATACGCCTCAAAGAGTGTGCGGTGCAAGATGCATAAACCGCTAAGCGTGCTGGGCCTGGAAACCAGTTGCGATGAAACCGCCGCCGCCGTTGTGCATCTGGATGCCGATGGCAAGGCGCACTACCTTGCCGATCAGATTTACAGCCAGATCGACGAACATACCTTGTATGGCGGCGTGGTGCCCGAAATTGCCGCCCGCGCCCATGTAGGGGCGCTGGATGCGCTGATCAAGCGCGCTCTGGCCGAGGCTGATATCACTTTTGCCGAACTTGATGGCGTTGCCGCCACCACCGGCCCGGGTCTGGTGGGTGGGGTCATGGTGGGCATGATGGCCGCCAAGGCCATCGCCCTGGCCCATGACATACCGTTTTTGCCGATTAATCATCTGGAAGGGCATGCGCTCAGCCCGCTTTTATCGCAACAGGGCGGGGATGAGCCGCTAAGCTTTCCCTATTTATTATTGCTGGTATCGGGCGGTCACACCCAATTGCTGAGCGTAGAAGGCCTTGGCCGTTATACCCGGCTTGGCTCGACCATTGATGATGCAGCGGGCGAGGCTTTTGATAAAAGCGCCAAGATTATGGGGCTTGGCTTTCCCGGTGGCCCGGCGCTGGAACGGGCCGCGCAAAAGGGCGATGCGTCGCGCTTTTGCCTGCCGCGCCCGTTAACCGGCAAGCCGGGGTGTGATTTTTCCTTTGCCGGTCTGAAAAGCGCGGTGCGGCGGACCTGGGAGAAGCTGCCCGTGCATGATGATCAGGCCCGCGCCGACCTTGCGGCCGCGTTTCAGGCCGCCGCCACCGATGTGTTGGCCAATCGCACCAAAAATGCCATGGATATTTTCGCCAAAACCCATGGGCCGCGCCCGCTGGTGGTTGCTGGCGGGGTCGCCGCCAACACGGTTTTGCGGTTGCGCCTGATGAAAGAGGCCGAACACAGGGGATTTACCTTTATTGCCCCGCCATTGAAGTTGTGTACTGATAATGGCGGCATGATTGCCCATGCCGGGGCCTTGCATTTACGCGCCGGGTATAAAGGTGATCTGGGGATCAGCGCCCGGCCGCGCTGGCCATTGGACGAACAGGCCGCCATGGCCAGACCGGCCTCTGGCAGCGGAAAAAAAGGACCAAAATCATGAGTGCAGATCTGCAAAATGTCTCCGTCATTGGTGGTGGGGCCTGGGGCACGGCACTGGCCCAGACCTGTGCACAGGCCGGGCGCGATGTGTGCCTGTGGGCCCGCGAAGATGATGTGGTGGACAGCATTAATACCGCCCATGAAAATACCCGCTTTTTACCGGGTGCCAACTTGCACCAGAACGTGCGCGCCAGCAATGATCTGGCCGCCACCGCCAAGGCCGATATTGTCCTGATGGTGGTGCCTGCGCAATTCACCCGCACAGTACTGGACGCACTGAAACCTCATATCCACGAAGGCACGCCGGTGCTGTTGTGCTCAAAAGGCATAGAACAGCAAAGTCTGGAATTGATGAGCGATGTACTGATCGCCGCCATGCCACAGGCTATTCCGGCGGTGCTCTCCGGCCCCAGCTTTGCGGTTGATGTGGTACGCGGCCTGCCTACGGCGGTGACACTGGCCTGCACCGATGCCCCCCTTGGCCGGGCCTTGATGCATGCCATCGGCACCCGCAGTTTTCGCCCTTATCTGAGCACCGATATTGTCGGCGCGGAAATCGGCGGGGCGGTGAAAAACGTGCTGGCCATTGCCTGTGGCATCGTGCTGGGCCGCCAGCTCGGCAAAAGCGCCCATGCGGCCCTTCTCACGCGCGGCTTTGCCGAAATGACCCGTCTTGGCATCGCCTTTGGGGCGCAGCCGGAAACCCTGCGCGGGCTTTGCGGTCTTGGTGATCTGGTGCTGACCTGTTCGTCCGAACAATCGCGCAATATGTCCTGCGGTCTGGCGCTGGGGCGCGGGGAAAGCCTGGATGAGATTTACGCCAAAGGTACCGGCGTGATCGAAGGGGCCGCCACCGCCCCGGCCCTGGCCGCCCTGGCCGCACGCAGAGATGTAGACATGCCGATCAGCGAAGCCGTAGCCGCCATTCTGGCCGGTAAAATTGGCATTGATGCGGCCATTGAGGGCCTGCTCTCGCGTCCGTTTCAGGTGGAATAAAGCCTCCCTCCCCCTAAACCGTTACCAGCATAGAGGCCAAGGCCGCACTCATCAGATTGGACAGGGACCCGGCGGCAATCGCCTTCATTCCCATACGGGATATATCGCCGCGCCGTTCCGGGGCCAGCCCCCCAAGCCCGCCCAGTAAAATACCCAGAGAGGACAAATTGGCAAAACCACACAGCGCAAAGGTAACCACCATCACCGTGTGAGGACTAAGGGTGTCCTGAACCTTATGCAGGCTGGCATAGGCGACAAATTCATTTAAGACCAGTTTCTGGCCAATCAGATCGCCGGCGGCCATGGCTTCATCCCAGGGAATGCCCAGCAAGTACATCAGCGGCGAAAAAAACCACCCCAAAATGGAATTCATGGTAATGCCGTCAAAGCCAAACAGGCCCGCAACGCCGCCCACCAAACCGTTCAGCAACGCAATTAGGGCCACAAAAGCGATCAGCATGGCCCCGATATTGGCAGCCAAACGCAGGCCTTCGGCCGCGCCCAGCGCCGCCGCATCAATGACATTGGCCGGGCGATCCGCATCGTCCTCGGTGGTGTCAGTCAGCTCCACATGCTCATCGGGCAAGGGGCCGACATCCGGGCGAATGATCTTGGCCATCAGCAATCCACCGGGGGCCGCCATAAAACTGGCGGCGATAAGGTATTCAATATTAACCCCCAAGAGCGCATAGCCCGCCAATATAGCCCCGGAAACCGAGGCCAGCCCGGACACCATGACGGTGAAAAGCTGATTGTCAGTCAGGCGGGAAATATAGGGGCGGATGACCAGAGGAGCTTCAGTCTGACCTAAAAATATATTAGCCGAGGCACACAGGCTCTCGACCCGCGAGGTGCCAATGACAAAGCGCAACGACCCACCAAAGATTTTCACCACCCATTGCATGATGTGCAAATGGTACAAAACCGCCGTCAGCGAGCCGATAAAAATGATCACCGGCAAGACCTGAACCGCAAAAACAAATCCAAGGTTTGGGGCGGTGGCAAGGCCACCAAATACAAAATTGATACCCACCTTGGAGAAATCAATCACCACCTGGACGCCATTGGATATAGAGCTCAACACGCCTTTGCCAAAGGGTATATAGAGCACAAAAACAGCAATGCTGGCCTGTAGGGCAAAGGCCGCACCAACAACCCGCAAATTAATGTTTTTGCGATTGTCAGACAGTAAAACTGCCAGGCCCAATAGCACAAGAATACCGATGATGGTGATCAGCATACCCCATCCCTCCCCTGATTGATTATTTTCGTCATAGAGGCATAGGCCCGGGCAGGGCGCAAGAGTCCTTACCTAAAAATCACCGCCAAGGGCCAGATACACATCCAGTCGCGCATCAAGGCGTGCCCGTTGATTGGCAAGGCGCGACCGGCTGGCGGCAAAGGCGCGCTGGCGCAGGGTCAGCACATCCAGAAGATCGCTTTGCCCCGCCCGGTAGCGCAATTGCGCCAGCCGCAGGGTTTCATTGGCAGCCTCTTCGGCCTCCACGAGATAACGCCCGCGTTCCTGCAAGGTACGCCAGCGATCAAGGTCATTTTCCACCTCTGCAAAGGCATTCAGGACGCTGTTGCCATAACGCGCGAGACTTTGGCGCTGGCTGGCTTTGGCAGCCTTGATGCGGTTTTTGCGTAACCCTCCGTCAAACAGGGGCGCCGCCAGACGCGCGCCCAGGCTGAGCGCCACATTGGGGCCATCAAAGAGCGTGTTCAGATTTCGCCCCGCCGCATCCATATCCGCAGACAGGTTCAAAACGGGCCAGCGATCGGCCTTTGCGCGTTTGGTCAGAGCAAAGGCAGCACGCACATCGGCCTTGGCTGCCAGAATATCCGGGCGCCGCTCCAGAAGTGCCACTGGCGTACCGGCGGGAATGGGGCGGGCGTGTTCGGGCAAACTTGCTTTCAGCACGATTTTTGCATCAGGATAGCGCCATAACAGCACCTCCAGCGCCCGCAGGGCATTGCGGTGCGCGTTTTTGGCGGCGCTAAAATTATCTCGCGCACTGGCCACGTCAGATAGGGCCAGTACCAGATCCTGACGGGCGGAAAACCCCAGCCGTTTACGGACCTCAACAATATTTAGCGTGCCTTCCTGTGCCTTTAAGGTGGAGGCACTCAGCTCACTTTGCAACTGAGATTCAATAGCCAGAAAATACGCCCGTGCAGTTTGGGCCGCCAAAGACAGTCGCGCCGCTTTGAGGCGCGCATCGGCGGCCAGATAATCGGCGGCCGATGCCGCTTTGCCTGCCGAGAGTTTGCCCCAGATATCGGCTTCCCAACTGGCCCCCAGACCACTGCGCAAAGTGGTGCGCGAGGAGGTCCCCCCGCCCAGCGCGCCGCTTTCATTGGCCGACGCGCTAATGTTCAGGCTGGGCAATAGCGCCGCCCGGGATTGCCCCAATAACGCCTTGGCCCGGGCCACATTTTGCGCCGCGATTTCAATATCACGGTTGGCGTTCAGGGCCTCAGTTACCAGAGCGGTGAGCGCCGGATCAGCAAAATCATCCAGCCAATGGCCGCCGATCTCACCGGCAATGGTGTCTTGTGTCCACCCCGATGGCGGCGGCATTTGCGCAGCGGTTTGTGCATCTATTTTCGCCGTCGGCGGCGCATAGGAACAGGCCCCAAGGGCAAGGGCGGTTAAGAGCGGTAAGGGAAAAAAATTATTCATAACGAAGCGCATCAATGGGGTTAAGGCGGGCCGCCCGGCGCGCCGGAAAATAACCAAAAAAGAGACCCACCGCCACGGCGGCCCCCAGTGAAATCAGGGTGATTTGCGGGCTGATCGACAACTCCCACCCCCCGGTTTTGGCCGCAATCCATGAACCGGCAAAGCCCAGTATAACCCCGATCAGGCCCCCGGTGCCGCACAGCACCAGTGCCTCGGCCAGAAACTGTACCATAATATCGCTGCCCCGCGCACCCAGTGCCATGCGCAAGCCAATTTCGCGGGTGCGCTCGGTCACCGAAACCAGCATGATATTCATCACCCCGACCCCGCCAACAAACAGCGCCACCGCTGCCATAAAGGCCAGCAACACCCCCATGGTGGCCTGGGTTGCGGAACGGGCGCGGACAAAATCGGCAATGTTAAAAACCATAAAATCATCATCGCCACCGACCTTGATATGACGCCGGTCGCGCATGAACTCGCCCAGTTCATTTTGCGCCTCTTTCAGATCATAGCCACCGGCCACCATCACTTCGATACGAGAGACATTTTTAGGGGTGGTGCGATGCGCCCCAATAATGCGGTTTCGTGCCGTGGTCAGGGGGATAATGATCACATCATCACGATCCGAGCCAAAACTGCTTTGGCCCTTTTCCTCAAGCACTCCAATAACAGATACTGGCACATTGTTGACGCGAATACGCTGGCCCAGAGGGTCCATGCCATCAAAAAGGTTTTTCACAATGGATTTTCCGATCACCGCCACCGCCGCACCGGTGCGCACTTCGCGGGGGGTGAAAACCCGACCCTCAACAGGGTTCCAGTTATGGATTTCAAAATAGGCCGCATCCGTACCGGTTAGCGATGTGGACCAGTTGGTTTGGCCCGAAACGGCGGTTACCGAGCTGTTTAACTGGCCACTGACCGCGCCTGCATAGGGTAGCGCCGCCAGCGCATCCAGATCGGCCTCGGTAAAGGGGGTGGCGGCCCCGGCTCCCATAGAGCGCCCGCCCCGGCGCATTGCCCCCGGACGCAGGGTCAAAGTACTGGCCCCCAGAGCCGAAATTTGTTCATCAATGCGCGCCTTGGCCCCCTCGCCCATGGCCATCATGGTCATGACCGAGGCCACGCCGATAATGATGCCCAGCATGGTCAGAAAGCTGCGCAGCAGATTGGCAAACAGCGCCTCAATGGCCGAGGCAATGGCAACTGAAAACTTCATGGGGCACGCCTTTCATCGCTTTCGATCAGGCCATCGCGAAAATGGATCTGACGCTGGGCAAAGGCGGCCACTTCGGCCTCGTGGGTGACCAGAATAATGGTAATGCCCGAGGCATTTAACGAAACCAGCAGCTCCATAATATCGGCGGAGGTTTTGGTATCCAGCGCCCCGGTTGGCTCGTCCGCCAGTATGATATGAGGCTTGCCGGCCAGCGCCCTGGCAATGGCCACACGCTGTTGCTGGCCACCCGACAACTGTGCCGGGCGGTGATCCATGCGTTCACCCAGCCCCACCAGCTCCAGACATTCGCGGGCCCGCGCATCGGCATCAATGTGTTCGTGGCGGGCATAGCGCAGCGGCAGTTTGACATTTTGCAGGGCATTGGCGCGTGGCAGCAGATTAAACTGCTGAAACACAAAACCCAGTGTGCGGTTGCGCAAATCAGCCAGATCATCAGGGCGCATGGTGGAAAGGGAATGCCCCTCGATCAGCATATCGCCGCTGGTCGGCTGGTCCAGCGCGCCGATCAAATTCATCAAGGTGGATTTGCCCGA
>NVVU01000101.1 GCA_002733485.1 Robiginitomaculum sp.
AACGCCATTACGTTGCCATTGGTAGGTGAATGCACCCAACCCATCCACATCAGCAACCGCCGAGGCATCGGCAGTAAGGGTCTGGCCCTGCGCCGCCGTGCCAGAAATGATTACCGCTCCGGTGGAAGGGGTGTTGACATGGACCACAGAGGCGGTCGCTGTTGACGTCAGACTTTCTGCCGCCCCAAAGCCATCGGTATAGCTGACCACCGCCGTAATGGTCTTGCCAACGTCAGCCTGGGTGAGGGCATAGCTGGTGCCAGTCGCCCCGGAAATCGTGGTGCTACCGCGCTTCCATAAATAACTGAACGCACCAAGACCATCAATATCCGCAATGCTGGTGGTAACTGCGCTCAAGCTCTGGAACTTCGCCGCCGTGCCGGTAATCACTACCGCCCCGGTGGGGGCATCATTGATGTTGGCCACAGAAGCGGTAGCCGCCGAGGTTAGGCTTTCTGCCGTGCTAAAGCCATCGGTATAGCTGACCGTTACGGTGAGGGTGGAGCCCACATCAGCCTGCACCAGTGCATAGGTGGAGGTTGTGGCGATGTTGGTGCCGCCGCGTTTCCATTGATAACTAAACGTCCCCAGACCATCTATATCCGCGATGGTGGTGGTCACGGCGGTGAGGGTCTGGCCCTGCGTCGCCGTGCCACTAATGGTCACCGCTCCCGTGGGCGCATCATTGACATTGGCTACAGAGGCAGTGGCCGTAGAGGTTAGACTTTCTGCCGTGCCGCCACCATCAGTATAGCTGACCGTTACGGTGAGGGTGGAGCCCACATCAGCCTGCACCAGTGCATAGGTGGAGGTTGTGGCGATGTTGGTGCCGCCGCGCTTCCATTGATAACTGAACGTGCCCAGACCATCTGCATCGCCAATGCTGGTAGTCACAGCACTCAACGTCTGGCCCTGCGTCGCCGTGCCACTGATGGTGGCAGAGCCTGTGGGAGACGTGTTTATGCCAGTCCCCTGAATGGTGAAATTATAGGGGTTCTCATTGGCATCATCATTGGCAATGCTGATCGTCGCCGTGCGTGTACCGTTTGCCCCCGGGTTAAAGGTTACCGTGAAGGTTGTGGTGCCACCGGCGGCAGCTGAAATGGCTGCATCAGTGGTGAGAGAGAAATCACCGGCATTGGTGCCACCGATAACCACCCGCGGTGTGCCCGTAAGATTAAGCACGACAGGACCTGAATTGCTCACGGTAAAGGTGTGGGCGACACTGCCGCCAGTAAGCGCCACAGCGCCATAATCGGTATCATCAGTGCTGACGGGCGTGCTATCGCCATCAAGAATGGACTGACCCATGCCAGCAACATCCATTTCGGGCGAACCAGTGCCTGTGCCCTGGATCGCAAAGTTATAGGGATTTTCGTTGGCATCATCATTGGCAATGCTGATCGTTGCCGTGCGTGTACCCAGGGCATTTGGGTTAAAGGTCACCGTAAAGGTTGTGGTACCGCCCCCTGCAGCAACGGTAGTGGCCGCATCAGTGGTGAGAGAAAAATCACCTGCATTGGTGCCACCAATAACTACGCGCGGCGTGCCGGTAAGGTTAAGCACGGCAGTGCCCGAATTGCTTACGGTAAAGGTGTGGGCGACACTGCCAGAAGCAATATCCGCACTACCAAAGTCTGTATCATCAGCGGTGGCGGGCGCGGCATTGCCATCAGGAATGGATTGCCCCATGCCGGCAACATCCATTTCGGGTGCCACAGCAAAAATATCTGCCCGGATGGCCGAAGAGAAGGGATCGTCCGCGCTATTACTTCGGTCCTCCCAGGTAATGACAAAGTCACCACCGGAAAGCCCCGCCACACTGGGAAATTCCTGTCTATTGAATATTATGGTGTTGGCCACAAAATCGCTGGTGTCCAGCGCCACGCCATTAGCATCATAACGGCGCAACCGGATGGCCTCAGCGCTGTTATCGGGGAGTTTCACACTTCTATCCGTCCAGGCAATACCAAAGCCCCCGCCCGAAAGCGCCGTTACACTGGGCCTTATCTGCTTACCTGACGTAGTGGTGTTGACCAGAAACTCGGGGGTGTCCAAGGCTGCGCCTGTGCCATCATAACGCCGCGCCCGGACGGCCCAAGAGCTGGTATCGTTGGGGCTTAAACTGGCATCCTCCCAGGTGATGATAAAGCCGTCGCCCGAAAGTCCCGCCACACTGGGAAATTGCTGTCTACTTGATGTTATAGTGTTGACCGGAAAATCACTGCCTTGCGCCACGCCACTGGCATTATAACGTCGCGCCCGGACGGCCTGTAAGCTGGGATCATCGATGCTTTGACTGTCATCCGTCCAGGCAATGACAAAGCCACCGCTGGTGAGCGCCGCCACACTGGGATTACTCTGCGCATTTTGTATTGTGGTGTTGACCAGAAAATCGTTGGTGTCCAACGCCGTACCACTGGCATCAAAACGTCGCGCCCGGATGCCGCTTGGGCTGGTATCACCGACTCCACTGTGATCCACCCAGGCAATGACAAAACCGCCGCCGGTAAGTGCCGCCACACTGGGAGTTTGCTGCCAGTTGTTTATCGTGGTGTTGACCAGAAACTCGGGGGTGTCCAGCGCCGTGCCGGCGGCATTATAACGTCGCGCCCTGATGCCACCGACGCTGCCATCACCAATGTTATCCTGCCAGACAATGACAAAGTCGCCGCCCGAAAGCCCCGCCACACTGGAAAAGTGCTGAGCATTATTTATTACGGTGTTGACCAGAAAATCGCTGGCGTCCAACGCCGTACCGCTGGCATCATAACGCCGTGCACGGATAGCGGAACTACTGTTATCAGGGAGGGTCCCACTGTTATCCGTCCAGGAAATGACAAAACCGCCGCCGGTGAGCGCCGCCACACTGGTATCTATTTGAGTGCTTGCAATGGTGGTGTTGACCAGAAATTCGGTGGCACTGGCAGGACTTGCAAACAAAGCGGATGAGATGAATATAATTGCCGCTATGTGGCATATATATAAATATGTGTTTTTAAATAAACTTGATGTAAGGTTGCAATAAGTTGCGCCCAGATCAATGAGTTTTTTAACAAATATTGAAACCGTTTTTTTGTTTCCAGTCGCCTTGAACACCCAACTCCCCCAAAGATGATCTATGAGTGAATGTCATCTTAAAAATTCTACCCACATGTATTTTAACACTATTTTAATGTTAAAACAAGTTGCCTCCCATCAGCGCTTATGGCGCTGATTATGGTCTGTTCTAAGAGAGGGTTTTTATTCACCATGATCCCAGTTGAGAGACTGATGAGACAGAAGAGCGTATTACAACAATCGCCATCTGAAAGACGGGTGAACAAGCATTCATTGTAAACCCGCAAACAATACGAAGCTGAACCATGGAAGCGCACAGAGCATTGAACGGTTTGGACAAAACCGACCACATTGGCATAGAGACCGGAGTGCACTCTTAAAGGCCTCAATAAGGGCGTTTAGCCTTAGCCAGAAGTCTCATTTGAGCACGTATAGTTATTTCTGGATATAACTATACCCCCTCTCCCCCAGGAGAGGGAATTCGCACTGAGTTTGCCTATGACTTCCTCTCCCTTAAGGGAGAGGATTGAGGTGAGGGGGTGGGGCGTGGAAAGCTTGCCCTTCACTACCAACCCAAAACCTTCGCCGCCTTGGGGGCAAAATAGGTTAAAATACCATCGCAGCCGGCGCGTTTGAATGAAAGCAGGCTTTCCATCATTACGGCCTCTTCGTCCAGCCAGCCGTTTTGTGCGGCGGCCATCAACATGGCGTATTCGCCGGACACCTGATAGGCGAAGGTGGGCGCGCCAAAGGCGTCTTTGACGCGTGCCACTACGTCGAGGTACGGCATGCCGGGTTTGACCATAATCATGTCGGCGCCTTCATCCAGATCCAGCGCAATTTCGCGCAAGGCCTCTTCGCCATTGGCCGGGTCCATCTGATAGGTTTTTTTGTCGCCCTTCAACGCCCCGCCAGAGCCCACCGCGTCCCGGAACGGCCCATAAAAGCCMGAGGCATATTTGGCSGCATAGGCCATGATCAGCGTRTYGGTRTGGCCYTCGCTYTCCAGCGCYTCRCGGATGGCGAGRATGCGCCCRTCCATCATGTCAGARGGSGCAATGATGTCGCATCCGGCYTSYRYCTGCACCAAGGCCTGGCGGACCAGCATGTCYACGCTTTCRTCATTGAYCACCAYRCCGTCCCGCACAAYGCCGTCCTGGCCRGTATYRGTGAACGGGTCCAGCGCCACATCGGCCATCACGCCCACGTCCGGSGCGGCRGATTTCAGCGCGGMWATGGCCCGGCAGACAAGRTTRTCCGRSTTKGCGGCCTCRTYCCCGGTKARRTTTTTYAARGAMGAATYRATCATGGGAAACAARGCGATGGTGGGAATGNCCAANRGCGCKGGCYTCGCGSGCGGCYTCGCCMAYYTTGGCCAGCGGATAGCGCGWRACGCCGGGCATKGAGGCGATGGGCTGAAACTCWTCACCYTCGTGCACAAAGATCGGCCAGATCAGATCGGAGGGCCGTAAATNGTTTTCGCGCACCAGYGMGCGGGACCATTTKGCCTGYCKYAGGCGGCGCATRCGGGTATAGGGAAAACTGGACATGTGCATCTTCCATTGGACGGTGTAGGGTGACTTGATTATCACGGATACACGAACCATCAAGCATGAAAGGGCAAGAAGCATGGACTTCACCCTCAGCGAAGAACAGACCCTGATCGCGGATATGGCGGCGGGTTTTGCCGCCGAAAAGCTACGGCCAAATGCGGCCAAATGGGACGAGGAAAAGCATTTCCCGGTCGAAGTGATGCGTGAGGGCGCCGCCTTGGGATTTGCCGGCATTTATGTGGGCGAGGAGCATGGCGGCTCAGCCCTTAGCCGACTGGATGCAGCGCTGATTTTTGAGCAGCTCTCCATGGGCTGTGTGACCACGGCGGCCTATCTCTCCATCCACAATATGGCCTCATGGATGATCGACACCTATGGCAATGCGGACCAGCGGGCCAAATGGTTACCTGGCCTGATGAGCATGGATCTGATCGCCAGCTATTGCCTGACGGAACCCGGCTCCGGCTCAGATGCGGCGGCGTTGAGGACCAAGGCCGTGCGTAATGGCGATCATTATGTGTTGAACGGCACAAAGGCGTTCATTTCCGGGGCCGGGGTGTCGGATGTTTATGTGGTGATGGTGCGCACCGGCGAGGATGGCCCCAAAGGCATTTCCACATTCGTGGTGGAAAAAGGTACGCCGGGCCTCAGCTTTGGTGCCAACGAGCGCAAAATGGGTTGGAACGCCCAGCCCACGGCGGCGGTAATCTTTGAGGACTGTAAAGTGCCGGTTGCCAATCGCTTATCTGACGAGGGTATGGGGTTTAAAATCGCCATGTCGGGGCTGGACGGCGGACGCATTAATATTGGCTCGTGCTCGCTCGGCGGTGCAAGTGAGGCGCTCAATCTGGCAAAAGACTATATCGGCACCCGCACCCAGTTTGGCAAACCCATTGGCGCGTTTCAGGCCAGCCAGTTTAAAATCGCCGACATGGCGACCGAATTACAGGCGGCGCGGATGATGCTCTATCGCGGCGCGGCGGCGATTGATGAAGGCCATCCGCAAAAAAGCAAATATGCCGCCATGGCCAAGCGCTTTGCCACCGATGTGGGCTTTAAGGTTGCCAATGACGCGCTGCAATTACATGGCGGTTATGGCTATTTAAAAGATTATCCGCTGGAACGCATTGTGCGTGATTTGCGCGTGCACCAGATTTTGGAAGGCACCAATGAGATCATGCGTGTGATTATCGCGCGTCACGAGATGGGATAAGGTCGTGTATCATTTTACCCGTCATACCGGTGCAAACCGGTATCCAGTCGAGAAGCACAACTGGATTTCGACTTTCGTCGGAATGACGATAGAGTAGCACTGGGAATAGTATGACTGACACAGCACCCGTTATTGTTCGCACGGAGGGCCATATCGGTCGCCTGACGCTGAACCGGCCAAAGGCGTTAAATGCTCTGGACCTTCCCATGATCCGCATCATGACCAGGGCACTGCTTGAATGGCGCGAGGATGCGGCCATTGCCGGTGTGGTGGTGGATGCGGTGGGCGAGAAGGCGTTTTGCGCCGGTGGTGATATTCTGGCGCTGACCGGAGCGCGCAAGAACGATGCGTCCACGCCCCGTGATTTCTATGCCGAAGAATATCGCCTGAACACGCTGATCAAGGAATATCCCAAGCCTTATGTGGCAATGATTGACGGCATCGTCATGGGCGGCGGGGTTGGCATTTCGGTGCATGGCACACGGAGGATTTGCGGTGACCGGACTCTTTTTGCCATGCCAGAAACCGGCATTGGCTTTTACCCGGATGTGGGGGGTAGTTATTTTCTGCCGCGTCTTGAAGGCAGGCTGGGCACCTGGCTGGCGCTTACGGGTGCGCGACTGAAAGCCGCTGATGCGTTTGCGTTTGGCATCGCTACCGACTATGCGCCATCAGACCAGCACGGGGAAATTCTGGCGCGCCTGGTCGAGGATACCCGCATTAGCGAAGAGGTGGTTGAGATTATTGATAGCCTGACCGGCGTGCCGGGACCGGGCACGGTTTTGCAGTACAGGGCGCAGATCGATAAGGCTTTTGGAGCTGATACGGTCAAGGGCATTCTAAATCGCTTGCAAGATGATGGCAGTGACTGGGCGCAAAAACAGATCAAAACCCTGAACGCAAAATCTCCCACGGCTTTAAAAGTCACCTTGCGTCAGATGCATGAGGGGGAAAATATGGATTTTCGCACCTGCATGGGCATGGAGCTGGGTCTCAGCCTTAAATTTGTCGCCGGACATGACTTTACCGAAGGGGTAAGGGCGCTTCTTGTGGATCGGGATAATGCCCCCCAATGGCAACCGGACCGCCTGACCGGTGTCAGCGACGATATGGTGGCTGGGTATTTCGTGCCTCTGGACGAAACAGACAGGCTACATTTTCTGAAAATATAAGAATACCTGCCCCTTCACCCTTAGGGGGGACGCATGCTTCTGAAAGGCTCTGTAGCTCTGATGCTATATCGCACTGTTCAGGAGAATTTCAATGCGCAATACGCTTTATGCTGTCGTAGGGGTGGCCATGATGGTTGCTGGCCAAAGTGTGGCACAGTCTGTGCCGCAAGACCGGCCCGGCCCGCCGGGTGAAGTGCATTTGCCAACACTGGACGGTTATGACGGATTTGTACTGACCGGGGCCGTCTTTAACGACAATCTGGGGGCGTCGCTGTCAGCAGTCGGCGACATTAATGGCGATGGCTTTGACGACTTTGCGGTTACGCAAAATAATACCGGCAATGATACGGCTGCCAAAATCGCGGTTGTTTTTGGCAAGGCCAATGGCATACCTGCCAGTTTCAAGGCAGATACGCTGGATGGCACCAATGGTTTTGCTGTTAAAGGCGCAACGCGCGCTCCTGAATTGCGCGATGAATTTAATGCGGTAAGCGGCCCGGGCGACCTGAACGGTGACGGGATCGATGATCTCGTGATCGGTCTTGGCAATAGTAAGGTTGGCACCAAGTCACAAGCCGGTCAGGTTTTTGTGGTTTATGGAAAAAATACCACCTTTGCCGCAGAAATTTCCCTGACTGATATAGATGGCAGTAACGGATTTCGCATTGATGGTGCAGAGAAGTTTTTATTGATCGGCGAGGCTCTTGGCGGCAAGGGGCGTGGCGATTTTAATAATGATGGCAAGGCAGATCTGCTGATTGGCTCGCGGACCTCCGGGGTCACTGTTGTTTTCGGGCAGGCCAGTAATTTTACGCACCCGTTTGACCTTTCCACACTGGATGGCAGCAATGGGTTTGTGATCAGCAAGGCCGCTGCCAATGATGGTTCCGGCAATGCCTTGGCCCCGGCTGGTGATGTCAATGGTGATGGCATTGATGATATTATTATGGGTGCACGGCAGGGCGCGGTGGGGGGCACCAGCTCCGCAGGGGCGGCGTATGTTGTCTTTGGCTCAGCCACACCCTTTCCGGCTACTTTCGATCCGGCAACACTGGATGGTACAAACGGCTTTGCCATTACCGGCACAGATATGGCCTTTTCCGGCACTGGCACTTCGGTTGATGGGGCTGGAGATTTTAATGGCGATGGCATTGATGACGTCATCATAGGCACGCCTGGCGGGGCGCAGCCCGGACGTGCAGATGTTATTTTTGGGTCCAATAGCGGCTTTCCCGCCACTTTGTCCCTGAATGATGTCGACGCCAGCAATGGGTTCACCTTGATGGGGGATCGTACCGGAACACAATTTGTTGCCGGTGACCGGCTGGGTAATGCGGTTAGCGGTATTGGTGACGTCAATGGTGATGGTGTCTCTGATGTACTGGTTGGGGCCGAGGGCGTGGGGCCTTTTGCCAATAACCAGAACGGGGCGGCCTATGTGGTCTTTGGGGCCAGCAGCGGCTTGCCTGCCAGTCTGGGGGCGACTGATCTAAATGGCAATAATGGTTTGCAACTGGGCGGGGGCAATACTGGCGATACCGCTGGTGGCAGCATTAGTAGTTCCGATATTAATAATGATGGCTTTAGCGATATTATCATTGGTGCGCGGGGCCAAGACGGCGGTGCACAGAGTGGCGGTGCTGCCTATGTGGTATTTGGTAAATCTTCCGTGGCGGCTCCGGTGTCTATGGTTGCTGCCATGCTGCCCGGGGCGCGCTCCGGTTATGTTGGCGGGCCGGATATTTCGGTCTTCGCCACTGTGATAAATGGGGGCGGTGCGCTGGCAAATAATTGCGCGATTGCGCGCCAGAATGAAGATTTCTTTGTTGCCGATATTGGTTTCATAGAAACCGACCCGGCCACCAATGCCATTACCGGAACACTAAACGCGGCCTTTGATCTGACGGCAGGTCAGGCCCGGACCTTCGTCCTGATCCTGACGCCGCGCCAACAGGCGACCTTTGGTCAGGAAGTTTTCCCCATCATCTATTGCGACAATGCCTTTGTGCAAAGGGTGCCGGGGGTGAATGGCGTKTTTCTGACCATCGGCAATGCGGCGGGRCCTGATATTCTCAGTATYACCTCCACTCCCGATKCGAATGGCATCATCAGCCTKCCGGGGRCCAATGGGGCAGGCTTTATGAGTRTCTCMACCACCAAYATCGGCACKGGTGATGGCTCGACGGCCAATGCAGATGAGGTCAGYGTGACCGCCTCTATYCGYCCCACATCACCGGCTTTGCCTTTGGTGRTTACGGTTTGTGAAACCGATKCCGCCGGGGYCTGCAAGGCCGATCCYACCAGSAGTGTGGATATGGTGATTGGCAATGGGGCTTCTTTTCTCGGYGTCTTTGCCTTTGGGCAGGGGGCGGACATCCCCTTAGATGCAGCCAAAACACGCATTACGCTGGACCTGAAAAGTACGGGTGGCAGCACATTGTCCTCG
>NVVU01000102.1 GCA_002733485.1 Robiginitomaculum sp.
TTGAGTTTTTGTTTTTTCAGGGCCGATATGTGCAATGGATCATGGGCAGGGTGTTTAAGTTCTCTTTCAATTTCATTTTCAAGGTGAGAGTGACGATTTCCCAATTCGCGAATACGCGCATCCACAGCCATAGGCTTCTCCTGTAATTGATGTCCTGTTATGTCACATAATCATGATGACGTCACTTCACAAGTTTGCCACAGGATGAATGAAGTCTTGCGTGTCGACATTTTTTGCGCCCATAATACCATTGAAGCTGTGAATCGGCATGCAAACTACCGAATTCGTACTGTCGAAACATTGAGGGGCACGCGCATGAGTTTTAATGGTGACGAGACCATTCGCGCACGCCTGATGGCGCTCAGTGAAGAACATCGTGATCTGGACGCCGCTATTAATGCCCTGATCGAGGCGCGTACTCAGGACCAACTAAAAGTCGCACGCCTGAAAAAGCGCAAACTGGCCCTGAAAGACCAGATTCATCACCTRGAAATTCAACTTACCCCGGACATTATTGCCTAGGCTCCAAACCATCTGAAGGAGTCTGGACCCTAATACCTTTTTTGCAAGTGCCCGAGCTGTGCGGTACCAGCCCTTTGCCAGCGTACATGGCCAAGAAGTGAAAGTCGTGTGCCAAAAGGGTGACGCGGGCCGCATCCTGCGCTATGTCAGCGCCAAAATAGGCAATAGAGCCTTAAACACACTGTTTGGAAATAAAACCGGAGCCTTGGGTATGGCGTTTGAAACATTGCAGGTAAGCACGCAAGGCCGGGTCGGCCTGATCACCTTGAACCGGCCAGAAGCCTTGAACGCGCTTTGCGCACAACTGACCAGCGAACTGGACGAGGCGCTGACCGCCTTTGAAGGCAATGACGGCATTGGCTGTGTTGTCCTGACCGGATCGAAAAAGGCCTTCGCTGCCGGCGCAGATATTAAAGAACTTCAGGAGGGCAGCTTTGTTGATCTTTATATCAACGATCCCTTTGCCAAAACCTGGGAGGCGGTCTCGCGCTTTAAAAAGCCGATTATTGCCGCCGTATCGGGTTATGCCCTGGGGGGTGGCTGTGAAATTGCCATGATGTGCGACTTTATCATTGCCGCCGAGAACGCCAAGTTTGGACAGCCGGAGATTAATCTGGGGGTTATGCCCGGTTCCGGTGGCACCCAGCGTCTGCCACGCGCCATTGGCAAAGCCAAGGCGATGGAGCTGTGCCTGACCGGGCGCATGATGGATGCCGCCGAGGCAGAGCGAGCCGGTCTGGTTAGTCGTATCGTGCCGGTTGATGATCTGGACGAAGAGGCCATGAAAACCGCCACCAGTATTGCTGATAAATCCCTGCCCATCGCCATGATGACTAAAGAGGCTATCAATACGGCCTTTGAAACCACGCTTGCTCAGGGCATTCGGTTCGAGCGGCGCGTCTTTCAATCCCAGTTCACTCTGGAAGACCAAAAGGAAGGCATGGCCGCTTTTGTAGAAAAACGCGCCCCGCACTTTAAAAACCGCTGACTTTTGGAGCCGTGCAAGTGTTGACGTCTGCACAGCCTACGGCTATACGCCCACGCCTTGGATAAAGGTATGCGCCATGGGGCGCGATCACAATGTACGGAAATAAAAATGGCCAATACGACTTCAGCAAAACGCGCCGTAAGGCAAATCGCCCGCCGCACCGTGGTTAATACTGCACGTCGCTCTCGGGTGCGCACCTGTTTGCGTACCGTTGAAGAGGCTATTGTAGCCGGTGACGCCACCGCCGCCAAAGCGGCACTGAAAGTAGCAGAACCTGAGTTGATGCGCGCTGTTGGCAAGGGCGTTTTTCACAAAAACACAGCGGCCCGCAAAATGTCCCGCCTCAGCCGCAGCGTCAAAGCCCTCAAATAGCGAAGCGACAGGGCATAAAACAAGCCCTCAAATGGTCCATGCTCATATAGCCGAAGGCGATAGCACGCTAAAAACCAGCTCATAAAGCGTCGATCAACTAGAATGCATTTATAAAAACATACACGCCCTGGCTCTCAACCAGGGCGTTGGTTTTTGTACTGGTGAAAATGTAATCTTGCATTTTAATGCAAAAAAGCAGCCTCAAGTCGAGCAAAAAATCGTAATATCGCTAATTTCTGAACGTTATTTCCGCGTAGCTTTTAACATAGCCTGCTGAAATCTATCGGCTTTCAGATCGTGTTCGGTCCCGGTCCGGCAAGCTGTCCAGAGGTGCGACAAAATGGCCGTGCGGGGGCGTATATTTGTCGCCGGTTTTTGCTCATAATTCAGGCACTCTTAATGCCGCTGGGATCGGCATTTTCCAGCCGGAATGTCAATGAAAAAAAATATAAATATTTTATGAACGCGCAAACCAATTCGCTTCAATGGGTTAACGCTTGTCAAGCAGGAAGATGCAGCGAATCAGCAGTTTTGACTTGTTGACGTCGCTCAATTCATGATTAATTTGGGGGGCCTGGACGACAGCATTTCCATGAGTTTTGTGTTTGGCGCACGCGGTTTTCTCTGCATGTAGTTGGGTATTATTGTCCACAATAACAATGCGTTAACGCGCAGAACAGGCAATGTGCCAGGGTTGAGGCGCTCAGATGGATTTAGGGGAGAAACAGATGTTGGGTGGACAGCCTAAGGATGCACAAATGCCCCCGGCGCAGATCTTGTGGGGCAAGACCTGCCAGCATTTACAAAGAGAGATCGGCGCTGAGAAATTCGCCTCATGGGTGAAACCGTTGCATCTGATTGAGGTCAATGGCAAGGCCGTTCATCTGGCCGCGCCAAACGCTTTTTGTCGTGACTGGGTGCAAGAGAATTTGGGCCGCAAACTAACCCGTGCATGGCAGACCTTTGACCCTCAGGGCCGCGCCATTTTTGTAAAGGTGGTTGAGGGGCAAATTGCGCCGGGTGCACAGCTGGCTGACGCCGCACCGGCATTGACTTCGGGCGCAGAGGCATCAGCAGATGCAAATCATGCGCACTCCCAAGCGCCTTCAGGCACGCCAGAGCAAAATATAAACACCGGCTTTGATGATTTTGTCATTGATGGCTCAAACGAGGTTGCCTATGCGGTGGCCCGTCAGGTTAGCCAGGGCAATACCGCCGGTTTTAACCCGTTTTTTGTTCATGGCGGCTATGGAGTTGGCAAAACCCATTTACTGCGGGCCATTGCCGACAGTCCTTTATGGACCCAGCCGTCAAAACGGGTCCTGTTTCTGACCGCAGAAGAATTTGTCTATGATTTTGTCTCAGCGGTGCGCGAGCGCCAAACCCATAAGTTCAAGGCAAAAATGCGGGCCCTGGATTTACTGCTGCTTGACGATTTGCAATTCATGTGTGGCAAGGATGCCAGCCAGGACGAATTTTTCCACACTCTCAGCGCCCTCACTTCAGCCGGCGCGCAGGTGGTGTTAAGCGCCGATAATGCCCCGGGCTCGCTATCCGGTCTGGATCCGCGCCTGCTGTCTCGCATTACCGGCGGACTGATGGCCGAAATCCGGCAATGCAGTCTGGGACTACGCCGTCAGATTCTAGAGCGCCGCGTTGATTTGTTGTCACGCGAATACCGGGGTCTGGCCATCCCATCGGCAGTGCTGGATATGATTGCCGAAGAAATCTGCACCAATCCGCGCGAGCTGATCGGGGCCTTAAACACTTTGTTGGCGCGCACCGCCTTGATTGGGCAGCCGGTGAATGAAGACAGGTGCAGGGAAATATTGGGGGATATTATGCGTGATCCTTCACGTAAGGTCAGCATTGCGCAAATTCAAAACGCTGTGGCGGCGTATTATGATCTCAGCCTGGAACAGCTGTTATCGCGGCGGCGCACCCGCAATATTGTGCGCCCGCGCCAGATTGCCATGTACCTGTCCAAGCATATGACCACCTGCTCATTGCCGATGATTGGCGGGCGGTTTGAAGGCCGTGATCATGCCACCGTCATCCATGCAGACAAACAGATCGCCAGCCTGATGGCTTCTGACCCGGTACTGGCCGCTGATGTAAAGGCCATTCGTCGTGAACTGATGCTGGGCAACGGATAAGAGTGCGCGCTATACCCATTGGCACGACATAGCACTGGACAGAGCGGCCTTTCTTGGTGAAAATTAAGAAACCTTCGCCCCTATGGGATTCGTCTGCATTATGAAACTTAACATTGAACGCGCTGATCTTCTCAAAGCCCTGAACCACGTGCAGAGCGTGGTCGAGCGCCGCAACACCATTCCGATCCTTTCCAATGTGCTGATTAGTGCAAAGGGCGACCAGCTCAGCTTTACCGCCACGGATCTGGATATTGAAATTGTGGAAAGCATTGGGGCACAGATTACTGAGGAAGGTACCGTCACCGCACCGGCGCATACGTTTTATGAAATTGTGCGCAAACTGCCCGAAGGGGCAGAAGTGGAATTGATCAAAACGGCGGAGGATCCGCGCCTGATAATCAATGCCGGCCGCTCGCGCTTTTCCCTGCCGTCTTTGCCCGAGGACGAATTTCCAGTGCTTAGCGCTGATGGGCTCAACCATAGCTTTGCCATGCGCAGCACCGATCTGGTTAAACTGATCGATAAAACCCGCTTTGCGGTTTCGACTGAGGAAACCCGTTATTACCTGAACGGTATTCATTTGCATGCGGTTGAGGGCGATAGCGCCCATTTGCGTGCGGTGGCCACCGACGGGCACCGCCTGGCYCTGGCCGAAATTGCCCTGCCCGAGGGTGCCGCCGGGATGAGCGGCATTATCATCCCGCGCAAAACGGTACAGGAGGTTCGCCGTCTTTTGGATGCCATTGACGAGGATATTGCGGTTTCGGTCTCGGAGGCAAAAATCCGCTTTGGCATTGGGGCAGCCACTCTGACCTCAAAATTGATCGATGGCTCGTTTCCCGAATACGAGCGGGTTATACCGCGCGGTAACGAACACACCCTGAAAATAGAGCGCGATATTTTTGCCGCCGCCGTGGATCGGGTAGCCACCATTTCGGCGGAAAAATCCCGCTCGGTCAAAATGACCCTTGAGGCCGACACCCTGACCCTGACGGTCAATAATCCCGAAGCCGGGCTGGCGGTCGAGGAATTGTCGGTGGATTATGAGGCCGAACCCATGGAAATCGGCTTTAACGCGCGTTATTTGCTGGATATTCTGGGCCAGATCGAAAGTGATGAAGCGGTGTTTCGCTTTGCCGACAGCGCCTCACCATCCCTGGTCGAGGACAATAGCGACACCGGCGCGCTTTATGTGTTGATGCCGCTGCGGGTGTGAGCGCACTCACCGTCCTTCGCCTGCAGGACTTTCGCTCTTATGCGGCGCTGGAACTGGCGCTGGATGAACGCCCAGTGGTGCTTTTTGGGGCCAATGGCGCGGGCAAAACCAATATATTAGAAGCCATATCCTTTCTGGCACCGGGGCGTGGCATGCGTAGGGTGCCGTTAGAAGCGCCCGTGCGCCAGGGATGCGAAGGCGGAGCCTGGGCCGTACATGCAGTGTTGGTGCGCGGCGATGAAGATCCGTTTTCGCTGGGCACTGGGCTGGACCCCATCAAACGCAACCGGCGGGTACGCATTGACGGGCAAAACGCCAAGGCCGGGGCGCTGGCCGATTTGCTGCGCCTTGTCTGGCTGACTCCGGCGCAGGATCGCCTGTTTGCGGGTCCGCGCGGCGCCCGCCTGCGGTTTTTTGATCGCCTGACCCTGAGCCTGCACCCCGAACACGGGCGCAATGCCACCGGTTACGAGCGAGCCATGCGCGACCGACAACGCCTGCTTGACGAAGGGGCTGCGGATCCATCCTGGCTGGAGGCCTGCGAGCGCCAAATGGCCGATGCCGGGGCCGCCATTATGTGTGCCCGTGCCGATACCATTGCTCATTTACAAGTTGAGATTGATGCCCGTAGCGACAGCGCCTTCCCCCAGGCGGATCTGAGACTGGAGGCGCTATACGAGGATGCTCCACCAAACCATGATATGGATTTGCCTGAGGCTTTGGCACAGGTGTTTGCCATGGCGAGAAGCCGCGATACTGCTGCCGGGCGGGCGCTTTGCGGGCCGCACCGGGCCAATCTGGAGGTGATATGGCGGGCCAAGGCCATGCCGGCGGCGCTCTCCTCCACCGGCGAGCAAAAGGCGTTGCTGATCGGCCTCACTCTGGCCCATGCCCGCGCCGTCGCTGCCAGCAAGGATACACCGGCTCCACTGGTGCTCCTGGACGAGGCCTGCGCTCATCTTGACGAGGGGCGTCGTGCCGCCCTGATCGACGAAGTTTGTGCCATGAAAGGTCAGGGCTGGCTGACCGGCACCGACCGTGCATTATTTCAGGCATTTGAGGACCGCGCCCAGTTTTTTGAGGTGAAAAACGGCACCGCAAAGCTCACCTGAGCCTCACGGTAAAACGCACCTTTTTGCTCGCTTCATGGAGGTTAAAGCGCTAGTCTGAGGTCATGACAGAGCAAACGAATCAAGACGAGTACGGCGCTGAATCCATTAAGGTCCTTAAAGGCCTGGATGCAGTGCGCAAACGCCCCGGCATGTATATTGGCGATACCGACGATGGATCGGGCCTGCACCACATGGTGTATGAGGTTGTGGACAATGCCATTGACGAATCTCTGGCCGGTCATTGCGACACCATTGATGTGGCTTTGCACGCCGATGGCTCGGTCAGCGTGGCCGATAATGGCCGTGGCATTCCCACTGCCATGCACGAGGAAGAAGGCATGTCGGCGGCCCAGGTGATCATGACGCAATTGCATGCGGGCGGCAAATTTGACCAGAACTCTTATAAGGTTTCCGGTGGCCTGCACGGGGTGGGTGTATCGGTGGTCAACGCCCTTTCCGTCAAGCTGGACCTGACCATCTGGCGTCATGGCAAAGAGCATTTCATGCGCTTTGCCCATGGCGAACCCGAAGCTGACCTTAAGGTGGTTGGCGACGCCGCCAAAGGCCAAACCGGCACCATGGTGCGTTTCTGGCCCTCCACTGACACTTTTACCATGATTGAGTTTGATCGGGACACGTTGATTCACCGTCTACGCGAACTAGCGTTTTTGAACTCGGGCGTGAAGATCAATGTTAGTGATGAACGCGGGCCGGAACCCTTTGAAACCACCTTGCATTATGAAGGCGGGGTCGAGGCCTTTGTGCGCCATCTGGATCGCACCAAATCCTCGCTTTTACCCGATCCCATTCTGGTATACGGCGAGCGCGACGGCATTACGGTCGAGGCTGCGCTTTGGTGGAATGACAGCTATCATGAAAATGTGCTGGTCTTTACCAACAACATCCCCCAGCGCGACGGCGGCACCCATTTGGCGGGCTTTCGCGGCGCGCTGACCCGCGCCATCAACACCTATGCCGGACGAATGGGCGTGGCCAAAAGGGAAAAGGTTTCGCTGGCTGGTGACGATGCCCGCGAAGGGCTGACTTGCGTGCTCTCAATCAAGGTGCCGGACCCCAAATTTTCCTCGCAAACCAAGGACAAGCTGGTCTCCTCCGAAGTGCGCCCGGTGGTCGAAAACCTGATGGGCACGGGCCTCTCTGAATGGTTCGAGGAACACCCGGCTGAAGCCAAAACCATTGTGCAAAAAATTGTCGAGGCGGCAGCCGCCCGCGAGGCGGCGCGCAAGGCGCGTGAGCTGACCCGGCGCAAATCAGCGCTCGATATTGCCTCCTTGCCCGGCAAGCTGGCCGATTGTCAGGAACGCGATCCGGCAAAGGCCGAGATTTTTATCGTCGAAGGAGACAGCGCCGGCGGCTCGGCCAAGCAGGGCCGGGACCGTAAAAACCAGGCAATTCTGCCCCTGCGCGGTAAAATCCTGAATGTCGAGCGGGCACGCTTTGACCGCATGCTCGGTTCGGCCGAAATCGGCACCCTGATTACTGCCTTTGGCACCGGCATAGGCCGCGATGATTTTAACATTGAGAAACTGCGTTATCACAAGGTCATTATCATGACCGATGCTGACGTGGATGGCGCGCATATTCGCACCTTGTTGCTCACATTTTTCTATCGCCAAATGCCCGAACTGATCGAACGTGGTTACCTCTATATCGCCCAGCCGCCGCTTTATAAGGCGTCCAAAGGCCGCTCGGAACGGTACCTCAAAGATCAGGACGAAATGGATGCCTATTTGCTCGATGAAGGCGCAGACGATGCGGTGCTGGAGCTTTCAAACGGTGAACAAATCACCGGACCAGACTTGCGCGAACTGATCGACGAAGCCTCAAGGGCCAGCCTGATTGTCGCTCGTCTTGAGGCCCGCGCYCCCGGGGCCATTATTGCTCAGGCCGCYATTGCCGGCGTGTTTGCTGATGATGCCGGCCAGGAAGCGCTGGATCACACTGCGGCCCGTCTGAATATTATTGCCGAAGAGGGCGAAGGCGACTGGCGCGGTGAATTTGGCGAAGATCAGGCCGTAGTTTTTTCCCGCGAAGTGCGCGGCGTACGTGAGACAATCGTTTTTGATGCCGTTTTTCGTCGCTCCGCCGATGCTCGCCGCCTGCACGACATGCAGGAGACATTGCAAAAAACCTATGCCGAGCCATCGTATTACCGGCGCAAGGGCCGCGAAAATGTGATTCATGGCCCGATGTGGCTGTTCCGCGCTGTGCTTACCGAAGGCTCACGCGGGCTTTCCATTCAACGCTATAAGGGCCTTGGCGAAATGAACGCCGACCAGCTCTGGGAAACCACGCTGGACCCAAATGCGCGCTCGCTTTTGCAAGTGCGTGTCGAACACGCTGATGAGGCCGACGACATTTTTACCAAGCTGATGGGCGATGTGGTGGAACCGCGCCGAGAGTTCATTCAGGAAAACGCTCTTAGCGCCGAGGTTGATGTTTAGAGGTAAGCGGTAGATGGTCCATTCCTGATTGCGAAAACAAGAAATTACGGCGACGCCATTCGCCAAGCAGGCTATTCATCATCAATCACACGTAAAGTCATGATCACCAACCGGCTTGCATTGCGGYGGAAARCCRYKTTYGCGCCAATAWKCMKRMASRSCRNGMTYTWTYNATCCWGSKTTTGMRTTGAGGGCTCTGGCGATAGTTTTTATATACCGGATCCCAGATATCGTAGACTAAACCCTTATTTTCAAAATAGCCGATCGGCGTTAAAAGCTCTGCAATGATGGATTGATCTCTATCGGGATTTTGGGAGGCAAAGAGCAGAGCGTCCCTGATCAGGTCCTGATGATCGCCATCCAGATTTTTATAGGCCTGATAAAGTTCACCGCTGCGACGCCAACCGCCAAAAA
>NVVU01000103.1 GCA_002733485.1 Robiginitomaculum sp.
TGAAGTCATGCGTCAGAGGCCAATCGTCACAATAGCACTCATTACAAAGCTTTGCGAAACTACCGTGCCGACAGCCACAAATGCACTTGGGAATTTAGAGAAGCTTGGCATTGTTCACGAAGTCACAGGCAAAGAACGAGGACGGGTCTACGCTTATACGAAGTATTTAGAAGTTTTAGATGAAGGTACCGACCCCATTGTTTAGCGGGGGTTTAATGGTTGCTACGCTGTCCCACTTCATATGCAGTAGGACAGCGAGCTAATTATTATTTCTATCAGTTGTTAACGTTCAGGCCATACAGAATTTATCGTGACAGAAAGTGCTTTAGAGCGTGCTAATATGAGCTCCTCATCCCATACATTCTTGTCGGCTGTTAAACCTTCATATCGCTCGCCCCACAGTGATGTACGTACGATATGTTTATTTATTTGCAGAAGAGACTCACCGATTCCATCTTCTCCGGATTTCATATTCCATCCGCGATTTCCGATCGATGGATTTAATGCTGCTGTGAGAACCGTTAAATTACCCAGCGTATCTTYGAGTCTTTGACGCCGCTCCATTTCTTCAACGACATCTTGAGAAAGTAATTTTCCTCCGTTTTTAATGTGGTCTTCTTGCGTCGAACCTAATACTACGTATCCGCTTTGAAGAGGCCAATGCTCATGCCAAGAGCTTGGTAGTACATGTTCAATATGTAAACCATCTGTAGAAATGGAGGTTTCTTCTTGTCGGCTTGTTCGCAAAGCCATTTCTATGTGTTTATAAAGATAGCGAAGTTTGGGTTTGGGCAGCTTATAGTGAGGCAAGCTCTCAATGCCTTTAGCAACCTCAGCGTCTGACGGCATTCTTGAACCGTCACCTGTCAAGCCTTCAAACCATTCGAGTAAAGAAGAATTAGAGATGGTGTTTTCTTCAAATGTTTTAAGGATTGAGGAGACGTTCTTATTGTAATTTTTTCGAGTTAACCCGGCAAGTTCACGCCTCAAAACATAGGCGATTAATGTTGTATAAATTGATTGCTTTTCAGCATCAGTAATGTCGGCTTTACCCACCTTTAAAATTATAGGGTGAAATACACTCATATCCCATGCGTCTAAAAAGATCGCGATACTTTCTTCATTGGACCCATTGGTTTTAAGTTCTAGGTTTTTGTACACGTCAGCGTATGCAACTAATTCCTTGATCTCATGCTCGACTTTTCCAAATTTCATGACTTTTGTGTATTGCCCGTATTCGTAAGCTTCATCTCTAACGGCAACTTCATCGCCCAAATAAGCCACAAGTACATGATTGATGAAGTAACTGGATCGGGGCTCAGTTGCTCGGCCTTGCTTAACTTTCTCATCCCAGAAGTCGCCCTCCAGTTCACTCCAGACAGACTTATAAAGGGCCTCTTCATCTTCTTTTTGCTTGAGCGCGCGTTGAAAAACATCATTTCGGATTAGGTCAAAGGAGGTTAAAGGTTCGCCAAATCCGTTGAGCGATTTGAAGATACCATGTGCATCATCAGTTTTTTCAAGTGAGATAACAACAATTGCAAAAGCATCTAAGATGCTTTTTATCAGGGCGTCCAAAACCTTTGCTGGAGGCTTTTGATCCCAATCAATATCCTCTTCAGGAATTTTATTTTCATCAGCATAACCCTTGGGGTCTTCGTGCCACCATACATAATACTCAATTTCTTCAATAAACTTAAAATAGGCTTGAAGCATGATAGGTGTGTTGGACGCTCTTAGTGTGCCATGCTTGGTAAAATGCTGAGGATATTGCTCTTTTACGCCCTCACTGCCATTCTCAACGATCGCGAGGTAGAAGTCACGATCACGATAGCCGGGCCATAATCTGTGCCGATCCCGCTTTGGGTTGGACATAGCTTTGCTTTCAGTATTGAAAAGATATTCCTCAAGTGCAGAAATGGCTCCCTCATTTTCGTGTTTGCGGGCGATTTCTCGTAGGGCGGCTAAGAAAAGGTGGAATGTCGTGAGGCGTTGTTGGCCATCGACCACATAATGAATAGGAACTTCGCCGTGCATTTGATCTCGGTGAGGTTCATATATCATCGCGCCAACAAAATGTGGCCGGGGATTTTCACCCGCTAATATTGTATCCGCTCCCGCTTCAATATCGGACCACATTTGCTCTATTTGTCCGCCATCATCCGATCGCCATCTATAATGCCTTTGATAAACGGGAACGACCCATTGCTGTCTTATTTTCAAAACATCTGTGACAAACTTATCTTGGGCCTTCATTCCGTAATCCTATATATCTGGTGGTGAGTAGCATGTGAAATACTCGGGCGATCACACGCAATTAGAGAATATTATGATTGGGCGCTAGTTGCAAATTGGACCTGTCGCAGATTTATTCCGCTCTTTTAAGAGTATATTTTACCACAAAGAAGAGCAAGGATGGCAACACGACATTCAGAAGAATTCAAACGCGATGCTGTTCGCATAGCCCTGACCAGCGGGCTGACCCGCAAGCAGATATCTTCTGATTTAGGGGTGGGCATATCGGTCTTGAACAAATGGATATCTGTCCCACTTCATATGAAGACGGACAATGTATTTAAACTATGTACATCAATATTTAAACTCAGCCTACCATTTACAATGGCAAACCATCACCGCTACTTACGTTTTGACGGTTTCGAAGTCGGCACGTTTTTACTTGTTGGGCCTTGGTAGCCTGCATCAACATTCTTGCTCGGGGTTACCGGTTGATACCCTCTTTTTTTAGGAACATAGCCCTCGTTAGTTGGTTTACTTGGTTGTTTTGACATGCTCTTGTTCCTTTCCAATGCCGTTATCAAATTCTATCATTAGTATATCGTCTCCATTAATCCAAACCTCTAAAGGTGGTTCGCAGGGGTGCCAACCACCCTCATTGGAGTCATGTGCCTCTTGAAACTCGTGTACTTGGGTTAGAAAAATATCGCGATACATGAGTTCAGTACCGACAAATGAATCTCCGCAATACCATCCCTTTAACGCTTCACGGTCAGATTTAAAGCGAACAAGCGCCCAACAATGTGACCTCTTAGCGAAAGCAAAATCCCATGCCGTAGGTATCGGTGATCTAACGGGTATTCCAACAGATCGTAATTTTGGTGATAGCCACTCCCATAAAACTCCAAAAAAATATCCCAGAATAGCGGGTAAAATAATAAGATTGACGAAATCTGCCAACGGTTTTGGGGATGAATATCCTCCACCTAAAGCGAGTTTACCCAATGCTAATAAGTTGATGTAGAAGAAGCTGATAACTACACTCAAAATTATAGTGTAAAACGGGGGCGGCATCCTAGTGCGAAAAGCCATTAGAAAGCAAACTAAAGCAATAAAACCTGGCAACAGCGCTGCTATAGCAAATTCAAAATTCTCTTTAGTTAAAAGTTCCATCTTTAGGCCATTGCACAGTGCGGCGTAACATATATATTATCCATATTGCTCGTTAAGTGTTTCCCATTCATCTATGAGTTTCCCGTACTTCTTGAGGAACTCATATTCTTCAGCCCCTGAGAGTGGCAACTCCGAAATCGAAAAAGCCTTTGCCCGTATTACATCGAGAATTCTTATGTCTTCTGGGGCAAACTCCGGGAGAGCCTCACTTAAAAGCCAAAGCCCCAATTGGGCGGTCTTCTTATCCAGAACAGGTTCCTCGCTAAAATAGGGATATATCAGTCGCTTGCCTTGTGGCCCCAAATTCGGATCACCAATCAATATGGAAAGCAAGTTCTCCACCTTTACACTAGCACTCAACTCATCGATTTTAAAACATTTTTTAACTGTGTATGGAAAAACAGAGATAGGCTCATTTCGTGTCCGGCGTTTGTTATGCCACCATTCTAAAAATCCCTCCGTGAGTTCTGGGTATAATCGGCCCCGTGCTTCGTTCTTTGCAATCCGATCTAACGTTGCAATGCTTAAGTCAATTTCACCTGACGCATGGTTTTTTGCATCACTCCAAAAAGGACCATGAAAGTCCCCACCTTTTGATGCGAACCCTGCACGCTTTTTTAACTCACTCCGAATGTCACCGCGTAATAAAGTAATTTTTCTATTTTCAGACTCATTAAAAGCTCGCAATAATTTTCTTAGGTGAATATTTCGGATCGACATGTGTTTTTCTTTCTACATTAAAGGCAGCGATTTTGGTGTAAAAGAGTCTAGCGCAAGATGGGAAATTACTGCTGCACCTCCTACTAAGGCTACGTATCGAATAAATTTATCTAAATCGCTTTTTGGTTCCCAATCATACGCTTTCTTCCAACCATAACCCATGGCGGCCAAAGCGATCCAGCTATGAAAGACTCTTCGGTGATTCGGAGATGTTGCTGGCTCAAGCAAATCAGGAATGCAGCCAGCACCTTTTCCTATGAAATAACTGGCCCCCACACTAATGACTGAAGCACTTGGTATTGAAGCCGCAACAGCCATTCCGGTGATGGAACCAGCAAATTCATGTGTCACTCTACTGGGCATTAACGCTCCTTGCGGACGCCTTTAAAGGGCGTTTTGCTGGAAGTTTTAACGTCCATGAAGCGGCCAGAAGAAGCGTCACGCTTCACATAATGGCCAGATGGTGTTCGAGTTTGAGATCGACCTCTTACGGCGCCGTTACGATGCCCGTCTCCGGTTGGTGGGTTGGTTGCCATTTTCCATTCTCCTATTGTAGGTTTTAGTTTCTAAATTTACACAAAAATTCTTGACATGAACCTTTGTTAGGTTTACATATATACAATAAAATATAATTTGTAAACCCTTGGGGCGAGGATATGAAAAATGCTTGGTGAGCGACTAATATTGGCAAGGAAGAAGGCTGGGCACTCCCTACGTTCATTGTCAGATGCTATTGATAGCCGTGTAAGCGCGCAAGCTATCGGTAAGTATGAAAGAAATGAGATGGCTCCGTCATCTGACATACTGTCTTTGCTTGCAAAAGAGCTCGACGTGAGCATGAGCTTTTTGTTCAGCAGCCAAGTTGAGGAATTACTGGATGTAGATTTTCGAAAAAAATCAACCACGAGTACCCAAGAGCGAGCCCAAGTTGAAGCTCTTGTTATCGAACATCTAGAGCGATACCTTGAGATCGAAGACATTCTACAGCTAAACAGCTCTGAATGGGTAATACCTTTTAGCAAACCATATTTCCTAAAAACCGAAGCTGATGCTGAAGCTATGGCTATTGAAGTTAGAAGTGTGTGGAAATTGGGCGAAGACCCAATACCAGACATGACCGAGCTATTAGAAGAACAGGGCATAAAGGTCTTAATTCTTGACCTTCCTGACGATTTTTCAGGGTTAACTAGTATTGTCCGTCGCGGTAATGGGAAACCGGAAGTTCCAGTAATCGTAATTAGCCAAAATGTGACTTTAGAACGAAGGCGCTTCACCCTGGCACATGAACTCGCTCACAGGCTCATTGACGAGGCTTCACCGTGCAATCATGAAAAAGCATCAGATATGTTTGCAGGCGCATTCTTAATGGCAGCAAGCCATGTTCGAACCCTAATAGGCGAATTCAGAAAGTCCATTAGTTACGCCGAAATTCTTGACATTAAGCGTATGTACCGCGTCAGCGCTGCCGCAGTCCTCGTTCGTCTAAAGCAATTGGGTATTTTGAGTGCTACTGCAGTAAACTATGCATTTAGAACCTTTGCTAAATCTTGGCGGTTTGAGGAACCTGATCCATTAGAAGCGAAACTTGGCTCACAAGAAAAGGCTAAGCGTTTCGAAAGGATCTGCTTAAGAGCTCTATCGGAAAGGTATATCTCACTAAGTAAGGGCGTTGAATTACTTCGCGTGCCCTTGTCCGAACTTGAGGAAAAGCTTAAAGGTCCAGTACAAGCCTGATGCAAATCGTAATTACGGATAGCTCGGGTCTTATTGACTTGAAGAAAGGTAATTTATTTCGAGCTATGCTCGCGCTACCTTTCGAGTTCGTAATTCCTGATATTTTGTTTGAAGACGAACTGCTTTCTTTAACAGACGATGAAAAACAATTTCTTTTGTATGGCGGCCTCAAAGTTCAAACGTTGAGCGGTGCGCAGGTTGCTCAAGCCTATCAGTATCGCGCCGAATTTACTCGCCTCTCCCTCCACGACAACTTCGCTTTAGTCCTAGCTGAGAACACGGAGACTTGCGTCCTATTGACTGGAGATGAAAATCTAAAAAAACTAGCTCGTCAAAAGGATGTTAAGGCACACGGGATGCTTTGGCTCTTTGACCTGATTTTCGAACATGAAACAGCACCTGTTCGCGTCCTGATAGATGCAATTAACAAATACATTGAAGATCCATTTGTTTGGTTGCCAGATATAGAGCTGCATAAACGCCTTGAGCAATATCGCAGTATTTTGACTGAATCTTAGTTCGAATTTGATACTGATTCCTTGACTTTCTATTGCCCGCAATGCCCCCTGAACCGAAGTCAGGCTAATGTCTGCAATGTCCCCACTTGCTACTTTATCTTCAACAGACCGTAACATTCATCTTAGCGAAACCTGAGTAAGAAATTTCAGTGATGTGCCCCTGGATTTGTAGACGCCTTGCATAGTAAAATGTAACAAAGAGATTTATATGTCTGACATGAGATGCTCAGAAGAATTTATACGTGAGGCTGCCGCCCATATCACGGATCGGGGGCATTCGGTAAGAAGCGTTGTAAATCAAGGTGATTAGGGCTTGTTGAGATTCATCGGGAATTGATGATTGCCGCCGCCAGATATATCATTGAGGAGAAGCTCTGATCGGTTTTGCAGGCGCGTAATGCTATGCGTTTGAATTCCTTAAGTTTCTGAAAGTAGTTTTCGATCAAATGCCGCCATTTGTAGCTGTGTTGATCGAACGTCGGTGGGAATTTTCGGTTGGATTTCGGCGGAATGACTGGAACGATCCCCGAGTTAGCCAGATTTTCACGCAGCCAGTTGGCATCAAAGGCGCGATCTGCGAGGAGCATGTCGCATGAAACGCCCTCGATCAGCTCCGCTGTTTCACGCAAGTCATGGGCTTGCCCCGGCATCAGGCAAAAGCTGACAAGGTTGCCAAGCGCGTCCGTCAAAGCCAGGATTTTGGTGGTGATCCCGCCGCGAGAGCGCCCTATAGCCTGACTTTGAGTCCCTCTTTTGCGCCCTGTCCGTGGCGGTGGACTTTGCAGATTGTGCCGTCAATCATGATGCATTCCATGTCCGGATCGCCAGACACGGCATCAAATATCCGTTTGAAAACAGTGTTCCAGTTGCCAAACCCGGGCGGAAGGTCTCGCCATGGGGCCCCGGTTCGGGCAACCCACAAAACCGCTTCCATAAAAAGGCGGCTGTCCCCGCCCGTGCGACCGGGGTCGCGTTTCTTGCCAAAACAATGTGGCTCCATCAAAGCCCACTGGGCGTCGCTGATCACAAAACGTTCGCTCAACATATCATCCTCCCTTTTGGGAGGAGTGAATCAGATGTCAGCGTAAATGGGAATCCTGAATCTCAACAAGCCCTAATTCGACGGGAAAATGCCTACAAATCTTCGAGCGCACCAACGCCATGCAGTCGCTGGTTTTTTAAAATATTTCCCTCATAAATTTTCATTTCATCCTCAAATTCACTACGGAAAAGCTCATACCCCTTATCCGGAAAGAGGTCGCTGAGAGGAATTGTAAGAAACTTATTGTGACGGGCGAAATAGATACCAACAGATGATAGGGGCTCATGGTGTACCCCATCACTCATTTTAATCCCTGCAAGATCGTGCAGCACTACATAACCTACAAGCTGCAAAAGCGTACTTTTTGTCAATACAAGCCGTTTATTGGTTTTGATCTCAATGAGCCTGTCGTCAACGATCAAATCCGCGTCCGCGCCGCTGACCTTATTCGCAAACACAAATTCCGGATTGAGGTAAACATGTTTCTTTGGCTGAAAAACTTCTATTGGATCAAACAATTCAAGCATTGCGATGAGTTCACTTGCCACCCTGCCACATGCATCAAAGCGGTTGTCAAAACCCATCATCGTTCGCCGTAAAAGGTCAGTATGGGCCATATATTGCACCATGAGTGCCAACCATTTTACATTCCCTTTGCCTTGGATGTAAGCGTTCGCCTCGAAGTGTGCGCCGGTGAGATACTCATGCCATTCTTCGTTCATGCCAATGTCATAAAGACGTTTTTCAACACTATTTGGGTACAGTCGTTCCTGTACATATTCCGAAATCCATTGACGTCGATGAACCCGTGTTTCTGTTTTTCTCAATACGCGTGCAATGTGAAATCTTGCAAGATAGTCAAATGATGTCCCGGCTGATCCATTTGGTCCTTGTGCATCCTTAACAAGCAGGGGGCAGGTTTTAAACGTACCAGGCGTTCTATCTTTAGTGGCATATTTGCCGAATGCCTCGCTTATGCGTGGGCGCTTGATGAAGTTGGTTAAACTCATGATCGTTGCTCTCCATTAAATGCCTCCAACCCTTTGTTGGGTCTTCAGCCAGATCTTCGGCACGGCCCATTATTTGGGTAACGGCTTAAGAGTCACTGCCGAAATAAATTTATCTAATGTAGAATATATTCCGTGGATTAATATTCCACAAATGAATTCTCTCTGTTTATGGATTCGCGCCAACTCATTGCCCAGAATTTGAAATTGATAAGAATTGTCCGCTGGATTTCGTTTGATCCGCCAAAAATGGCCAGCGCCCGCGCATCAAGGTAAAGGTTCATGGCATCAATCTGCCCGTCCTCAACGCCCAAATCGTCGGCGAACCGCGCCTCTTCACCGGCGATCTCAAGTGTCTCTTCGGTGATCCGTTGATAAAGTTCGCTGCAAAATATTTTCAGAACTGACACATCCGCACCCAGACTGCCGCCATCGCGCAGGGTCTTAGCAAAGCGTTCAAAAGCTGACCCCAGATCATACAGATCCAGCCGCAGACGTGCATAACGCGATCTGAACGCCGCATCGTCAAACGCACCTCGGGCTTCGGCCAGTTTTTCAAGGCGCGACAGTGCGATTTCAGGGCGTGAGGGCGCGCCCAGAAATATGCGCTCGTGGCCCAGCACGGCTTTGGCCAGCGTCCAGCCCTTGTCGACTTCACCAACAAGGTTTTCCACAGGCACGCGCACATTGTCAAAAAACACCTCGCAGAAATCGGCCTCTT
>NVVU01000104.1 GCA_002733485.1 Robiginitomaculum sp.
GGCCTTTGAAATGCGCCCTATGCGCGGCTGGTTCTGGCCGTTGCTGAACGCCATTTTATCCTTTGCGCTGTCGCTGTTCATTCTGGCCGGTTGGCCGAACACCAGCTTCTGGATTGTTGGCATCTATGTCGGCATCAGCCTGTTTTTCGACGGGCTGGCCTTGTTGATGCTCCGGCGGTTGGTTTAAGTTTTCCGGACTTTTCTGCCCAAAATTAAAGGGAGAGTGAAAACTGGTGATGAGGTGAAGGCGTCATTCCGTTGAAAAACGGAATCCAGTTTCACATTCCCTCTGGATGCCGATTTTCATCGGCATGACGAAAGGAGTATGTACCCTCATCTTGGGCCTTCTCCCGATGGGGGCGATGTACTAAATTCTCTTTTTTTCATCTGCTTCAGTCTTTACCGAATTGCCTTCCCCATCATGGGGCAAAGGAAGAAGGTCTTTTGGGATATTTATAGGCGGAAGTTCTGGGCGCCATTGGGCAGAGTTAAGTTGTTTTGGATTCAAGCCATTACAGCCATTAAAATCAGTAGCTACTATGGAAGCTCTTTCCATATGCGCATTTGTTAGGTCAGCCTCCTCCATATTTGCTCCTGATAAGTTTGCCCTTTCCATATGTGCGCCCGATAAGAACGCTCCTTTCATATGTGCATTTCTTAAGGTTATCCATTCCATATGCGTTTTGAAAAAGCTGAGTTGCTGTAGATATGATTCATTGGGCATTCTGATATTTACAAGCCATGAATTGTTTAGGTTAAGCTTACCTTCTTCAAGTTCTGGTCGTGCCTTAACCGGGAAAGTGCGGACAATGATTTTAAAGGCGGTTTGAATATCTTCGGGCGCGCCCGCTTTCACTAAATCGTTGATGTAGTTGTTAAATATATCACCATTAAATATTCCCTCTTTATCCCGAAAAGGTGGTTGGAATTCTTCAGTTTCTTTGCCGGTTTCCTCATTAATGACCGTTACAGTATATTTGGCTTCCCATGCTTTAACATAAGGTCGGCTTTGCCCCCGAATAAAGGCGGCGAGAGTTTCCAGTATCTGGCGGGCAAAAATTTCGGCATCAGACTTGCGCCGCTCATTGGCGATAGTTTCATCATTTTGCACTGTGCGATTCAATGAATTGGCCAGTGTAATCACCGCCAACAACCCCGCCGCCAATGTACCAATTGCCAACCCAGCGTTGCGAAGAGCAATTATTATATCAATGCCATAAAGGTACTTAAAAATATCGCTGAGGTTTAGAAAGTTTTTATCTGCTGTGGAAAGCCAGATACAGCCCACAATGACAAAAGCAAACCAAAACAACACGGCAAAAAAGATATAGCGGCGCAGGCGGCGACCTGCCTCTGGTTCCTGTTTAGGGGAGGCAAAAATGCTAGCTAATGCTTTGAAATATACCTTCATGACGTGACCATGGAGGGAAAACGCGGTCTTTGTCTACCCTTGCCGTTTTCTGGATTACCCGGATGAACCGGGTAATGACACGAAGGTGATGGCTTTATAAGTTTTAGTTTGTCATTGCCCGATTTATTCGGGCAATCCAGTTCTGTAAGGTAGAACCCCCTCATCCCAGCCTTCTCCCACCGGGAGAAGGGGTTCTGCTGAGTTTGTCTATGACATCCTCTCCCCAAGGGAGAGGAATGAGGTGAGGGGGCGTAGATGGCGCTTATTGCCCTTTGGCAATGTTTTAGAATTTTCCTCTCTCGTCGCTCGTAGGCTTGACCGGAGAATCTATTGTGAAGGTAAACGTATGCAGCAATGATGTATGGACCCTCCGGTCAAGCCGGAGGGCGACGAAGGTGGTATGCGGCCATCCTTCGAGACGATTTTACATCGTAAAATCCCTCAAGGTGAGGCTGGCTTTCGCCTAATCCCCGCCCGCGAGTTCATCCAGTTCCAGCCAGCGTAATTCCATTTCTTCGATTTTGTCAGAAGCTTCGATAAGGGCGGCGCTGGCCTGATCAAAGCGTTTACGGTCATTGGTAAAAAGGTCCGGGTCAGCAAGGATGATATTGATTTTTTCAATGCGTTTTTCAAGCGCATCGATCTCAAGGGGCAGAGTTTTTAACGCGTGCTGGTCCGTGAAGGTCAGCTTCACTTTACCGGGTTTAATCGCTCCGGCATTGGGTTTGGATTTGGCGGCTTTCTKGCCTTGTTTCTTATTCTTTTTCTTGTCGTCTGGGTTGCCTTTGCGCTGGCGCAGCATGTCAGAATAACCGCCGGGATATTCGCGCCATTGSCCCGGGCCTTCGTGAACGATGATCGAGGTGGTCACCCGGTCCAGAAAATCCCGGTCATGGCTGACCAGCATTACCGTGCCCGCATAATCGGATAAAAATGCCTGCAAAAGATCCAGGGTTTCCAGATCAAGGTCGTTGGTTGGCTCGTCCAGCACCAGAAAATTACCTGGCAGGGCCAGAGCGCGGGCCAGCATCAGGCGCGCTTTCTCGCCGCCGGAAAGTACGCCAACGGGGGTGCCTGCCTGATCCGGGGTGAAAAGAAAATCCTTCATATAAGCCATGACGTGTTTGCGCCCAGTGGCCAGATCCACCATATCGCCGCCATTGGTCAGCGCTTCTTTAAGTGACCATTCCGGGTTCAACTCCGAACGGTTTTGATCCATGCTAACCAGATCAACCGTATCGCCGATTTTGATGCTGCCAGTATCGGGGGCCAGTTTGCCGATCAGCATGTTCAGCAGCGTGGTTTTGCCCGCGCCATTGGGGCCAACAATGCCCACCCGGCTGCCCCGGGTAATGCGGCAGGAAAAGTCTTGCACCAGTTTTAGATCGCCATAGGATTTGGCGATTTTTTTGGCATCGATGATGATTTTACCCGCTCCGCGCCCTTCGGCAACATTCAGGGAGATATTGCCCTTTGGCCCCTCAAAATCGCGTTTTTGGGCGCGTAATTCACCAAGGTTTTTAAGGCGGCGTACATTGCGTTTGCGCCGCGCCGTAACGCCATAGCGCAGCCAGTGTTCTTCGCGAACAATCTTGCGCGCCAGCTTGTGTTGTTCCTGCTCTTCTTGTTCCAGCACTTCATCGCGCCAGTCCTCGAACGCACCAAACCCCTTGTTCAGCATGCGGCATTGCCCCCGATCCACCCACAGGGTCTTACGGCTGAGACGTTCCAAAAAGCGCCGGTCATGACTGATCAGCACCAGCGCCGAAGAGAGCGAGGATAATTCGCGTTCCAGCCATTCTATAGTGGGCAGGTCCAGGTGATTGGTCGGCTCGTCCAGCAATAAAACATCGGGTTTGGGGGCCAGTGTGCGGGCCAAAGCCGCGCGGCGCGCCTCGCCGCCAGAGATCAGTTTGGGGTCTTCTTTGCCGCTAAGACCCAAAGCATGCATCAACGCCTGTGCCCGGTAATGATCATCGCCAGGGGCCAGGCCCGCCTCGACATAATCGCCAACACTCGTATAGCCGGTGAAATCCGGTTCYTGYGGCARATAGCGTATGGTGGTGCCSGGCTGRAYAAASACRCTGCCGCCRTCAGGCTCRATCARRCCCGCCATGACCTTYAACAGTGTGGATTTWCCCGAGCCATTWCGCCCRACCACRCASAGCCGCTCGCCGGCRTGCARMGCGCATTCGGCCCCGTCCAGCACCTGGGTGTTGCCAAAGCTTTGTTCRATATCGCGCACATGCAGAAGGGGTGGGGCCATACTAGGGTCTAGCCTCAATACCGCTTAATCGACACGGGCAATRCGYAACAGRTTGGTTTTGCCGGGCGCGCCAAAGGGGATGCCRGCGGTGACCACAATGCGRTCACGSACTTTGGCAATGCCYTCTTTTTTGGACTGGRCYTTGGCYTTGTTGACCATRTCATCAATGTCCTGRGCATCYTCAATYTCRATRGCGGTCACGCCCCAGACCAGRGTSAGKCGMCGSGCGGTMGAGCGRTTGGGYGTMAGGCCAATWATGCGCTGAATKGGGCGTTCGCGYGCGGCGCGATAGGCYGTMGAGCCAGASGAGGTATAGGTAACGATSGCGGCGGCATTGATGGTATCGGCCGCCAGATGCGCYGCSGCCATAATGGCGTCWGGCGTGGTGCTTTCGCGTTCCAGCCGTTCGGCAGCCAACAGGCGGCGATAACTGTCGGCGCGTTCCACCCGGCGKATGATCCGGTCCATCATTTTRGCCGATTCCACCGGATAGGCCCCCATGGCGGTTTCACCAGAGAGCATCACCGCGTCCGCCCCATCATAAACCGCGGTAGCTACGTCCGAGGCTTCGGCGCGGGTGGGGGCGGGGTTTTGAATCATGGATTCCAGCATTTGCGTCGCCACAATCACCGGCTTGCCCAAGGCGCGGCCGGCACGAATGATTTGTTTTTGCAAGATGGGCACATCTTCGGGAGGCAGCTCCACCCCCAGATCGCCGCGCGCCACCATCACTGCATCGGAAAGTTCCAGAATTTCATCCAGCCGGTCAATGGCCAAAGGTTTTTCCAGTTTGGAGACGATGGCCGCTTTACCGCCAACCAGTTTGCGCAAATCCGCCACGTCTTCCGGCCCCTGTACAAAAGAGAGCGCCACCCAGTCTACGCCAAGGCTGAGCGCGAAAGATAAATCGCGCATATCCTTGTCGGTGATGGCCGAGATGGGAAGTTTTGCACCCGGCAGGTTGACCCCCTTATGCGGCGAGAGTTTGCCCTTGGTCAGCACTTTAGCTGTTGCAAAACCATCACCCACTTTGGTGATTTCAAAGCGCATGCGCCCATCATCAATGAGCAGCAATTCGCCTTTTTTCAAAACCTTGAAGATTTCCGGATGAGGTAAAGGCGCGCGGGTTTCATCGCCTTCCTTTTCATCCAGATCAAAACGGTAATCCTGGCCTTCGGCAAGAATGACCTGGCCGTCTTTAAACTCGCCCAGGCGCAGCTTTGGTCCCTGCAAATCAGCCAGCACCGCAATGGGGCGGTTTTTGGAAACCTCCACCTCGCGTATGTTGTCATAGATGCGTTGGTGATCCTCATGGGAACCATGAGAAAAGTTCATGCGAAAGACATCCACCCCTGTGTCAAACAGGGCGCCGATGACTTCGACTGACTGGCTGGCTGGGCCAAGGGTGGCGACAATTTTAGTACGGGCGCGTTTCATGGTTTTCTCATTATGGAATCAGTAATATTAGGACTCTGTTCGCCGGTTCGCGCAAGCGGGCAAACGGGCAAACGTGAAAATTACGACAGTCCTTGCAATAATTGCGTAATGCAGGTTTGCAAAACCGGTATGACATCGGTTTCAAACTATTCGTTTTTTCGCAGCCATAACTGGTTGCGCGGGCTGGGCTTGGGCATGGGCAGTGCAGGCCCTAATTTCCGCGAGAAGATCATCAAGAGGGGCACCCATGGCTGACTCTATTCAGATTGCTGCCAATGGGGGCTGCGTTTTTCAATAAAGGCGCCAATGCCCTCGACGGCCTCGGCATGCAGCATGTTTTTGACCATGACCTCAGAGGTGTAATCATAAGCCTGAGCCAGTGGCATTTCGATTTGCTGATAAAATGCCTCTTTGCCGATGGCTAGAACCAGCGTGCTTTTGGCACAGAGTTTGTCACTATATTGGGTAACGGCAGAATCCAGCTGGTTCGGGCCGACGACCTGATTAACCAGACCAAAGGCTTGCGCGCTTTGAGCGTCGATAACCTCGCCCAGAAGGAGCATTTCCATAGCCTTTTTGCGTGCCAGATTGCGGCTGAGTGCCACCATCGGGGTGGAACAAAAAAGCCCGATGTTAACTCCCGGCGTACAAAATCTGGCGGTGTCCGTACAAATCGCCAAATCGCAACTGGCCACCAACTGACACCCCGCCGCTGTGGCCATGCCCTGCACTTTTGCAATCACAGGCCTGGGGTGATGCACAATGGCCTGCATGACCTTGGCGCACAGCGCCATGATTTGCTGGTAAAACGCCTTCCCCTTGTCCGCGTCCTCACGGTGAGCGGTCAGCTCTTTCAAATCATGACCGGCGCAAAATACCGGCCCGTTGGCGGCAATCACCACCACACGGATGTCTTCGCCTTTGGCGGATTGTAAAAGTTGCAGCTGTAATGCCTCCAGCATTTCAAGGCTTAAGGCATTGCGTTTTTCTGGCTGGTTCAGCGTGAGGGTGAGAACATGGTTTCTGTTTTCAACAAGCAGGCAGGTTGAGGTCGACATATGATTCTCCCAATCCGGGCTATCGTAATGCAGTTAGGCCCAAACGCTAAGCCGCATCACAATGATGTTTGTGGGCATGGAGCAGCCCTTTTTAACTGTTTCCGCTAAGCTTCCAAATCGAAAGCAGTACCCTGAGCTAAAAATAAAAAACCCGCTAAGCCATTGACTTAGCGGGCTAAATTGGCTCCTCGGACTGGACTCGAACCAGTGACCCGCTGATTAACAGTTATTTTTATGGGGTGCGCGCTGATTGTCTCTCGACGTCTCTAGAGCGCCATTATCGTAATTATTTCAATGTGTTCACTTGACACGCATGACTCTGTCACTCACCGTGTTGACGCCACGAAGCGCTGCAAAGTGCTTCCTATATGCTTCCAAATCGGTGAGACCCATGGGAAAGATCACGAAACGTTCCGTTGATATGTTAACGCCAAAATCGTCCGAATATTTCTTTTGGGATGATCAAATTCCGGGCTTTGGCGTCCGGGTCTCACCAAAGGGTAAAAAGAGCTACATCATCCAATATCGTTCCGGTGGACGTACCCGGCGGATGAACCTTGGCGCTCATGGTATTCTTACGCCCAATCAGGCCCGCGATCTGGCCCGCAATAAATTAGGCTCAGTAGCATTTGGTAGTGATCCCTCTGGCGATCTACAAAAGAAACGTCGCGCGCCTACGGTAGCGGTCCTGTGCAATCGCTTCCTGAATGAGCACGTCGCGCTTCGGTGCAAGCCATCAACCCTTGGCGACTATCGTCAGGTTTGTGAAAAATACATCAAACCAAAGTTTGGTAATCACCGTATTCAGGACGTGGCCCGCGTTGATGTGACCGAGTTGCATCATTCTTTGCGCAACAAACCTTATCAGGCTAACCGCGTTCTCTCTGTCATTTCTAAAATGTTCAATCTGGCCGAAGTGTGGGGATTGCGAGCCGATGGCACAAACCCAACCCGCCATGTTGCCAAATATCCCGAAAAGAAACGCGAGCGTTTTCTGGCCGCTGAAGAAGTTGAAAAACTCTGGCAGGTGTTAGACGCCAGCGTTGAAGACGGCACGGAGACTATTCATGTTGCCGCCGCGTTCAAGATACTATTGTTAACCGGTTGCCGTTTATCTGAAATTCAGACCATGAAATGGTCTTACATAAGAGATAACGTTCTTTGGTTACCTGACGCTAAGACGGGGCCGCGTCGCGTTTTATTAAGCCAATCAACGCTTAACGTGATTAACGCATTGCCACGAGTTAATGGCAATCCCTTTGTAATCATTGGGAAAATTAAAGGACAACACGTTACTGACTTACAAAAGCCTTGGCGACGTATTCGTTCTAACGCGAACCTTAACGATGTTCGTATTCATGACTTACGTCATACTTACGCTTCTTTTGCGGCAATGGCGGGGCATTCCTTACCGATGATCGGCAAGCTACTTGGCCACACACAGGCCCAGACAACGGCGCGTTACGCACACTTGGCGGATACCATTACCCGTAACGCCGCCAATGAGGTTGATGGGCTGATTAGTGAATTTACCAAACCAGCATCAAAAAAACCGGTGTTGAGGCTGGTTGATGATTAGGCTGTAAATGGAAGGTTAGTTGTTTGGTGTTTTTAAATTCATAAACTCAATAAAATATAAAACATGGGGGTTCTCATGACAAATCAGTTAAAATTGACAAATACAATATTTCAATCGCGCATAACGCTACCGATACACACGGCAAGCAAAATTAAAATCAGCGAAATCGGCAACCGGTACGGTGTCAAAGACCAAAGCGTGTTTCAAAAGGACTTTGAAGCTCAAATCATGTTCTATATGCTTAACTCGCCAAAAAGAGAAAAAATAACGCGCAGAAAAAGGCGAGTGCACGCCAAATCAATTTCTAAACGTATCAATGCTCTCATTGATGAAATATGCAAAATACATCATTTATTTGGTGAAGATGTCTTTCTTGTGCAGGCCAAAGAATATGAAGATGAAGAAAAAGCCGACTTTTTAAGGGTCTTAATAGAAGAAAATTTAGCAGAAAAGCACCCAATTACCGGGACTATATTTATGCAAAGTATGATTATACTAACGGCAATTCAGGTTATGGCATGGAACGCAGATGGAATAGCCAATGGTATTGACGAGGTAGAGAAAACTACGGGCCTGAAAAAGAGATCCAAAAAATACAAAGCAAATTTTGGTTTAGGTTTGGCAATAGGCGGTCTTCGAACAATGTGGGAAGAGCAAACGGGAAAACCGTTTACACGCGCCTTCAATGATCCCGCCGTTGAAGATGGTGAAAAACTACTTCCACTAAGTGAAGCAGCGCATTTTTGTGTCGATTGCATGGCCTTGATTGATAACAAAGTGACAACGCGCATGATTGACAGGGCAATGCGTGAGAACATAACCCGTCAAGGCATTAGCTCCTTAAAGTAGTGAGCACGTTTTTCCAGTTTTTGCTCTAGTCGTGCACCGTGTGGCCTGAGTCGCTTTGGCCTAAAACGGGTTCATAAGGAGACCAAAACGGTTTTCCAAATGAAATGGAGGCCCACATGGTTGCTATCAAAACGACAAACGAACAACGTCTGGTTACTGAAAAACAGGTTGGAAAACTGCTGAGCGTTTCACCACGAACTTTACGAAATTGGCGAACACGCGGCGGAGGTCCGCGCTTTGTTAAAATCTCTGGGCGGTGCATTCGTTATCGCATCGCAGACATCAATGAATGGACCAAGGCGCGCACCAAGCGCAGCACATCAGACCTTGGCATTCTTCCCTTCGAAATTTGAGTTTTTGCCTGTAAGGGCCTGACAGCACCTTACAGGATTTTTGAAGAGCAATGCTCTCTCAAAAGGGGCCGAAGTTCGCTTCGACCCCACCGGGGAAGCTCTGTCTGCTCTTCAAAAACCCAAGCTGTCCCTGCGCGGAGCGCGCGGTGTGCTTCGTGTTTTT